>CAZIMW010000143.1:0-7095 GCA_964540425.1 uncultured Flavobacterium sp.
GATAATTAACGCCTTGACATGTTAACTTATTGTTAACACACTTATAAACAAAAAAAAAGTTAAAATGAGATTTTATCTAATTGTCTTTTTAAAGGAGCAATATGATCAAAATAAGTGTCTTGATATTTTTCTTTAAGAGGTTTTGAAAGCGGTAAATCTTGTTTAAATGGATCTACTTGCTTTCCATTTTTCCAAAAGCGATAACATACGTGAGGTCCACCAGTATTTCCTGTCATTCCTATCCAACCAATTACATCTCCTTGCCTAACATGTTGCCCTTTTTTTACATTTTGAGCTTTCATATGAAGGTATTGGGTTTCGTAAGTTCCATTATGACGGATTTTTACATATTTACCATTACCGCCTCTTCGTTCAGATTTCGTCACTACCCCATCTGCAGTGGCTAAAATTGGTGTTCCTATTGGTGCAGCAAAATCGGTTCCTTTATGTGGACGAACTCTATTTCCATAGAACTTTATTCTTCTTTTTAAATTATATCTTGATGAAATTCGGCTAAATTTTACGGGGGCTTTTAAAAATGCACGACGTAAATTATTTGCTTCATCATCGTAATAATCAGTGACTCCCATAATAGAGTCCCCAATAAAACTAAAAGCATAAATGGGCTTTCCTCTATGCTCAAACATTACTGCTTTAATTTCTCCTAAACCAGCTGGAATTGTATCGTTAATGTATTTTTCTGTATAAACTACTTTAAAACGATCTCCTGGTTGAAGCCTAAAAAAGTCAATCGTCCAAGCGTAAATGGTTGCTAATTGGTCGGTCATATTCGGACTTAAATGCTGTTCTTCCATGGTTTGAGAAAGTGAACTTGTAATTACTCCTCTTGCCGTTTTTTCAGCATAAGTTACTGGTTTTTTATCACTATAAGAAGTCACACAATCTCTTAGGTCTATCACTGCAAAATCTATCTTATTTTTTTCGTAAATAAAGACCTCTGTTTTATTAATACTATCTTTTGAGTTTAATAAAACATAGGGATTGCCGACTTTTACTCTTCTAACATCGAAGCTATCTTTAATTTTTGAAACCACCTCGTAAATTTTACCTTGAGATACATGGTTTGCATCTAAAATCCCGCCAAAAGTATTCCCAGAACGGATGGTGTCACGAATTACATTAAACTCATTTAAATCGTAGCCATATTCGAAATTTGCTTTTACAACTTCAATAATTGGTATGACTTCTATTTCTTTAATTTCCTTTTCGCAGGAAAAAATCAATAAAATTGCGGGGATAATTAGTGCTAATTTTTTCAAAATCAGGAATTTTTTTTTGTAGGTTAGGCGAATTGCATCATTAAACGTTTGTTCCCCAGTCTTTCAACTCTTGTTCTGACCAAAGTTCTGGAAAAAATATTCTTCTTTGGTATTTTGGATGCATGTACTTTTTCCAGTCGCTTCCTCCAGTTGCTTCAATTTCTTCTCCGTCGTCTTTTCCTTCAGATAAATAATGATTTGCCGCTTTATAATGAGCCATTACCCAAGTAATATTTACTGTATAATCGTAATGTCGCATCGCTTTAATAAGCTCAGTATTTTCTTGAACTTCAGCTGGAAGTTCTTTGAATTTCGCATACAAATTTATGGTATTATATTCTTGTGTAAAAGCAATAAATTCGTTTTTATATTTTGCTTCAAAAGATGCTAACATATAACTTTTTTTACCTGTTTTGAAGTCTTTTCCTGCGGCTTGCCAGTATAAATGGTCTAAGGCGTGTTCGTATGGTGTGTTTCTGTCGATAGTTTTTCTGAAACGAGCGTCTATGAGATTGATTAAATCGGTAGAGGCAAATTCTATTTTTCGGTATTGTGCGCTCTGAAAGCCACTTGCAGGCGTTAATGTATTTCTGAATTTTAAATATTGATCTACATCCATTCCTTCTTGCATAATTGCAAATGAAGAGGTTAACATATCAAAATATCGGCTTATACGCATTAATCTTGAAGAGAAAAATTCAGCAGTTAAATTTTTATGATGTGAGACCTGTTCTATTTCCCAAAGAATCATTTTAAACAACAGTTCGTTTACTTGATGATACATTATAAATATCATTTCATCGGGAAGTGTGGTTCTTTTTGTTTGTAAACTTAGCAAAGCATCTACTTGTGCAAAATCCCAATAGGTCATAGGTTCTGCATACAATAACCCTTCTAAATGTGTGTCTAAATCTTGACCAATTCCGTTGTATTTATTTTCTAATTGTTTTAGTAATTCTTCTCTTTTACTCTCCATTTTAATCTACTTTTATTTTAAAAAAATGTGACAATCCTTTAAACTCTATTAAGGTAGCTTTTAAAGACCCTACCGTCAAGTCTGCTTGTATTACTAATGGGATTCTGTTTTCATCATCGCTCACCCAAAGCGTTAAACTTTCTTTTTCTTTGAAAACTCTTCCCGATTGTACATAAGGTCTAAAAATTAAACAAGGTACTTTTCCAAATTCAGTATCGATAGTTTCTCTTCCTAAAAACTTTAATTTAAATTTATAGTTTTCTTTATCGAAGAACATATCCAATTCAATTTCGTCATTCACTTTAATAGCTGAAGCATCTAAATTATTTCGTAAATAGTAAAATGAAGAAACCATATCTTGCGCTCCTTTAGGAAACGAAACCGTTTTTTCGGTATCGTGTTTTAAGTTTCTTATAAGTGCTAAATGGGTGTCGTGATTAAACTCTATGATGATGTCCTTGGTATGACCGCCTTCGTTAATTTTTCTAATAAATTTATACGGTATATCTTTTTCAACATCGACATAGGATTGGTAAGTATCTTCTACAGGAAAAAACCAACTAGTCATTCCAATAGTTTCTCCAAAGCCTTTAATATGAAACACTTCCTTATCGCCTAAATATTTTTTTTCTACCTCTAATGTTGCTGTGCCTGCGGTTAACAATCCATAATGAATTCTAAATTTTAGCCACTCTCCGTCACCATACGCTTTTTGCTGAGCAGAAAGCAAGGATACTTGAAAGATTAAAAGTATCGTAATTAGTTTTTTCATGCAAGTTTTAAAAATGATGCGATGTCTTAGAGTCATCGTATCAAAAAAATTTATTATAAAGTTCCTCTTTTTGCTTGCTCTCTTTCAATAGATTCGAAGAGTGCTTTAAAGTTACCTGCTCCAAAACCTTTAGCTCCCATTCTTTGAATAATCTCGAAAAATAAAGTGGGTCTGTCTTCAATAGGTTTTGTAAATATTTGCAATAAATAACCATCTTCATCTGCATCTACTAAAATAGAAAGTTTTTGAAGCTCCTTAATATCTTCCTTCATAATATCCATATGAACTCCTAATCTAGCAGGAATTTCGTCATAATAGGATTGTGGTGGTGGTGGTAAAAACTCTATTCCTCTAGCTTTTAACTGAGCTACTGTTTTCACAATATCATCGGTTGTTAAGGCTAAATGCTGTACTCCAGAATCTTCATAAAAATCTAAATATTCTTCAATTTGAGATTTCTTAGCCGCTTTTGCAGGCTCATTGATAGGAAATTTAATACGTCCATTTCCATTACTCATTACCTTACTCATTAAAGCGGAATATTCTGTATGTATTTGTTTGTCGTCAAAAGACAAGAAGTTAACAAATCCCATTACATCTTCATACCATTTTACCCATTTATTCATTTGCCCCCAACCTACGTTTCCTACCATATGATCGATGTATTTTAAACCAACTGGTTCTGGATTATAGTCTGACTTCCAAGGAACAAAACTTGGTAAAAAATTACCTTTATAGTTTTTACGTTCTACAAACATATGTACTGTTTCACCATAGGTGTAAATTCCTGCTCTTATTACTTCCCCAAATTCATCTTTTTCGACCACTGGTTTCATATAAGATTTAGCTCCTCTTTTCATGGTTTCTTCGTACGATTTTTTTGCATCTTCTACCCATAAAGCGATTACTTTTACTCCGTCACCATGTTTTACTAAATGATCGTTAATTGGAGATTTACTGTTAAGAGGTGTTGTTAATATTAAAATAATTTTATCTTGTTTTAAGGCATAACTTACACTGTCTTTTGAACCCGTTTCTAGTCCTTTATAAGCATAGGATTGAAATCCAAATGCTGTTTTATAAAAATGTGCAGATTGTTTGGCGTTTCCTACGTAGAATTCTACATAATCTGTTCCTAATAATGGCAAGAAATCTTGCGCTCCTTCAAATATTTTTTCTAAACCGTAATTTACTGATTTTACTTCTTTTTTACTCATAATATGTTGTTTAAGGATTTACGACTTGATGACATAAGACTTACGACTGTTAATTGGTAAGTTTCGTCATAAAGTTATAAATCATGTTTTGTGTTTTGTTTATTTTGTTTTCTAATTCTTTAAATTTACTTTCGGTTATATAACCTATTTTGAAAGCAATTATTAGTTGTGTTTCCCATTCAAATGAAGATCCTAAAGCGGTTTCTAAATAATTTTTAAAATGCTTTTCTGAACTCTTACTTGTTCCTTCTGCAATATTTGAAGGAATAGAAACAGAACATCTATTTAACTGACTTGACAAACCAAATTTTTCTTCTGAAGGAAACGTTTTGGTTATTTGATATGTTTCAATAACCAACGCTATTCCCTCTTGCCAAATAGTCAATTTTTTAAAGTTATGTTTCATCTTTTTGTTTTAGGATTTACGACAGTACGACTTATGACTTATGACTTGTTAATGTTAAACTTTATCATAACGTTGTAAATCATAATTTTTTAATTCTGTTTTTTAATGTTTCCTTAAATTTATTGTATGTCGTAAGTCATACAGTGGTATGTCGTCAAACAATCCAGCTCTTATAATAATCGTCCACTTCTAATTTCATCGCTTCTTCAGTAATCATTAAAGGATTAAAAGGGTCTATCATTACGGCTAACTCACCTGTTTGTTTTTTTCCTACGCTTTTCTCAATGGCACCTGGATGTGGCCCATGAGGAATTCCTCCTGGATGTAAGGTTATTTGTCCTTTATCTATATTGTTTCGGCTCATAAAATCACCATCTACATAGTATAATAATTCTTCTGAATCTATATTGCTATGATGGTATGGTGCTGGTATTGAATCTGGATGATAATCGTACATTCTTGGAACAAAACTACATACCACAAAACCTGCTGCTTCCCATTGTTGATGGATTGGAGGCGGCATATGAATACGTCCTGTTATAGGTTCGAAATCGTGAATTGAAAACGCATACGGATAATGAAATCCATCCCAACCAACCACATCAAAAGGGTGATTTTTATGGGTATATTCCCAAAGTACTCCTTGTTTTTTTGAAAGTACTTTAAACTCTCCTTTTTCATCGTGGGTTTTTAAATCTTTTGGTAATCTAAAATCACGTTCGCAGAATGGGGAATGTTCTAAAAACTGACCAAAATTATTCCGATAGCGTTTGGGCGAAAAAATTGGGCTAAACGATTCAATATAAAGTATTCGGTTTTCCTCCGTATCAAAATCTATTTGATAGGTAATTCCTCTAGGGATAATAAGGTAATCTCCGTATTTAAAATCGAGATTCCCGAACATGGTTCGTAAGGTTCCGCTTCCGATATGAATGAAAAGCATTTCGTCTGCATCGCTATTTCTATAGAAGTAATCTTTTGAAAAAGCCTTAGGAGCTGCCAAACCAATATGTAAGTCGTTGTTAGCAAAAAGTGTTTTTCGGCTGTCTAAATAATCTTCTTCTGGTGGTAATGAAAATCCTTTAAAACTTAAGGCTTTCATATTTTTATCTACCGCAATTTTTGGAGCAACCGACCCTAAATTTTTAATTTCGGAAACTACGGTTGGCGGATATATATGATAAATTAAGGAAGACATTCCCGCAAAACCAGCAGTTCCGAACAATTCTTCTTGGTACAAAGATCCGTCTGGCTTTTTAAAAGTGGTGTGTCTTTTTGGTGGTATTTTACCGAGTGTATGATAACGTGGCATAATTTTTTTTTAAATTAATTAAAATAAATAACTGAAAATTATGGGGCGTTTATTCTGGGTTTCTTTTATTTAGAAACTTAATATCGAGTAGTGTGTATTTCCAACGAATAGTTGTCATGTTACAAATATCGTAAAATTTTGTTGGTTATTGTTTAAGGGGATGTTAAATCCAAATTATAAGCCAATTTCTATTATCTTTATAAGATGAAAAAACTACTTATTACAATAATACTACTATTATTAATACCTATAAACCTTTTATTTTCACAAAACCATAATAGCTTTACCGTAACATACAGTACTACGTTGGCTAATTTTGATTACGATTTAGAACCTACAAGATTAAACACTAGGTTACAGAAGAAAAAGTATATGGAAGCTGTAAAATACAAACTAGAGGTTGTTAATCATGCTTCATTGTTCGAAACAATTAAGAAATTAGAGCTTTCTGGAAAAATAAATCCAATGCAAAAAGTAGTAGAAAAAACAAGTTTTTATGTAGATTCAATACAATTTATTGAGCAACGCGAGTCTTTTAATACCTTATTTTTAATAATAGAACCTCCCAAACAATTTAACTGGAAATTAATTAATGAAACAAAAACAATTTTAGGTTACACTTGTTATAAAGCAACCCATAACAGAGAAGGAGGCAATCCTGTTGTAATTACTGCTTGGTATTGCCCAGAAATACCGTATCAATTTGGACCACAAGGCTATGCTGGTTTGCCTGGGTTAATTTTAGAAATTGTTCTTGGCGGTAAAACAACTTATACAGCAGATACTATTAATTGGGACGATGATGTTTGGGTAATAAAACCCACAACAGGTAAAAAAATCAAAAGAAAAGCTTTAAATGCTATGTACAACACCGCAATTCAAGAAATGAAATCCTACGATAAAAACTAATTTTTTTAAATTAATTACCAAATAATTTGCTTTTGTGGTTTTTTTTTTTTTGTCTTTAGCCCATTATTAACCATAAAAATTTATATTTATGAACCGAGCTTGTTATATTTTTATCGTACAAAAGACAAATTAATAGCGAACACATATGTTACCGATAAAAAATAAAATTTAAACATATGAAAAAATTAATTGGAATTTTAGTTTTGTTTGTTGCAATGTCAAC
>CAZIMW010000144.1:0-6977 GCA_964540425.1 uncultured Flavobacterium sp.
GAAAATGGTGCTTATTATCTAGTTATGCAAACAGATGGAAATTTATGTATCTATTCAGTTAAAAATGGTTTTAAATGGTGTTCTATGGCGCACGGATTTAAAGGCGCAAAATTAATTATGCAAACAGATGGGAATTTAGTAGTATATGACGGAGCAAATGCTGCAAAATGGAATTCAGAAACAACTGGATTTTTTAATCCTAAATGGAAAAAATCTTCTTTCAAACCTGTTAAATTAGTTTTAGAGAATGATGGTGTATTAAAATTATATAATGTTGCTGGAAAATCAGTTTGGCAAAATAAATAAAATTAATTGAGTCATCTAAAAAAGGGTTGACAGTTTTAACCTGTGAGTTATTCAATTAACTCACAGGTTTTTTATTACTCCTAATTTAAGGGTGTTATATAGTGTTTAGTTCTCTACTTTAAGTCAGTTTATTGTCAAAAATTTTTATGGTGAGTTATCCAATTGTTATAAACCCTTGCTCCCAAATTTTCAAACCTCCAACTTATATCCAACCCCGTGAATATTGGTGATTTTAATAGAAGTATCATCTTTTAGTTTTTTCCGAAGTTTTGAAATATAGGTATCCAAACTTCTACCAACAATAACGCCGTTATCTTCCCAAACTCGCTTCATCAATTCTTCTCGCTTGATAATTTGATTGGGTTTTTCAATAAAAATAGCTAATAATTCACATTCTTTTTTGGAAAGGCTGATTTCATCTGCTTCTTTTACTAACTTATTTTGACTTGGATAAAAACGAAAAATTCCTAAAGGTTTGTATTTTTCAGATGAAACTTCTTTGTTAGATGAATTAGCAGCAATAGTTTTCGGTTGTTTCTTCTTAAAAAACAGAAATTGAAATCCAATAAAAGCCATAATAGCAAGTATATATAAATAGGTAATATTATTTGCAGCTGCCTTTTTATCTGTAAATTTCACATCAATTGTATAGCAGTTTTTAGTTAATACTCTACCCCTACAAGGAATGATACTCTTTCCTTGTAAGTTTTTCATTTCATAACTATAAGAAACTTCGGTAAGGTCACAAGGTGATACTTCAACAAAATAAGAATTGGAAATACCAGAATTCTGAAACGTCTTTTTTACGGTAGCCACCAAGAAACTTGGTTCAAACGAAATTGCATTCTCAAATTTAAGTTGGTACTTAGACTCAGTCAATTTAATAACAGGTAAGACCAAGGAAGTTGAATCTTGATTAGAAAGTAATAATTGATGCCCAACCTCACGTAAACTTACTTTTACTTTTTCTGAAAAATCATCACTTTCTACTTTGGCATCTACAAAAAACCAAATACAAAACAAGATAAAGACCAATCCTATAACCGAAAAAACAATTCTTTTATTCATAAATAATTAATTGTATAAGTGAATAATATTTGTTTAAGTATAACTTTAAATACTTTAATCTTTAGGCACTCATAACAACAAATAACATACAATTAATTGACATTTTACAAGTGTTGACACTTCTTTTACATTTTTTTGACATATTTATTTACTTGTTGACTTAGTTTTACATCACAATTAAAAACAATTAAAAACAATCAAAAAATGAACAAATTAACAACAATCACATTCGTATTATTAAGTATTACTATTAGTACAAGTCAGCAATCAGTAAAATCATTTATCAATATTGCTACTGTCCAGCCTGAAACATTCACAGAATTCACCATAAATGATAGTGAATATACCCTTCATTTTGAATTAGAGGAAACAAAAGATAAGGAACATTTTTTAGTGATTTCTATGGAATTACATAATAATTCTGAATTCATTTCTCCTTTTGAAGACAAAGAATTTTCAGGAAAATTTAACTTGAGTTTAGGCACTACTAATAACATAGATTTTAAAGGAGATATCACAGAAACTCCACAAGCAGAAGATACGTACGATAAATTTGGCCCTCAATTTGTAAAATGGGTAAAAGTAAATACCATGTATCGACAACAATTAAATATAAAAACACAAGAAGATTTTAAAGTATTTGGAAGACTTCAATTTACCATAGAACCTCGTTGTACTTTAGAGCAGATTCCATTTTCAATATCCTATAAAGATGGGAAAATGATGTTTGTAGAGCCAAAATGTTAACTGAAAATTAATAATTATTTTAATAATATATATATATGATTAATTATAAAAAAACAGTTAAAAAAACGTTCCTATTTAGTTTACTATTGCTAATAACCAATGTAAGTATTTCTTGTAATCAGCCAAAAAAGGAAAAAACAAATGAAGCTACTAAAGCCGAAAAAATTGAAGAAATCGTAGGGTTATATTCAGAATATGGAGGCTTTAATGGTTCCGTTTTAGTTTCTCACGAAGGTGAAGTTATCTTCAAAAAAGGATTTGGGTATGCTAATCTGGAATGGGATATCCCCAACCAAACAGATACGAAATTTAGAATAGCTTCCATTACAAAACCTTTTACAGCATTGCTTATTATGCAATTGGTGGCTGAAGGAAAACTCTATTTACATAAGCCCATTTCAACCTATTTACCAGATTACCCTAAAAATAATGGAGATCGAATTACCATACATCATTTACTTACCCATACTTCTGGAACTACAAGGGATTATGATTCGGAGCTGACTAAAAATAAATATCCAGATAGATATCGTACAGAAGAAGTCGTTCAGCAATATTCAGCACTTCCACTTGAGTTTGAGCCAGGAGAAAAATTTGCATATAGCAATACCGGTTACCATACCTTGGCTTTAATTATTGAAACTGTTTCAGAAAAATCATACGAAACTGTTTTACAAGAAAATATCTTAGATCCAATTGGCATGAAAAATACGGGTGTAGATAAACATAGATCTATTATTAAAAACCGAGCTTACGGCTATTTTAAAGGCTTTGGAGATTATTTTAATGACGATTTTGGCGATATGTCTGCAATAACGGGGGTTGGCAATATATACTCAACGGTAGAAGATATGTTTCTTTTAGACCAAGCTTTATATACTGAAAAATTATTTCCAAAAAAGTATGAAAATTTACTGTTTACTAAGCATATTTCAGATCCAGCTTATGGCGGATTTTATGGTTATGGTTGGGAAATTAAGGATAAGCCAATCGGGAATACTTCAGAAACCGTTGAAACAATTGGGCATAGTGGTTCAATGAGAGCTTTCACCGCTTTGTTTACAAGAATACCTTCTAGCAATTCTTCCATTGTATTTTTTAATAATACAGGACGTGCTTTCTTAAATGCTATGACAACTGCTATTACAGGAATTTTAAATAATGAGTCCTATGATTTTCCATTAAAACCCTTAGCGATGTTTATGAAAAAAGAAATTGAAAAAGAAGGTATTGAAAAAGGAATACTATTCTACAAAGAACATAAAGATTTGGACGATTATTATGTTTCTGAACAAGAATTAATTGTAGCTGGCTATAAATATTTACACGCCGTAAATGCCGAATTTGCTGTTGAAATATTCAAATTAAGTACCGAAGTTTTTCCAGATAGAGATAATCCATACGATAGCTATGCTGAGGCATTAATGACCTTAGGAAAAAATGAAGAAGCTATTAAAAACTACAAAATATCTTTAGAATTGAATCCTAATAATTTTAATGCGATAGAAATGCTGAAGAAATTAGGAGTTGAAAATCCTAAATAATTATATGTATTTACACACTTTTTAGATTATTGTTATTATTAATAACTTACAAAGTGTGTAAATAACAATCTATTTAACCAACTTAACCCTAACGGCGTTCATACCTTTCATTCCTTTTTCTAATTCAAAAGAAACACTGTTACCTTCGGTAATTTCATCAATTAAACCACTAACGTGGCAAAAATATTTTTCTTTATTTTCAGAATCTATAATAAAACCAAAACCTTTAGAGGTGTCAAAAAATGAAACTATTCCTTTTCTAACCGGATCAATTTCTACTCGATCACTTTCTAATGTTTTAGGTACACTAACGTTAATATCGTCTGCATCAGCTTCAAACTTTTGAGATGGATCTGGAGGCGTATCGGTTAAATTTCCGAAATGATCTACATAAGCAAATTCAATTCCTTTTTTACCTGTTTCTTTAGCTAAAGCCTTACGAGCTTCCATTTTTTTTCGTTTGTCCTCACGTTTTTTTAAACGTTTTTTCTCTTTTTCACTTTTGTTAAATGTCTGTTGCGATTTTGCCATTAGTTTACTTAAATTGTGTTTTTTAGATTAATAAATTCAAATATATAATAATCCTCCTAATAATTAATCTATTAAAACAAAAATATTAAAAAATTGCCCTTATCATATTCTAAAAAGAAAGCTAAATCTGATATTGAAAACACTATCTATTTGTATAATAAACTTTGTTTATTTATAAAATCTAATAGTAAAATATCATTTCCTTTTTTTAGCAGCTCTTTATTTAATCCATTATCTACCATAAAGTAAATAAAATCGTCCACTTTTTCTAAAGGAATTATAAAGGTTTCTGAAATGTATGAATTTGTAATAGTTTGTTTAAAAGCATAGAATAAATTTTCTTTTTCATTATTAATTTCTCGAATTGGCTCTTTTTTTTGAGGTAATAATAGTTTAAATAATTCAATAAAATTAAGCCCGTTTTTAAGTGTTCGGTCGTTTAATGCTTCGGCAGCTTTATTTCCCTTTATTGAAGTTTGAGAGTCAGCAGAAAATTCATATTCAAATTCGAGTGTTTCATACGATAAATCTAATCCTTGTCCCATTTTGTTTTTTTGAACAATTACTTCACCTAATTCATTTAATTTTGAATTCAAATTTATAGTAATGTTTATGGAATTGATTACATCTTCATTTACTATAAGTAATTTAGGATCAAATTGTACGGCGGAAATTTGCAAACTATCATTTAAAGAAACATTGATTAAAAATTGTCCTACTGAATTTGATACAGTCCCTTTTTGTGTTGTTAAATTGTAGATGGTTACTCCTTCAATATTACCTATTTCTACTTCTCTTATAATCCCGCTAATTTCAACTTGATCGTTTTGTTGAGCAAATAAATAAATTGGTAGAATACAAAATAGTAAGCCTAATCTCATATTATTTTTTTGAAAAGAACATCAGTCTTCCTCTTTAGGTTTCGAAATAATTACCTCTTGATTCCTACCCGTAAGATGATCTACAATTTTTGATAACGGACTTTTATCTTCTGGCTTCAATTTACTAGGTACCGTTGTTAATGTGCCATCACGAGCAGCCATATACGCAGGAGATAAAATTTCTACTCCAGCATCATTAAAGATATTGAGAATATTTTTATGCATTTCAGAATAAATAAAAGGCATTTTTTTAGAATACTGTGTATAAGCATTCAACTCATACGAAACATAATAATCGTCCAAGCTTTTCTGAAGCACAAATGGTGCGGGTTCTTTTTCGATTAATTGTGTATTATTAGCTGCTGCCAATAATAACTTTTCTGCGGTTTCCCAGGGTAAATCATAACCGAGAGTTACTGTTGTGTGCAAAATTATATTTTTATCTTCCGTATTTGAATAGTTTGTAATCGTTCCCAATAAAATATTAGCATTTGGAATGGTAACATTTTCATTTTTGGTGGTTATCAAATGGGTAACTAAAATTGTTTTATCGGTAATGTCGCCAACTATATCGTTAATTTTTACCCGATCACCAATCTGAAAAGGTCGCATATAAGTTATTACAATTCCTGCAATAATATTAGAAATAGCCGAAGTTGAACCAAAAGATATAATAGCTCCGATAAATATGGAAACCCCTTGAAATGCTGAAGATCCTGAACCAGGAATATATGGGAAGATTAATATCAACGCCATAGCATAAATTATTACACTAAATATTTTCTCTGTAGGCATTGCCCAATCTTTATGAAAGTTATCAAACTCTAATTTTCCCTTGTCAATATCCATAGCAATCTCCTTTCCTACTCTCACTATATACCGAGCAAAATATGCTATAATAATTATAAAGAATAATGAAGGAATAAAATCTACAAATCCATAAAAAATAAATTTTACGGGTGTAGAAATATAATCATAAAATAAAACTACTATATTTTCTGCCCAAGGGAAAAAACTAAACATAAATGGCGAATACACAATAAATAAAATAACAAGTAATGCAATTCGAATTATATTTGCAACGAACACAAAGATATTCGCTGTTTTCTTCGGAATAAAATACTTTATAATATAACCATTCTTCTTTAAAAATTTCTGTTCAATTTTTGAAAGATTTATAGTAAGCTTTTTAAAAATAAAATTAATTAGTTTAACTATTATGATAAGACCAATAAGGGTTAAAATGAATAATCCTAAGTTAATAGCTTTTTGTTTAAGACCAATATTTAGTTTCTTATTAAAAGATTTTAAAGTTGCGTTTAAACGATATTCTGCCAATACATTTAGAGGAATATTTATTGCATCTGCTTCATTTTGTGTAGCGATAAAAAGAATTTCATCATTTAGTTTTATTTCAAAATAGTTTGATTTGTTTGTAGAATATAAACTATCAACTAATGGATTGTATTTATCCTTTAATTTTTGGAGTTTTTCAGAAATATTCAACGCTCTTATTTCTGCTGGATAATTAGAAATAGCGTTGTTTAAAAAGAATAATGTATCTGTATTTAAAATAACGGGGAAATCTGTTCTTGTTATTTTTTGCACTTTTAATTTTACTGAATCTATTTCTGTTTTAGATGGGCTTGTTTGAGAAAAAACCATCGAAGAAAACAAAAGCAATACAAAGAACATATTTTTGAAAACCATAGAATAAAATTGTTTTGCTAAGTTATTAAAAAATAATACTAATTTCATACTTTAAAACAGAAGCCATATTAAGGGTTAAATATTTTAAAATTAAAAGTTAGAAAAGAACGGTCAACAGAGCCTTTGGTAGTTTTAATGGTTCTACCCTTATTTGTGTGGATAAAGGAATAATCCTCCGTGAAAAAAAAGT
>CAZIMW010000145.1:0-6974 GCA_964540425.1 uncultured Flavobacterium sp.
AGTAGAACTATTGCAAACCAATCCAAAACACTGTGTTGCAAAAGTTATTTCTGTAGAAAACAAAGAACCCCTTCCCTATTATTTGCATTTGGCGGTGGCTCCAACAAAATTAAACGATCGGTACGAATGGTTTTTAGAAAAAGCTACCGAGATTGGTGTTTCAGAAATCACACCTATAATTTGTGAACATAGCGAACGAAAAGTCGTTAAATTAGAACGCTTTGAGAAGAAAATTCAAAGTGCGATGAAACAATCTTTACACGCTTACCTTCCAAAAATTAATGAAGCTGTATCGATTAAGGATTTTTTAAAGAATCAAACAGAAAATTCAAACCAGAAGTTAATCGCTCATTGCGAAGAAACAGATAAGAAAACATTAAAAAATATTTTAAATAAAGGGCAATCCACGACACTGCTAATTGGGCCTGAGGGAGATTTTTCTGTCAATGAGATTCAAGTTGCCTTAGAAAATGGATTCGTTCCTGTTAGCTTAGGAAATAGTAGATTAAGAACCGAAACCGCAGCTATTGTTGCTTGCCATAGTGTTGCTTTTATTAATGAGAATTAGATTTTTTAAGATTAGCTGTTATACAAATAAAAAGAGACACTCCCGACGCTTCGGGAACACTGTTACCACAAATGCTTGCGGGAATATATTGGATGTGAATTTTTACGAATTAACAAACTAACAAATCAAACCGAATAACTCTGTGATTTCTCTAAGCATCTCTGTGTAACAACTTTTTCTATACCAAAACCGTAATCATAAAAATAGTATTTTTTTAATTCTTAAAATAAAAAGAATTGTATTT
Source organism: uncultured Flavobacterium sp. (assembly GCA_964540425.1). GTDB lineage: Bacteria > Bacteroidota > Bacteroidia > Flavobacteriales > Flavobacteriaceae > Marifrigoribacter. The sequence goes on from CAZIMW010000145.1 coordinate 813, forward strand.
TTGAATTCTATGAACAAACTTGTTTCAATTTTAATTTTTCTGTTATTATCGATATCTGTTTCTGCCCAAGAAATTGCTGTTTTACAATATGGCGGTGGTGGCGATTGGTATGCAAACCCAACATCTTTACCTAATTTAATTAAATTTTGTAATGAAAACATCAATACAACTATTAGTAAAAAATCCCAAGTGGTAACGCCAAGTAGTATCGATTTATTTGATTATCCCTTTGTACATATGACGGGGCATGGAAATGTGTATTTTTCGGAAGAAGATGTCGTAAATCTTCACAATTACATGTTAAGCGGTGGCTTTCTTCATATTGATGATAACTACGGAATGGATAAATATTTACGCAAAGAATTGGTGAAAATATTTCCAAACAAAGAATTGATTGAAATACCTAAAAACCACCCTATTTTTAATACTCCTTTTAAATTTCCGAAGGGACTTCCAAAAATTCATGAACACGATAATACGCGTCCGCAAGCATTCGGGATTTTTAATGAAGGAAGATTGGTGTTGCTTTATACGTTTGAAAGTGATTTAGGTGATGGATGGGAAAGTCCAGAGGTTCATAACAACCCGCAGGAAGTTCGACTTAAAGCGTTGCGAATGGGTGCGAACATTATTAATTATGTTTTTAAAAATTAATGTCCAAGCAATTAACACACTATTCTACAAAGAATACTTCTAAAATATTTCCGATAATTTTAGTTTGCGACGGTGTTAAAAGCCCGTCGAATATAGGCTCATTATTTAGGTTATGTGAAGCATTGGGAGTTTCAGAAATTGTTTTTTACAATTCAGAAATTAATATAAATTCTTCTCGACTTCAAAAAACAGCTAGAAGCACTCAAAAAAAAGTTTCTTATTCTAAAACACCTGATATTCTTGAAACTCTTACTAATTTTAAATCTGAAGGATATTTAATAACTTCCTTAGAAATTACAGATGCGAGTATTTCAATAGAAAAACACACAATTGGCAACAACCAAAAAACAGTACTTGTTATTGGTAATGAACAACAAGGAATTTCAAATAAAGTGTTGCAAATTTCAGATGCTATTATAAAAATTGATATGTTTGGAGAAAATAGTAGTATGAATGTGGTTCAGGCAACATCAATTGCACTTTATACATTAATAAATAAATTATATATAAAATGAACTCAAAAGATATTTCAAACGGAATTTTACGGTCTTTAAGTATTATTGTTGGTGTCGGACTTCTATTATTATTTCTTTTTAAAATACAGCCAGTCATAATTTATATAATTGTCGCTGCTATAATTTCTTTAATTGGACTGCCAATTGTTCGGTTTTTAAAAGCAAGATTAAAGTTTAATAATACCCTAGCTGTAGTAGTTACTATATTTATTTTAATTGGGTTACTTTTTGGCTTAATAAGCTTGTTTATTCCTTTAATAGCCGAGCAAGGACATAACTTGTCTTTATTAAATATAAAAGAATTACAGCAAACCATAACAAGTTTAGATAATAAATTAATTACTTATTTTTCAGGAAAAGGAATAGATATTGGCGATTCATTAAATAAGAGTAGTCTGCTTTCAAAAATAGATTATTCTATGATTCCAAATTTTTTAAACTCAATAGTTAGTGGCTTCGGAAGCTTTAGTATTTCTATATTCTCAATTTTATTTATTTCTTTTTTCTTATTGAAAGACAGTAAATTACTTGAACAAGGAGTACTAACTTTTGTTCCTACAGGGAAAGAAGAAGGATCAAAAAGATCCATGCATAAGATTAAAGATTTGCTTTCTCGCTACTTTGTAGGGCTTATTTTTCAAATCCTTATCATATTTGTTATCTATACCGTTGTACTATTAATTTTTGGAGTTGATAATGCTATAGTTATAGCTTTTTTATGTGCATTGTTAAACTTAATACCTTACGTTGGTCCAATGATTGGCGGTGTTTTAATGGCCTTTTTAACGATGTCTAATTTTATTGGAAGTGATTTTAATACCGTAATGCTTCCAAAAACAATTTATGTTTTAATAGGATTTTTAATTGGCCAATTAGCAGATAATTTCTTTAGTCAACCCTTTATTTTTTCAAAAAGTGTGAAGTCGCATCCATTAGAAATATTCTTAATAATTTCTATTGCTGGACTTCTTTTTGGAGTGGTAGGTTTGATTATTGCAGTACCTGCTTATACGGTAATAAAGGTAATTTTAAAAGAGTTTTTATCTGAAAATACCATCGTTCAAAAGCTTACCAAAAACATATAGCATTACTTTAAATAAATACATATTAACTAAAGAGGTTCAGCGATTTATAACTAACCATAAAGATGATATTTCAAAATTGGCTTTTACTGGCAGCCCATTTAAAAATGTTTCTGTTCAAGAGCTTATTCAACAAATAGAAAGTAGAAAAAAGATAGAAAAAAAGTTAGCTTCTTGGTTTAAAACGGAACAAATTTATTACCCACCAAAGTTAAATTTAGAACAAACCTCTTCCGAAAAAACAGCAGCATATAAGGCATCAATAACCAACGAAAAAACCTTAGCAGATATCACAGGTGGTTTTGGTGTGGATAGTTTTTTCTTTTCAGAAAAATTTAAAACGGTTCATCATTTCGAGATTAACAAATCCCTTTCAGAAATTGCTGCGTATAATTTTAAGATTTTAGGAACGTCGAATATTAAATGTTTTTCAGGAAACGGAATGCATCAATTATCTAAAAACAAGTACGATGTAATCTATGTAGACCCTTCTAGAAGGCACGAAAATAAAGGGAAAGTTTTCTTTTTAAGAGATTGCGAACCCAATCTTCCAAAAAATTTAGACTCCCTATTAGATCAAAGTAAAAAGATACTTGTAAAAACCTCTCCCATGCTTGACTTAAGCATTGGTTTAGAGGAATTAAAGTATGTTTCAGAAATACACATTGTTGCTATTAATAACGAAGTAAAAGAACTCTTATGGCTCATTAACAAAGATTACCTTGAGTCTCCATTAATTAAAACTATCAATTTCTCTAAAAACTCAGAAGAAAGGTTCGAGTTTAATTGGAATGAAAAACAAAAAGCAGTGTACTCTTCACCTAAAAAATATTTATACGAACCCAATGCTGCAATTATGAAAAGTGGGGCATTCGATTTAGTTTCTGCTAAATACTGCATAAATAAATTACACCAACACACTCATTTATACACAAGCAACAATTTAATAGAATTTCCAGGAAGAAGGTTTGAGATTAAAGAAGTTATTCCATTTCAAAAAAAGCAAATTAAAAAGTCACTAATTATAAAGAAAGCAAATATCACAACTCGTAATTTTCCTGAAAGCGTTTCAAATATCAGAAAAAAACTTAAAATTAGTGATGGTGGTGATGATTATTTGTTTTTTACTACTACAGAGAGTACTATGAAAATTATTTTAGTCTGTACAAAAGTCTGAAAATAAAGTCACTAAAAATTTATTTAAAAAAGCATCATTTTTGTTTGGCATATACGAATTGTTGGAGTAGATTTGCACTCGCAATTTATAACAAACAGTTGTTTTTAAATTGGAGAGATGCCTGAGTGGCCGAAAGGACTTGTTTGCTAAATAAGCGTACCTCAAAAGGGTACCCAGGGTTCGAATCCCTGTCTCTCCGCATCATTGAAATAGGAATTAATTAATTCCAGATAACTTACTCGGGGTGTAGCGTAGCCCGGTTATCGCGCCACGTTTGGGACGTGGAGGCCGCAGGTTCGAATCCTGCCACCCCGACAAAAAAGCCTAACTTTTTATTAAGTTAGGCTTTTTTAATTTTAGATAGTTTTAATTAAAATGGTGACTTCTCCTCTACCCAGTCTGCTTGTTTTTTTAAAAAAATTGGAGCACCAAAACGATAGCCTATAAAAACTTGAAAATGTGTCCTAAACATATCGTAATTTACGATTGTAGTTTCTTTTCTAGTGGTAGTTAATAACCTAAAAAAGCCTCCGCCAAACCACTGGTTAGAATTATACCCCAAACCTACATGTCCATCAAAATTGAGGGTAAAATTAGTGTCGTTATCTGTTATTTTATCTCCGTCTATTTTAACAATAATCTTATTAAAATCTACACCAGCACCAGGTGCACCACCAATACTTGCATATAGTTTTTTATTAATTACAAACGTATGTAAATATCCCGCACTTAAAATAAAATTAAAGGCATTAAGTTGTTGATTGGTTGCTCCATTTTTTAATTGATTATAACTATAGCTAAGACTAGGCATAAAGGTTCCAGCACTTTTTCGTTGAATTTCGGTTTGAGTTGTAATTGCTTTAATAGAATAATTTGGATTAAATCGATACCGAGTTATCCCCTTATAATTATATACTTTTAATTTATCTAAAATTAAATAATCGCTAGCAAAATCATCTGGAACAGGAAAATCTGGCGAATAATAACCTTTTGTTTGAGAATAAGATAAAGTCTGTATCCATTTTTTAATATAAAAATCGGTTTCAAATTTAAACACCTTTGTTTTTCCTTTATTTTCTTTATCTAAGTTGGTGAATAAATGCGGTGAAAAGCCTAGTTTAAATGAGATAAAGCGATAATGTACAGACAGTTCAGTACGATAATCTATATTGGGTTTTATTTTAAACTCTATTCCACTTTGTTCTGCTAAAAAAGTTTCAATATCATTATCAACATCAATCTTAACACTTAATTTGTCATCCATTATTTCAATATACTCATTGCTTGGGATAGAGTCTTGTTCTTGGGAATAATGCAACGCTGGATTCAAAAAAAATCCGATAGTTAGTATTTTTAGATATATTTTCATATTTCAAATTTAAGTAAATATTTTTTTTTAAATTATAAAAAATAATTACTTAAATTTGAAATAATTATCCGTAACTTTTAAAATAATTATCAATTAAAATCAGTAATTTTAAAACTTCTTAAATTTATCTTACTATGAATTTTATTTCAAAAATTGTATTATTTTTTTTTCTTCTTTTACTAAATAGCAACTTTCTTACTGCACAAGACAATGATGAAAATGATTTAAACAACTCTATTAAAGACAAACATCCTTTACTTTCTAATAAATTTATTTTTCACGGAGGCGTATATAGCTCTACAAAGGGAATTAAAATTGGTGTAAACGGAGCAAGTGATAACGAGATTATTGACTTTAATGAAAAAGTTGATTTTAATAATAATGAATACACCTTATTTTTAAATTTTAATTGGAGATTTGCTAGAATGTGGACATTATCTGCTGAATATTTTAGTGTTAAAAATGGAATAAGCAAAACTACAAATCAAAACTTTGAGTGGGAAGATCAAATTTTTAATGGAGGAGCTGGGTTAGAGATAGGGCTGAACCTTTCAATGTACCGTGTTTTTATTGGAAGAACTATCATCAAAGGGACCAAATATGAACTAGGCGCTGGATTAGGTGCACATACTTTAGATATTGAAGCCTATATTGAGGGCAATGCTTACATTGATAATGAAAATACTGGTGAAGGTGCCTCTGTAGGTTTTAAAAGAAGTACTGTTAGTGTAATTGCTCCCCTACCAAATATAGGTGCTTGGTATTTTTATGCTCCCAATAACAAATGGCTATTGTCTGCAAGAGTAGATTGGTTTGGCTTAACTGTTGGTGATTATTATGGTGGTCTATGGGATCTTGGCGCTGGAGCTAACTATCAATTTCACAAACATTTTGGTATTGGATTAAAATATCGATATTTTGACTTTACAGCTAAAGTAGATAAAGATAATTGGGATGGAAATTTTGCCATGACATTTCAGGGACCTTTATTAACTATAAATGCTAATTTTTAATCAACATACTTACAACCGTAAAAATAACATTTTTTGTTTAAGTACTCGTAGATGAGCTAGATAAACAAGGTGGTTTTATGTTTGAATCCTGTCGAGTTTATTTTTATAGGTTCTGAATTGATAAATATTAGAATTAAAAATACCGTAAAAGCTGTGTTTTAGCTAATTCCGGTTTTAAAAAGCGGAGAATGAGGATTACTCCTTACGGTCGTGATTCCAGGGTGTCCTGAACAAGTATAGAAACCCAACCACGCTATTGCGTGGTTTTGTGTTTGTATTTCCAAAAACTTATGAAAATTTATTTCTCCTTATAAAACCACCTGCTTTGCAGGTGGTCATGTTCTGATGGCTA
>CAZIMW010000146.1:0-806 GCA_964540425.1 uncultured Flavobacterium sp.
TTTGGTAATTTTTCCATTTTTTTTTTTTTTTATTTATTGTTAATTATTATATAAGTCCGTTGTATTTACGTAAAAACCATTCTATACTTAACGATAAAACTATCAAACCCAGTAAGTATTTCCAATCGATTAAAGGTACAGTTTTTTGTTGGCTTTTCTGAATTTTCTGAAAGGTATTATCTTCAATTAAATTGCTAATTAATTGTTCGCTTTCTGAAATAAAATAAGCCTTCCCATTCGTATTAGTCGCTACTCTTGACAGTTTTGTTACATCCGCGTTTAAAAATTGTTGTTCTACATTAAAGTTCAATATCGTGAATTTACCACTTCTTGAAACTGCCTCTCCATTTACTGAAACCTTATAGGTATAATTTCCAGCTTCCAGGTTATTTAAATCTACTTCGTAAAAGTTTGATTTTAATAATAGTGGAAACTCTTTCTTTGCCTTAGTTTCGGTATTAGTTACTGAAATTAACAAACTAGCTCTAGAATCAAATACAAAATTTTTATCGAAATATTGTGCTGAAATTTTAATGGATTTATTATTATAATAAAAGGTCTCATTAGAAACCTCTAGCCTACTTCTACGTTTATTGGAAGCTAAATACTGAATTGTTTTACCTATAAAATCATCAAATTCTTCAAAACTATTATTTTCTAAATATGATTGTGCTCTCCAACGCCAAACTCCTTCTCCATCAAAGATTGCGTTTCTTTTTCCATTTATCTCGGTGGTTGCAAATAAGGCACTTTCAGTGGTGTAACCGTCTATGGATTGTTCCAAAATAAATTCGTTTGGCACTAAT
>CAZIMW010000146.1:818-6946 GCA_964540425.1 uncultured Flavobacterium sp.
ACTCGCCAAATAATGTTTTTAAAGGTCTGTAATTACTAAAACCAATATCCTCTATTGCAAACGAACCGTAATTAGCATTCAATATTCCAATAACATCTTCGGTTTGATTGGTTACTTCTTTTCTGAAATTAGATTGCATTGTATTTAAAAAATTCCAATCGGTTTCTAATCCCGTAAATGTGAAGGTGTTTTTCTCTAGTTTTTTTATTTCTGAATATAGGCTTGAAAATTTTCTATTTGGTTGATAAAGAATAATTAACTGAAAATCATTCAACAATGACAGAGCTTCAGAAGGTTTTTTAATTTCAACTTTTCGTTGTTCATTACTCTCTATCGATTTTTTTAACATCCCCAAATCTGGATGTATAATTTCACTTACAATCAATACTTTGGTTGCTTGGTCTATTACTTCGACTGCAAATTGTTTGCTATTATTGGTTTTATTTTTCTCAATTTCTAAAGGAATTATTTGAGCAATATATTTATGAAAACCAACCGATGAAGCTGGCAAAGTAAAAGATAAAATTTTGGTGTTTTCCTTTTCAGTAAATGAAACATTTTCTTTATAAAGTATGGAGTTTCCTTGTTTTACCTCAAATTGGGAAGAAACAGTTTCGGTACCTGAATATACTAAAATTACTTCTACTGGAAATTTATTCTTTAAAAAAGCATAACGGTTGCTATTAAGTTGCTCAATTTTTAAATCGATATGTTTTGTAGAATCACCCAATATTACCGGATAAATTGCATTTTTAAAAGTCGATGAACTAAACTCATAATCATTTCCTAAAGTCTGATTTCCATCTGTTATTAAGATGGTTGGAGCAGTTTCATTTTTAAACAGCTCGTTGGTTGCTGAAAGTGCTTTTGATATATTCGTATTCTTTTCAGAAAAAGAAAGGGAATCATTTTCACGAAAATCACTTCCGAAGCTATAAAATGAAAGATCAAATTTATCGTTTAATGCTTCATTATTTTTTAATGATTCAATTAAATTTAATACATTTTCAGATTGATTCAACTCCTTAACAGAAGTCGAATTATCTATCAATACAGGTAAATTGGGTTTTTGAATGGTATAGCTTTCCGAAGTGAATTTAGGATTAATTAACAGTAATAAAACGGAGAATATAGTTACAAAACGCAAAGTTCCGTAAATCCATTTGTATCTATTAGAAAATTTTGTTTTGTATCCATACATAAAAATTGCCAGTATAAGTGAGGCTATACCGGCAATGATTATAAAAAGTATGGTTTGTGATGACATATATTATTATGACTTATGACATTGATACATAAGACTTATGACTGTTAACTAATGAAAAAGTCTGATTTATTTTTAGGTAAGCATTCCTCCGTCAACATTTAAAACCTGTCCTGTGATATATGAAGACATATCGCTTCCTAGGAATACACAAGTATTTGCGATTTCTTCTGGCGTTCCTCCTCTTTTTAAAGGAATAGCTTCGTAATAAAGCTTGATAGTATCTTCGCCTAGTTTTTCAGTCATTTCGGTAACTATAAATCCTGGTGCAATTGCATTAGAACGAATGTTTCTTGATCCTAACTCTATTGCCATCGACTTAGTAAAGCCTATAATTCCAGCTTTGGAAGCCGCATAATTACTTTGCCCTGCATTTCCTTTTACTCCAATTACAGAGCTCATATTAATAATTGACCCTTTGCGTTGTTTCAACATAGTACGTTGAACCGCTTTAGTCATATTAAAAACAGACTTTAAGTTTACTTGAATTACGCGATCAAAATCCTGTTCGGTCATTCGCATTAGTAGATTATCTTTTGTAATTCCTGCGTTATTAATTAATATATCAATAGAACCAAATTCTTTTACAACCTCAGCGGCTAGTTCTTGTGCTTCTTCATAATTGGAAGCATCACTTTTATAACATTTTACTTTTACTCCTTGTTTTGAGACTTCCGATTCTATAACTTTTGCAGCTTCTTCAGATGAGCTGTAAGTAAAAGCAACATTGGCTCCGTGTTTTGCAAATACCTCAACAATAGCTTTTCCTATTCCTCGGCTTCCGCCTGTGATGATTGCTGTTTTACCTTCTAATAGTTTCATTTTTACGTGTTTAATTGTTTCTCTCAAAGACGTTGAGTTGTAAAATATTTAAAATTTTATAAATTTTAGTTTTAGTTTTTTTGAATAAATTCAAATATACCAAACAAAAATATATTCTTCATAAAAAAAGCCTTGTTAAATTATACAAGGCTTTCAATTTTATCAAAGTTTTAAGACTAACCTAAAATCTCTTTTACTTTTTTTCCTATTTCTGCTGGAGAATCTACTACGTGAATTCCGTGAGCTCTTAATATTTTCTTTTTAGCTTGTGCAGTATCGTCGCTTCCTCCTACAATTGCTCCTGCGTGTCCCATTGTTCTACCTACTGGAGCAGTTTCACCTGCTATAAAACTAATAATAGGTTTTTTGCTTCCACTTGCTTTATACCATTCTGCTGCTTTAGCTTCAAGGTTACCGCCAATTTCACCAATCATAACTACACAATCTGTTTCTGGATCGTTGATTAACATTTCGACAGCATCTTTAGTGGTTGTTCCAATAATTGGATCTCCACCAATCCCAATAGCAGTTGAAATACCGTAACCTTGTTTTACTACTTGATCCGCAGCTTCATAGGTAAGTGTTCCAGATTTTGAAACTACACCAACACGTCCTTTTTTGAAAACAAAACCTGGCATAATCCCTACTTTTGCTTCTTCTGGAGTAATTACTCCTGGACAATTAGGTCCAATCAAACGGCAATCTATATCTTTAATATAATCTGCTACTTTTATCATATCTGCAACTGGAATTCCTTCCGTGATACAAATAATTACTTTAATGCCTCCTTGAGCAGCTTCCATAATTGCATCGGCAGCAAATGCTGGTGGCACAAAAATAATACTTGTATCTGCTCCAACTTCTTTTACTGCATCGGCAACTGTATTAAAAACTGGTTTGACCACCTTTTCCTGGAGTTACACCACCGACTACATCGGTACCATAATCGATCATTTGACCCGCGTGAAAAGTTCCTTCACTACCAGTAAATCCTTGAACAATTATTTTTGAATCTTTATTTACTAAAACACTCATTTTATATGAATTTTTGTTTGTTTTTTTTCTAGGTGCAAATATACTTATTTTACTATTTAAATATACAGAAATTACATTTTAACTTTATGATAAGATTCCTTGGTGTCATCCATTTCAGAAACGGGTTGACTAACTAAATGACCACGGTACATTTTAGTATCTTTTATTTCCCAAATACCAATAAAATGAGAGATTCCCAATTCTTCATCTGGATTTTCAATAGTAGTGATATAATACTTGTAACGTATGGTTACAAAATTTTCATCTTCTAATAAATGACTAATTTCTATTCGAAGGTCGTGATAGGTATTTCTTATTTCAGTAAAGAAAGCTACCAACTCATCGTAATGCATTATGGTAAGTCCATCTGTACTGTTCCAAATTAATTCTAAATCTTTATGAAAATAGTTTTCAAATATAGTTTTATCATTAAGAATATCTGCTTGATAAAATCTTTTTACTACTTGTTTTGGGGAGGTGCTCATTTAAGTTTATCTATTTTTTCTATTAATTCTGGAATCAACCGTATGGCAGCAATTTCTTTGTATTTTTTTCTGAAATCATCCGCAGGAATTCCAAAGTAAGATTTATGTCCTGCTAACGATTTACTAACACCACTTTTTGCTGAAATAACGGCTTTTTCTCCAATAGTAATTCCGCTTGTAATTCCGGCTTGCCCCCAAATGGTTACAAAATCTTCAATAATTACACAACCTGAAATACCTACTTGTGAGGCGATTAAACAACGTTTCCCGATAACTGTATCGTGACCAATATGAACTTGATTATCTATTTTTGTTCCTTCACCAATAATAGTTGAAGCACTTACGCCTTTATCGATAGTACAAAGTGCTCCTAAATCTACATTATCTTCTATTACAACATTCCCACCACTTAAAAGTTTATCAAATTTTTCTGGACGATTTTTGTAGTAGAAAGCATCTGCTCCCAATATGGTTCCGCTATGGATGGTTACGTTATTTCCAATTACAGCATTATCGTAGATTGAAACATTGGCGTGGATTACACAATCGTTTCCGATTTTTACATTATTCCCAATAAATACATTGGGCTGAACAACTGTATTCTCTCCAATAATGGCAGATTCTGCAATAGCTGCTGAAGCGGAAATAAAAGGATTAAAATGATTGGTCAACTTATTAAAATCTCTAAAAGGATCGTCTGAAATTAATAGTGTTTTCCCTTCAGGGCAATCAACTTTTTTATTTATTAATACGATGGTTGCGGCAGATTCTAATGCTTTATCGTAATATTTAGGATGATCTACAAATACGATATCCCCATTTTCTACTACGTGTATTTCATTCATTCCCAAAACTGGAAATTCAGCATTACCTATATAATCACAATTTAATATTCTTGCAATATCTTCAAGGGTTTGGGGAGGAGAAAATTTCATTTTAGAAAGTTTTAATAAAAATTTTATGACTTAACACGCTCTTGGTATTGTCCTTTGTCGGTATCAATTCTAATTTTATCACCTTCATTAATAAAAAGAGGCACATTAATTTTCGCTCCTGTTTCTACTATTGCAGGCTTTGTTGCATTAGTAGCAGTATTACCTTTTACACCTGGTTCGGCGCTGGTAACTTCCAAAATAACATGAGCTGGTAAATCTACCGAAAGTGGAGAATCGTCTTCTGTATTTATTTGGATGGTTACAATTTCACCTTCTTTCATTAAATCTGAATTATCTAAAATACTTTTATCTATTTGAATTTGAGAATAATCCGCATTATTCATAAAATGATAAGCATCCCCATCATTGTATAAATATTGAAATTTATGCGTTTCTACACGAATTTCTTCAATTTTATGTCCTGCCGAGAAAGTATTATCTATTACTTTTCCTGAAGTAACACTTTTTAATTTTGTACGCACAAAAGCTGGTCCTTTACCTGGTTTTACATGTTGAAAATCAATAATTTTAAAAATATCGTGGTTGTATTTAATACATAAACCTTTGCGAATATCTGAAGTACTTGCCATAATATATTGCCCGAGTAGCCGGGTATCTGTTTTTAATTATTACTATTAATTTGAAAAATATCCTTTCATAATTCCTCGTTTCGAGTTTTTTATAAACTGAAGAATTTCATCACGTTCTGTGGTTGCTTCCATGTCTGCTTCTATTAAACGAACTGCTTGTGAATTGTTATAATTTTTTTGATATAAAATTCTGTAGATACTTTGTATTTCACGAATTTTTTCTGAAGTAAATCCTCTTCGTCTAAGTCCAATAGAATTTATACCAACATACGACATCGGCTCTCTTGCTCCTTTTACATAAGGAGGAACATCTTTACGCACCAACGAACCGCCCGTTACAAATGCGTGTTGTCCTAATGTACAAAATTGATGTACTGCTGTCATACCTGCTAAAATTACGTAATCACCTACGGTTACATGTCCTGCTAATGTACTATTATTTGAAAAAATACAATTATCGCCCACAATACAATCGTGAGCAACATGACAATAAGCCATAATCAAACAATTTTTTCCTATTACTGTTTTACCTCTATCTACGGTTCCTCTATTAATAGTGACATATTCACGTAAGGTAGTATTATCTCCAATTTCTACCGTAGTTTCTTCATCTTGAAATTTTAAATCTTGTGGCACCGCAGAAATTACACAACCTGGAAAAATATTACAATTCTTTCCTATTCGTGCACCTTCCATAATGGTTACATTGGAGCCAATCCAAGTTCCGTCACCAATAATTACATTATTATGTATCGTTGTAAATGGTTCTATCACTACATTTTTGGCGATTTTCGCACCTGGATGTACGTATGCTAAAGGTTGGTTCATTTTTATAATTTTAATTTTGATAAATAGGTAAAAATGTGTTCGCTGCTGGATTCTAACATTATACTATTAATATTTTTAATTCTGAACGGTGAATTTTTATATTTATATTATTTTTAAATATTTGAAACATTTATTAAGGATGGTTTAAAAAAATTACCTTTAAATAATA
>CAZIMW010000147.1:0-6929 GCA_964540425.1 uncultured Flavobacterium sp.
TATTAAGAAATTATTCGTTTTGAAGCTGTTTTTTATATTCTGAAACATGCGATTTCATTTTATCTGACATTTCAGGCTCTTTAATATCTTGAAGTTTTTTTAATTTTTGAAGTATAATAGAGGCAACAATTAATCGAGCTGCTGGTTTATTGTCCGCAGGAATCATAAACCAAGGGGCGTGAGGTTTTGAAGTTCGGTTAATTGCATCTTGATAACACTCCATATAGTTGTCCCATAATTTTCTTTCTTCCAAATCTCCTGCAGAAAATTTCCAGTTTTTCTCTGGAAGATTCAACCTTCTAAGCAACCTGTTTTTTTGTTCTTCTTTAGAGAGATTCATATAAAATTTAAAAATAAGTGTTCCGTTTTCTGCTAAATGTTTTTCGAAAGCATTAATTTGTTCAAAGCGTTTATCCCAAAAAACTTCATTAACATCTGCAACACTTTTAATATTGGGTAAATTCTCTCCCAAAATATAGTTTGGATGCACACGTGTTACCAACACATTTTCGTAATGAGTTCGGTTAAATATTCCAAATTTCCCTCTGGCAGGCAAGGCAATATAATGTCGCCATAAATAATCGTGACTTCTTTCTAAATCGGTTGGAACTTTAAAACTCGTTACCTCTACACCACTGGCATTAAAGTCTTTAAACACCTCTCTAATCAAGCTGTCTTTACCAGAAGTATCCATTCCTTGTAAACAGATTAATACTGAATATTTATCGTGAGCATACAGCGTGTTTTGAAGTTTTCCGAGCTGTTTTCTAACCTTTTCTAATTTTTTTTCTAATTTCTTTTTTGAAAGATTAAAATCCTCTGAAGTATAAAGGTTTGGTAGTCTTATTTCTTTTTTAACTTGGTAATGTGAAATTTGTATTTGTTCCATATCCACTTTTATTTACTAGCAAACAATTTAACATCGTTTTCAGTTACTTCTGTTTCTCCCAATATTATTAATCGTTCAATTACATTTCTAAGTTCTCTAATATTTCCTGTCCAATCGTATTCTTGTAATAATTTAATTGCTTTAGAAGAAAAAACTTTATTAACAGAGCCTTGTTCTTCAGCGATTTTTTTACTAAAATGTGCTATTAGCAGAGGAATATCATCTCTACGATCATTTAAAGAAGGAACATGGATTAAAATAACCGCTAATCGATGGTATAAATCTTCTCTAAAATTTCCTTCCGAAATCTCTTTCTTCAAATCTTTATTAGTTGCAGCAATAACGCGAACGTCGACTTTAATATCTCGATCGCTTCCTACCCTGCTTATTTTATTTTCTTGTAAAGCTCTCAATACTTTTGCTTGTGCTGAAAGGCTCATATCGCCAATTTCATCTAGAAATATGGTGCCGTTATTGGCAGTTTCAAACTTTCCGGCTCGGTCTTTTACAGCTCCTGTAAAGCTTCCTTTTTTATGACCAAACAATTCGCTTTCTATCAATTCGCTTGGTATGGCAGCACAATTTACTTCAACCAAAGGACCTTTTGAACGGTCGCTTTTTTCGTGCAACCAATGTGCAACAAGTTCTTTTCCTGTTCCGTTAGCACCTGTTATTAGAACTCTGGCTTCGCTTGGTGCCACTTTTTCGATCATCTCCTTAATATGTGTAATCGAAGAAGATTCTCCGACCATTTCATATTTTTTACTAACTTTTTTCTTGAGCCGGGTATTTTCAACAACCAACTCTTTACTGTCTAAAGCAATGCGAACGGAGTTTAATAATCTATTTAAATCGGGTGGTTTCGAGATATAATCAAAAGCCCCTAATCGCATAGAATTTACAGCAGTATCTAAATCACCATGTCCAGAAATCATTACCACTGGAATTTCGGGTTTTATTTTCTTTACTGCTACCAACACTTCAATTCCGTCCATTTTTGGCATTTTAATATCACATAAAATTAGATCGAAGTCTTCTTTTTTTATGAGTTCTATTCCTATTAAACCATCTTCTGCTTCAGACACTAAATAGTCTTTATTTTCTTCGGAAAGTATTCTCGTTAATACCCTACGAATGGCTGCTTCATCTTCAATTATTAATATTTTTGACATATATAAATTTTAATAGGAATAAGAATTAAGATTCTTTTGTTGTGGGATAAAAATGAACATCTCTTTGAGGAAATGGAATGGTAATATTATTTTGACGAAATATTTCATCTATATGAAATCTAATATCGCTCATCATTTTTGGTGATCTAAAGCTATTGTTGATAAAAATATTTAAATGAAATATTAATGCCGAATCTCCAAAATCTTCAAAAGTTACAAATGCTTTTGGGTTTTTAAGTACACTAGAATGTTTATTAGCACATTCTAAAAGCAATTCTTCTACTTTTCTGGTATCACTACCATATGCTACTCCAATAACTATTTTCTCTCGAGTGGTCTTACGATTTTGAGTATAATTATAAATCGAGTTTCTAATAAGAATATGATTTGGAATAATAATTATTTTATCATCTCTTGTAATTGCTCTTGTTGTACGTAGTTTTATTTCAATAACTTTCCCTACTTTATCTTCCACTTCAATTACATCGCCTACCAATAATGATTTATCTAATATAATAAAAATCCCCCCGATGACATCTTGAAAAAGATCTTGTAATGCCAATCCTAAACCCACCAACAAAGCTGCTGAAGCAGCAAGAAAAGGTGTGATGTTGATCCCTGACTGACTTAAAATAAAGAAGAATACAATTATGTAGGTTACATATTTTATAAATTTAAATATGCTTATAAATTTATTTTTATCGATTTCATCCATTTTTCTGGTTGAAATTTTCCGAATCCATTTCAATATAAAACTTGCGAATATTAAGGATAAAATTAGCCATAAAACCAACCCAATAGATAAATTGATTCCAGTTTCACCTTCTCCAAAATGAAAACCAAAATTTAAAACATTATTTATAGAACCCCAAATATCTTCCTTAACTACATCTTGTATTTGACCAATAATTTCTTTTTGTGAATCTTGCATAATTAATATTTAAGCCATTTTATAATTTCTTTATAACTTGCTTTTTTACCGTACATTAATATACCAACACGATATATTTTTGCAGCAAACCAAACGGTTGCCATAAAAGTAGTGAATAAAATGACCAAAGAAAGTATTTGTTGCCATAAAGGCACGCCAAAAGGTATTCGCATTAACATAACCACTGGTGATGTTAATGGGATATAAGAAAACACTTGTGAAACTGCCCCATGTGGATTTTCAATTACTGTAAAAAATCCAACATAAATTCCTAGTATTAGTGGCATTATAATGGGTAACATAAATTGTTGTGTATCTGTTTCACTATCAACTGCAGCACCAATAGCAGCATAAAACGAAGCATATAATAAATAACCGCCAATAAAGAAAAATACAAACATAATCACCAAATTAGTAATTGGTAAATTGTTTAATTCTAAAAATATTTCTGAAATTATATGTTGCGAATCGGCACCAGAATTCTGCACTAACAATTCTTGTTGTTGGCTCTGAGTTGCTGATGTATCAATCCCAAAGATGGAAGATATAGCAGCACTTAATACTAACATTAAAACAATCCAAACTGCAAATTGAGTGACTCCTGCTAAAGTGGTCCCAAATATTTTTCCGAGTAATAATTTTCTTGGTTTTACGGAAGAAATGATAACTTCGATAATACGGCTGGTTTTTTCTTCAATAACAGATCGCATAATCATATTCCCATAAATAATAATGAACATAAACAACAAATAACCTGCTACTCCACCAAAAGCAAGTTTTAAGCCAGAGCCTAATTTTGAAGTTTTCTTACCTTCAAATGTTTCTAATTTTGTGTCGATTTTAATTCTTAATTCTTTTATTATTTTAGCGTCAATCCCTGCTTCTTTAAGTTTTACAACATTCACTTTATCTTCAATAATATCTTCAATATTTTTCATTACACTTATCGAAGGAGAATCTTCAGAATAAAAAGTAATACTTTCCGAAAGCTCATCCACATTTGCAACTTTAGGAATATAAAGCAAGCCATAAAATTCTAAAGATTTCGTAACTATTTTAGCGTTTTCTAAAGAAATATCGCTTACATTTTTGTAATGAAGTGTTTTGGTGCCTTCAAAATCGTTTACAAATAATCCGCTTTCGTCCAATATATTTACAACATGAATCACATCGTTATTGAGTTGCGATAAATACGAAACTAAGGAGATAATTCCGACCATAATAATAGGACTTAAAAAAGTCATTATTATAAAGGACTTATTTCTGACCTTATTTAAATATTCGCGTTTTATTATTAAAGGAAGATGATTCATAATTTTGAATTAGTTATTTTGAACGGTTTCGATAAAGATATCACTTACTGAAGGTATTACTTCTTCAAAATGTGTGAGTTGTCCAAGGGTTGTTAAATAGTTGACCAATTCGTTAACCGAAGCATTTTCAGGAATTTTAATATGGTATTGCTGTTCATTATTTATAGTTTTAAATGAAGTAGGTTTTACTTCAAATTTATCTGTTAAAACAGCTTTTATGCTTTCTGTATTATTTGGCATTAATCCTACCTTATAGGTATTGGATTTATAGGCTCTTTTAATATCGATTAATTTTCCGTCAAGTATTTTATTAGACTTATTTATCAGGGCAATATAATCGCACATTTCTTCGACAGATTCCATACGATGTGTTGAAAAAATGATGGTAGCTCCCTCATCTCTTAATCTTAATATTTCATCTTTAATTAAGTTCGCATTTATGGGATCAAAACCACTAAAGGGCTCATCGAAAATAAGTAATTTTGGCTGATGTAAAACGGTGACTATAAACTGGATTTTTTGTGCCATTCCTTTGGAAAGTTCTTGTATTTTTTTGTTCCACCAACCATCAATTCCCAAACGGTTAAACCAATATTTAAGTCGCTCTTTTGCTTGGGTTTTTGAAAGCCCTTTTAATTGTGCTAAATACATTACTTGCTCACCAACTTTCATGGTTTTATACAGCCCTCTTTCTTCTGGTAAATAGCCAATATGCTGAATATCGTCTGGTTGTAATGGTCTTCCGTCTAAAATTATTTCGCCAGAATCTGGCATAGTAATTTGATTAATAATACGAATCAAGGTGGTTTTACCTGCACCATTGGGGCCTAAAAGTCCAAAAACACTGCCTTTTGGGACTTCTATACTTATATTATTTAAGGCTTTAAAATCTCCAAATGATTTTGAAACATTTGAGACTACTAAAAGATTGTTCATAGTTAATTATTAATTCCGAAAGTACGGAAATGTAAATATATTAATTTGTGATTG
Source organism: uncultured Flavobacterium sp. (assembly GCA_964540425.1). Classification (GTDB taxonomy): domain Bacteria; phylum Bacteroidota; class Bacteroidia; order Flavobacteriales; family Flavobacteriaceae; genus Marifrigoribacter. The sequence continues at coordinate 5,296 of CAZIMW010000147.1, forward strand.
AAGCATTAACGCTAATTCTATAAATTGTTTGTTAAAAAAATTATAGAAATGTTACAAGGAATCTCATTATTTTAATGGCTATAAAACATATAAAAAACAAAACCCACCCTATAAATTAATGCAGGATGGGAAAAAATTGCTATGAAAAAGAAAAATATCGCTACTATGAAATAGCGATTCTCAAATATAATATTTTTTTTTTAATTAACGTTACTTTAACTAAACATATCTTTTACTTTTTCGAAAAAAGATTTATCTTCTTTTTCTGGTTTCGGCTCAAAATTGTCGTCACCACTCATTTTCTTGAAAAATTCTTTTTGTTCTTTTGATAACTCTTTTGGGGTCCAAACATTAATATGAACTAACAAATCTCCGGTTCCGTAACTATTAATACTTGGAATACCTTTATTACGAAGACGTAAAATTTTTCCGCTTTGAACTCCCGACTCAATTTTAATTCGGACTTTTCCGTTAACGGTATTTATTTCTTTAGACGTACCTAAAGCGGCATCCGAAAAACTAATATATAGGTCATGATGTAAATTATCACCTTCACGTTGTAGTGTTGGATGTGGTTTTTCTTCTATATGAACTAATAAATCGCCTGTAATTCCGTTTCCTGGAGCTTCATTCCCTTTCCCTGAAACCTTTAATTGCATTCCTTCAACTACACCAGCAGGTATTTTAATCATAACCGTTTCATCGGCTGCTAACATCCCGTTTGTATCGGCATTGGCTGGTTTTTTATCGATGGTTTGCCCAGCGCCATGACAAACATTACATGGTGCAGAGGTTTGCATTCTTCCTAAAATAGTATTTTGAATTCGTGTTACTTGTCCGCTACCATGACAAGTAGTACAAGTTTTATAGGTAGTCCCTTGTGCTACTTTTTTACGTTTAACTTTAATTTTTTTCTCTACTCCGTTGGCAATTTCTTCAAGAGTAAGTTTTACTCTTATTCTAAGATTGCTTCCTTTAACTCGAGCTCTACGACCACCGCCACCAAAGCCGCCACCGCCGCCGCCAAAAATATCACCAAATTGGCTAAATATGTCGTCCATATTCATACCACCGCCGCCAAAGCCTCCACCGAAACCACCGCCGCCACCTCCACCTTCAAAGGCTTGGTGACCAAAACGGTCGTATTTAGCTTTTTTATCGACATCACTTAATACTTCATAAGCTTCCGCTGCTTTCTTAAATTTTTCTTCTGCCTTAGCATCATCTGGATTTTTATCTGGATGATATTCTATCGCTTTTTTACGGTATGCTTTTTTTATTTCGGCAGCAGATGCTTCTTTTGAAACATTTAATATTTTGTAAAAATCTTCTTTCACGTGATCGTATTATTTTCGTATTTATTAATTTGGCTTACTGACCAATAACTACTTTTGGAAAACGAATTATTTTTTCTCCAAGCTTATATCCTTTCTCAACTACATCTACAATTTTTCCTTTTAAATCCTTACTCGGAGCAGGAATTTGAGTAATGGCTTCATGAATATCTGCATTAAAAACATCGCCTTGATTGGTTTCAACGTGAGCTAATCCTTTAGATTTTAAGGCTTCTCTAAGTTTATTACTTATCAATGCAATTCCTTCTAAATGTGTAACATCTTCAGATTTTCCGATTT
>CAZIMW010000148.1:0-6909 GCA_964540425.1 uncultured Flavobacterium sp.
TAATGTTCCTGCGTGACCAATACCAACCCACCAAACGAAGTTAGTAATATCCCATGCCCAGCCAACTGTTTTGTTCAATCCCCAAGTACCAATACCCGTCGAAACGGTGTACACGATACAACCTATACCCCATAAAAAGGCAGCTAAGGCAATTGAAAAAACAATCCACCAAGACTTATTGGCTTTTCCCTCTACAGGTGCAGCAACATCTACCGTGATATCATGGTAAGATTTGTTTCCTGTAATTAAGGGTTTTCTAATAGGAGCTTCGTAATGCGACGCCATATCTTTTATTTGCTATTTCTTAGTATTATTATTCTTTTATATATTTCTCACTTTCACTTGATACTGAACGTTAGGTTTTGTCCCAACTTGTTCCAATAAGTGATACATTCTATTTCCATTTAACAACGTATTCACTTCACTGTCGTGATCATTTACATCTCCAAAGGCCATTGCCCCAGATTCACAAGCTGCTGAACAAGCTGTTTTAAATTCACCATCTTTAATAGCTCTACCATCACGTTTTGCATCTAAGATAGTTTTCTGTGTCATTTGAATACACATAGAACATTTTTCCATAACTCCACGAGAACGCACTACCACATCTGGGTTTAGTACCATTCTACCTAAGTCATTGTTCATATTAAAATCAAATTCATCGTTTTCTGAATACAAGAACCAGTTAAAACGACGTACTTTATAAGGACAGTTATTTGCACAATAACGAGTTCCTACACAACGGTTATACGCCATTTGGTTTTGACCTTGGCGACCGTGTGAAGTTGCAGCAACGGGACAAACAGTCTCACAAGGAGCGTGATTACAGTGCTGGCACATTACTGGTTGGAATGCTACTTGCGGATTTGCAGAGGGATTTTCCATTTCTGCTAAAGCTGTAATTACGCTTAATCCTTTTGTTTCGTCTTTCTTTTCTATGTCATCCCCAAAAGTGGCTTCACTAGAATAGTAACGGTCAATTCGCAACCAGTGCATATCTCGACTACGACGAACCTCTTGCTTCCCAACTACAGGCACATTATTTTCTGCGTGGCAAGCAATAACACAAGCACCACAACCAGTACAAGCATTTAAATCTATAGATAAGTTAAAATGATGCCCTATAGAACGATCAAACGACGTCCATAAATCTGCGTCTGGAGATGTTACCGGAATTTCTTTATGGTCTTTCGAAACCATTATCATTGCGTTCCACTCCTTTGAATCTTTAGTATTAAAAATTTCTAATGAAGTTTCACGAATAATATCTCTTCCCATCATCGTATTGTGCAGTTGTACACAAGCAAATTCGTGTTCTCCAGCAACTTTTTCTAAAGTTACATTTTGAACCGATGAGAAGTTATTATAAACTGCATAGGCATTTACACCTGTTTGCATTTCGTATTGAATAGCATCTGTTTTTCCGTATCATAATGCCAATCCAACAGATCCTTTTGCTTGACCTGGTTGAATTAATACAGGAACGTTTTCAATTATAACATCACCAACAGTTACATTTACATAACTTCCGTTTAATCCTCCATTTGCAACATTGTGATTTACTAATCCTAAATCATCAGCATCAGATAAAGAAACCGTTACATAGTTATCCCAAGATGCTCTAGTAATAGGATCTGGCATTTCTTGTAACCAAGGGTTATTGGCCTGTTGCCCATCTCCCATCGAGGTTTTTGTATATAAAGTAAGTTCTAAATCGCCTTCTTGAAGATTGTTTGCTAATGCACCGTGAGAAGTATAACTTTCCATACCTTCAGATATTGGCATTGCTTCATTTTCTACCTCAACATGGCTCACTAAAACACCATCGTGTAATGTTTCATTCCAAGATTTACCTCCTAAAATTGAAGTCGTCCAAGTTTCTCTTACGTAATCGTAATAGGTTTTTGAATTTTCTGTCAATTTCAGCAAACTATCTTGAAATTGTCTGGTATCAAATAAAGGACGAATCGTAGGTTGCATTAACCCAAAATGTCCTTTTTTAATTTGTGTATCTCCCCAAGATTCTAAGTAGTGATTTGTTGCACCCACTAATTGAGCCATGGCAGCTGTTGCATCATTTTTATATGAAAAAGCAACCGATAATTCTAAATTACTATATGCTTCTGAAAAGGCTTCGTTATTCGGAAATGAATAAACTGGATCTACACCTACAGTGATTAATCCTTTTACTTTTCCTGAAATAACTCCGTTTAAAACACTCATTACTTCTGAAGCATTTCCTTGACGAATCATTTTTGGCTTTGCAGTATCCATAACAACACTAGCAACACCACTATTATATAAAAGCACTTTTGCCTGCGCTGTAACATCTGGTAATCCAGTAATAATTACACCTTTGCTTCCTGCTTTTTGTAAATCTGATTTGGCTTTAGCAACTACTTCTGCAATTGCATCTGGTAATCCTGAAGCACTTCCACCAGTTAAGGCAGCTAAAATTTGTTGTTGTTGTGAAGGAGTTACCGGCACACGTTTGTCAGAATTTGCTCCCGAAAGAGACATATTTGCTTCAAATTGGTAATGACGAGACATTTTTCCGTTATCAGGAATACGCCCTTTTGAATACGATGACTCAAAACCACCACCTTGCCAATCTCCTAATAAATCAGCTCCAATAGATACAATTACTTCTGCTTTAGAAAAATCGTAATCTGCTAATCCACGTACTCCGTATTTATTTTGAAAAGCATCCAATGCTTCCGAAGAAGATACCGTGTCATACACTACGTGACGTACATTTGGAAACTTAGTCGTAAAATCTTTTATCAATCTAGAAGTAGAAGGACTTGCAAAAGTTTGTGTCAATAACACTACATCTTGTCCCTGTAAACTAGTTAAATTTTCTTCGAAGGTAACATCAAAATCAGCCCACTCAACTGCATCTTCACCAACAGATGGTGATTGAAGACGGTTCATATCATACAAAGACAATACTGATGCATGAACACGAGCATTAACGCTTCCGTTGTTTTCTGAAAGTTTATTTCTTTCAATTTTAATTGGCCTTCCTTCTCTTGTTTTTACTAAAATATTAGCAAAATCGAATCCATCTGCAATAGTGGAAGCATAATAATTAGCTTCACCTGGCACAATTTCATCTGGCATTACAACATAAGGAATCGACTTTCTAATTGGACCCTCACAAGCAGCCAACGAAGCAGCAGCCGTAGTAAATCCAACATACTTTAAGAAATCTCTACGCGAAGTTGAAGAAGACTCTAATGTTTCTTTGTCTCCTAGAAATTCGTCTGTTGGTATTTCTTCAACAAATTCATTTTGTCGTAGCGTCTTAACAATAGAGCTATTATCGTCTAGCTCTTCAACACTTTTCCAGTATTTCTTGTTTGTTGACATTTATATTTTAATTTAATGAATGAATAAATTATTCAATCGTTTCAATATTATTAATAGTGGCATTTACCACATTCTAAACCTCCTAGTTGTGCGATAGTTAATTTATCGACATTGTATTTTTTAGAAAGCTCTTCGTGAATTTTTTCGTAATATTCGTTGTTTTCAGCATCAACATTTGTCGCTTTATGACAATCAATACACCAACGCATAGTTAACTGTGCATACTGCTCTACCACTTCCATTTCTTCAACAGGGCCGTGACATTTTTGACAATCAATACCAGCTACATCAACATGTTGTGAATGGTTGTAATACACAAAATCTGGTAAATTATGAACACGAATCCACTTTACAGGCTTTACTTCTCCTGTATAATTCATATCATCAGGGTCCCAACCAACCGCATCGTATAATTTTGCAATTTGATCGTTATAGAATTCTGTAGTGTATCCATTTGCTAAATCTTGTACTCCTGTATATTCTGAAATGTTTTTATGACAATTCATACATACATTTAAAGAAGGAATTCCAGAGGTTTTACTTTTTCTTGCTGAAGAATGACAATACTGACAATCTATCTTATTATCTCCTGCGTGAATCTTATGTGAAAAATGTATTGGTTGAACTGGAGCATATCCTTGATCGACTCCTACTTGCATAAAGTATCCATACACAAAATATCCCGAAACTAATAACAGCAAAACTGAAGAAACCAACATTAAAAATTGGTTTTGAGCAAATGCTTTCCAAAGAGGTAATTTTACTTCTTGTACTGTTTCTTCTTCATTATTAGCATCCGAAAGACGTTGTAACGTTTTTGAGACCAAGTAGAACATAACTACTAAAAGCAGGAAAACCAATACTAGTCCACCTAATATGATGTTTTGCATTGTTCCGTCGTCGCTAGATCCTGTAGACACAGCAACCTCAGCTACTTTAGGAGCTGGTTTTGGCTGACTTGAATACGCTAGTAAATCATCAATGTCTTTGTTTGATAATGCTGGAAAAGAGGTCATCACCGAGTTATTATTCTCTGCAAATAAAGCAATCGCTTTTGAATCTCCAGACTTAATAAGCGCTTGGCTATTCCTAATCCATTGGTACAGCCATTCTTTTTCGTATTTATCTGCAACACCTCTAAGTGCAGGACCTACTCCTTTTTTATCTAACTTATGACAAGCTGCACAGTTTGACTTATACAAAGCCTCACCAGCAACAGGATCTCCATCTTGAGCAAAAGTTGTAGTCGAAAAAGCAAGCAAAAAAGCAAGCAAAAGAAGTGATAATTGTGATGATAAATTTCGGTAATTCACCTTTTTCATACTAATGGTTAAAATTATTTTTAATTGAAAGATTCGTAATTTATTCATTTTCAGAATGCTAATTGTATTTTTTATTACAAACCTTTAATAACGGCACGAAAATAACATATTAATGTCGATTATTTAAATACTAATAAAGTGTTAATAGTTAATTTATAACTATTCTAAATAATATTGCGCTTTAGTTTTGCGTTAATATGATATACATTTGCATTTATATTTAATAATTATGAAATACAAAAAACAACATATAACCTATATTATAACTGCATTGAGTATGATACTTCTGAACACTGTTTACAGTCAAAATGCTACTATAATAATTAATGAAGATGATAAAATACCCGAAATATTAGCTTTAAAAAAGAGTCTTGAAGCTGATAATAAACTCGCAGTAGGTTATACCATACAATTATACTATGGCGAACTATCCCAGGCTAATAAAATTTTAAAGAAATACAGAACTAATTTTAATTCTTGGCCTGCATCTATTGAATATGAAACACCAAATTATAAAGTATGGGTTGGAAGTTTTAGCTCAAGATTAGAGGCGGATCGTGCTCGATTAGAAATAACAGAAAAATTTCCTGCTGCATTTATTTTAAAACCAGTGCGAGGTTAGATTAAAACCAAATATATAAAGAAGCCTCTTTTTAATTTTGATGCTCAAAATTAAAAAGAGGCTTCTTTTATTTAATATTTAAATTATAATTATTCTTTTGGCTCAACAGTTTTAACAGAGTTTTTTCCAAAACTATAGTTAATTCCAACTTGAATCATGGATGTTGACATATCATAAGAAACAGATGAGCCAGGTACTTTACCTAATGGATTATTTGGTGTAATCAAACTAGGGTTTAATAATTGTCCCGATGCTCCATCTCCTCTAAATCCATAGTGATATACCGCACTTAAATCTATTTTGTTATTTATAACATAACTAAAACCAATTTGTGCTGCATTTTCAACAACTGCTGTTGCAGGAATTGAGAAGAATGTTAATTCATCGTCAATTGGATTAGAACTGTAGGTATATCCAATTCTAATTGGCAATCTTTCGGTTGCTTGATATTGCAATCCTATAGAAAGGATGGTTATACTTTTCCAACCAAATCCGTTTACTGCTCCTGTAGGAAAACCTTCAAATGGGCCGCTTTCTCTAACTTGCCATCCACTTTCTTGGAATCCTTCGGTGTTTTCGTAATCTACATATCTAAAATCTAAAGCAAAATCAAATTTTCCACCAGACAACCCCATCCCTACAGAATAAATTGCAGGATAATTCATTGTAAATTGAGCATTTGGAGCTTCAGAACCATCTACATATTTTTGATTAAAATCCAATTCTCCAAAATATTGTTTAGATTTATAAGATGCTCCTAATTTTAAGATTCCACCTGAGTCATAAAAAATACCAACTTGACCTCCAAAACCTATTGCTGAGGCTTTATCGGCAACCGGATACCCTCTTCCTTCTCCAAATGGAGGTGGGAAGTCTGGAGTAGCTACTGGGTTAGGTGCTAATTCTAAAGCAGCATAATTAAACGTTGGTTGCAATCCTATGGAGATTTTATCGGTAATCTCATAAGAATAAGCAAGTCCAATCTGTAACAACAAATAGTCAGATTCAATATGCCCAAATCCCATTGCGGATTGTGGATAATTAATTGGGTTCGATTCTAAAGCAGGGTTAAAATCAGGGCTTAATGGATTGTTCGCTTCTTCAGGGAAGGTAACACCAAAACCACTAATACCAAAAGCAGACACGCCAAAGGTATGCTTACTTCCTTCTTTACCCCACATAAACGCTAAAGAAGGCATTGGAGAAACACCTCGATCGTCTTCTGTCATCCCACTCACAGCTGGAGCTCCTGCGCCTAACATTCCGGCAGGTAAAGAGGAACTTAATTCTGGTGAAGAAAAGAAAGCTCCAATATTAAAGGATACTATTTTTCCGTCAAAAGCAGAAAGTGTTGCTGGGTTCCATTGCATGGCTCCATTTATATCAAGAGGTTGTGCTGTTGCAGCACCTCCCATAGACATATTAACCGCACCTATGCCCTGCATAACATGCCCGGCTTGTGCAAAAACTACATAACTTGAAAAAAGTAAACAAGCTGTTAAAAAATAATTTCTCATAATATTAGTATTTATTAATAATTGGTAACTATTCACCCAAATTAGGCAAAAAATAATTATCCTCAAAAGCATTATG
>CAZIMW010000149.1:0-6895 GCA_964540425.1 uncultured Flavobacterium sp.
TTTTTGCGGTTTTAATCAGCTAACCAACCTAGATTTGTCCCAAAACTCAAATCTAGAATGGCTAAATTGTGGATATAATCTTTTAATAAGCTTAGACCTAACACATAACTTGAACTTGGTAGACCTTTATTGTCACAATAATCAATTAACAATTTTAGATGTAAGTCAGAATTTTAATTTGGAAGACCTTTTTTGTGGTTTTAATCAGTTAATTACTTTAGATCTGTCACAGAATACAGAAGTTAGAAAGGTCTATTGTGAGAATAACCTATTGCAAAGTATCAATCTAGGACAAAATTCAATTATTAATAAGCTGCAATGCCGAGAAAACCAACTTACAAGTTTGGATGTATCTCAAAACCCCAACATATATGATTTACGTTGCGAATTTAATCAACTAACCTATTTGAACGTTCAAAATGGGAATAATACAGGTATGTCAAGGGTTAGCTCTTTTGCCAACCCAAATTTATTTTGTATTCAAGTGGATGATGAAACTGCAGGTTTCGAATGTCTAGTGGCTAACGATGGATGGTGTCAAGATGATTGGACAGAATATAGTGAGTTTTGTGAATTGAGTATCGATGATATTAACATTATTAACTTTACACTTTACCCAAACCCAACTTTAAACATTTTATTTATTGAAACTAAACAACCTATTGAAACTATAAAAATCTATAATTTACAAGGTCAATTAATTAGTCCTTCGACTCCGCTCAGGAACCAAGAAATTTCAAATATCAGCATTGATATTTCACAACTAAGTTCTGGGTTGTATTTTGCACAAGTTTTTGTAAATGGAAAAAGTGAAACCAAGAAGTTTGTAAAGAAGTAATCTTATGATGTCTAGCCTAAACATTCATAGGATTGCCACACTTAATCAAGTTTAGTACAGGCTTGTTTACTGAAAAAGTAAACCTCGCAAAGACATTCAAATTCTATATCTTCGCTAAAAATAAAACCAATGCCTTTATCTCCAAAGCAAATAAACACGTTTACCTTATTTAAACTTCCTTCTGTATATTTTACTGGAGTCCGCGTAAAATCTATTTCTAAGACTTCTTGTACGGTAAGTGTAAAACACCGGTGGATCAATCAGAATCCATTTAAATCGATGTTTTGGGCAGTACAAGGAATGGCTGCCGAATTAGCAACTGGAGCTTTGGTTATGAGTGTTATTAAAGAAAGTAATTTAAAGATTTCGATGTTGGTTGCTAACAACAAAGCTTCCTTTTTTAAAAAAGCTACAGGCAGAATAAATTTTACTTGTGTCGATGGAGAAAAAATAAAACAAGCTATAAATGAAGCGATTAACACTAAAGAAGGTCAAACTTGTTGGATGAAAGCAGAAGGTGTTAATACCGATGGTGTAATTGTTTCGGTTTTTGAATTTGAATGGACCGTTAAAGTCAAGAAGTAGTATAACTTAAGGCTGTTTTTTAACAGAATTCCCTGCATTTTGTCGGGTAAATAAAGGTTAATTTTATGCTAACTTATCAACAATTTGGAAAGAAACTCATTATTTATCCTTACATTTAAACTGAATTTAAAAAAACAAACGCCTATAGTTTAAAACTACCTAACCTAACATTCTATAAAAAATGGCTAGAGCAATGTTTGATTATACCAAAGCAGTACTTAGTAAAGTAAGTTTTGACGTACATCTTTTCTGTATCGAGTTAAAAAAAGCATTAACCCGTTTACTTCCCCACGAAATTGAGGAATTAAAAATTTGGGTCAATAGTTTACTCGAAGAGAAACCACAGTTAAATCAATGTTTAATTTATTTAAAATCATAAAAAAAATTCCCTCAATTGAGGGAGTTTTTTAGTTTTGTCATTATTAGTTATAATGTTTGGCTGTTCCAGATAATTATCGGGAACAGTCGAAGCTTCTTAATAAAATAATTAATTATCGAATTAAATAAACACTTCGACTGTGCTCAATGTGACATATCGTTCGTGTTTATTATAATGAGAAGTTCTGTGAAAAACTTCGTGACCTTTGTGAAACCTATTTCAAAGGACTAATTACTTTTATATCCTGAAAAGCAATCGCTCCACGTATCACTCCCGAAATAATATCGAACATCGCATTTACAATCTGCATTTTTAATTCACTTTTTCTAAATAATAAACTTACTTCTCTTGCTGGAGAGGGTTCATTAAAATAGCGCAATTGACTTTTTTGTTTTTCTGAAATATCTAACGTGTTTAAATAAGGAAGAAGCGTCATTCCAAAACCTTCATCAGATAGTTTGATAAGGGTTTCGAAACTTCCGCTTTCTAACTGAAAAGATTCCCTCGAAGTCTCATTTTTAAGCGATTTACAAATATTTATTACTCCGTCTCTAAAACAATGACCGTCTTCTAAAAGTAATATGTCATTAATATCAAGATCAGATCGTTCTAATTTCTTTTTCGAATACAAACGGTGACTTTCAGGAACATAGCCAACAAAAGGTTCGAAATATAAAACCCGTTCTTTTATTTTTTCTTGACTTAAGGGAGTTGCAGCAATTGCGGCATCTAGGTGTCCATCATTTAATTTCGAAATAATTTCAGTAGTTGTTAATTCTTCTATTATTAAATGAACTTTTGGATATTTATTCGTGAAATTTTTCAAGAACATTGGTAATAATGTTGGCATAATAGTAGGAATAATTCCTAATTTAAATTCACCGCCAATAAACCCTTTTTCTTGATCCACAACGTCTTTCATTCGCATAGACTCGTTAACTATGTTTCTTGCTTGGTTTACTATTTTTTTTCCAACAACAGTTAATTCGATAGGCTTTTTGCTTCTGTCAAAAATTTTGATACTCAATTCATCTTCCAATTTCTGAATTTGCATACTTAAAGTAGGTTGGGTTACAAAAACATGTGCTGCAGCTTTGGTAAAGTTTTGATGCTCTGCAACAGCAAGTACGTATTTTAATTGTGTGATTGTCATAGAAAATCGATTTGTTTCAAAGATAAAACATTTATCAATAAAACTTATGGCAATGGTAAATAATTAAGGTTGTCCTTATAGTTGTTTGTGTAATATTTTGGTTAAGTAGCTGAATGTTTTCTTCTTTAGCAAATAATTGGATATTTATCTTTCCAAAAAAAAAATCAAACAGCTTAGCGTATTTAAAAAAGTAAAACTTTACAATTGCCTTTTTATTATGATTGATTTCATTAATAACATTTACACAAAATGATTGTCAAAATGTTGTTAATGTTTCATTAGGAATTTATAGTGTTGGAGCAATTGATGGAGTTGCACTAGTATTAAATTGCACATCAAATAACAATAAGGCTAATAATTAATAGGATAAATACCCCGCAACCGGTGAGGTTATAATAAATGAGATTAAATATTCCGATCCGTTTGTGAAATAGATTTAATTGAATAATTAAACTTCTGTACATACCATCTTACTATGTGCGTAAAATAATGCTCATCGTTTAAGTGTTTACGAGGTGTTTTTACAGAAGTTACCTCATAAAATATAGCAATATTTTAAAAGGTTGCTTCTGCGCAAGGGTGTTTTGCAAAAACTAAAAAAAAACAAGAAGACTATCTAAATTTCTATTAAATTTGAAAAAATTATTGAATAACCTAAACCGTGAATATCGAAACCAAAATATACCAAAAAGAAAACCACGCTAAAATCGGAAAGCTTTTTAAAGAGAGTATTCGCGATATTATAGGTTCTCGTTTTTTAGCAAGACAACTTGCTGTACGTGATATAAAAGCCCAATATCGTCAGTCGTATTTAGGGATTATTTGGGCTTTTGTAACTCCGTTAACAACCGCTTTTGTTTGGATTTTCTTAAATGCTACAGGAACCATACAGTTAACAGATACAGGTGTGCCTTATCCTGTATTTGCCTTTTCAGGAACTTTAATTTGGTCTATTATTGTCGAGTCGATTAACTCACCCACAGCAAGTACCAATGCAGCTAGAGGGATTATGAGCAAGATTAATTTTCCGAAGGAAGCCTTAATTATTTCTGGAATTTATAAACTGCTTTTTAACAGTTCGGTAAAAATTGTATTACTCGTTGTGTTTGTGTTCTTTTATGGCGTAGGGTTTCATACTTCCTTATTGCTATTTCCATTCGCTATTTTAGGTGCTATTTTATTCGGAACCACTATCGGTTTGTTTTTAACACCTATAGGAATGCTTTATAAAGACATTCAGAAAATAGTAACGATAGGCTTGAGTATGTTAATGTATGTAACGCCTGTGGTATATGCAATTCCGAAGGAAGGGATTATGAAAACCATTATGGAATACAACCCATTTACCCCATTAATACTAACCACCAGAGATTTTGTAATAGGAGCAGAACCACAATATTTATCGTATTTTTTAATACTAATAGCCATTTGTATTCCCTTATTTTTTATAGGATTATTGATTTATAGAATTTCAATACCTATTATTGTGGAACGGATGAGTGCGTAGGAGGTTGAAAATTAAATTAAAGTCGAACTTGAAATTGAATGTCTTCGCGAGGCACGAAGCGATCTCATGAAATTGAAGTTTAAAATAAAAACAAAAAATCACAAAAAAAACAATACCTTTACACCTTAGTGTCTTCACGAGAAAGGCACGACCGAAGTGATCTCATGAGGTGAATAACTAATTATAAAAGATTGCCACAATCACCCAGAAAAAGGGCTCACTCGCAATGACAAAAGAAAATAAAACATATCTTAATAAGATTCCTTCCATCGATAGCTGTCGTGAAACAGGAAATGGTAATGAGATTCCTGCCTACGCAGGAAATGGTGATGAGATTCCTGCCGACGCAGGAATTTTAATAAAAGTAGAAAACCTCTCTAAAAAGTTCTGTAAAGATTTAAAGACAAGCCTATGGTATGGCGTAAAAGATTTATCTGCCAATATCTTTGGAAACGAGCAACCCAAAGGACTACGAGAAAAAGAATTCTGGGCAGTAAAAGATATTAACTTCACCTTACGAAGAGGAGAATGTTTGGGTTTAATAGGACATAACGGAGCAGGAAAATCTACCCTATTAAAAATACTCAACGGACTCATTAACCCAGACGAAGGCAAAGTAACCATTAAAGGAAAGGTAGGCGCCTTAATAGAGCTAGGCGCAGGGTTTAACCCCATATTGAGCGGTAGAGAAAACATCTATAACAATGGTGCCATTTTAGGCTTTACCAAAGCCGAGATAGACGCCAAAGTAGAAGACATTATCGACTTCTCCGAGATCCGAGAATTTATAGATATGCCCGTACAAAATTATAGTAGCGGGATGAAAGTACGTTTGGGTTTTGCGGTAGCGGCACAAATGGAACCCGATGTACTTATTATAGACGAAGTCGTGGCAGTGGGTGATTTAGGTTTTGTATTAAAATGTTTTAAAACTATTGACCAGATTTTACCCAATACCGCAATGGTATTTGTTTCGCATTCTATGCCGATGGTATCAAGAATTTGTAACAAAATTCTATTATTAGAAAAAGGATTACCTAAATTTCAAGGTGCTGATGTTGGAAAAGGAATAGATTTATATTATTCCAGATTTAGTAATAATGAAGCTAATTTAATTTTTACAGATAACACTATAGAATTAGAAGATGTTGAACTATTGGAAGCTTTTAATGAGAAGGATGGTTTGCAACAATTAAATTGGTTGGATGATTTAAAATTGCATTTTAAATTTAACATCAAAAATAAAATTAAAGAGATTCCAATATTTACAATTGTTATTTTTGACAAAGAACAGCGACCTGCGGCATACTTAAATTATAATAATAGTTCTGATTTAAAAATTATTAATAATACTATTGAGTTTGTTGTTACACATAATGAAATACAACTTTCTAAAGGAATTTATACAGTTGATATTTCAGTTAGTAGAAGTAAAACCCAAGGGCATTATTTAAGGATGAATGGAATATTAGCTTTTCAGGTGTTGCATGATAGTGAGATTTTCCCACCTTTTTTATTAACCTCTCATTTTAAAAACATAAATTGATTTAAAAAACATATAAACTAAATATTAATGATTAAGAAATCGATAAAAAAGTTTTTTAAAATCGATAAAAAAGCAAAAAAATACGCTCAACAAATTTTAGAAAATCAAAATTTTATACCAATTTCAGAAACAATGGATAATGATATATTTATTGCTGGTTATCCGAAATCTGGGAATACTTGGGTGCAAAATTTAATAGCGGGACTATTATTTGGAATTGAAACTAGTTTGTTGACAGATAAATTAACGCAAGAAATTGTGCCCGATTTACATGGAAAGAAATTTTACTTGAGATTTAATGATTTTAATTTTTTTAAAACACATAATTTACCACAAAAAAAGATGAAAAGAGTGATTCATTTAGTTAGAGATGGTAGAGACGTTATGGCATCTTATTATGCAATGAATACATCTTTAAAAAAGAATTCAACTCTTGAAGAAATGATAAAATATGGGAAAGATATTTATCCATGTAAATGGCACAATCATACGAGAGATTGGTTAAATAACCCATTTAATGCTGAGATATTAATAATAAAGTATGAGAATTTATTATTAGACCCTGAGAATGAATTAAAAAAGATACTCAAATTTGCAGGGCTTGAAAGGTCTGATGAAATTATTAATAGAGTTATTGAAGGAAATTCTTTTAATGAAATGCAAAGAAAAGAAAGAGAAAATGGATGGTATAATAAAAATTGGGATACAAGCGAAAAATTTATTAGAAAAGGAAAAAAAGGTACTTATAAAACTGAAATACCAGAAGAATTGATAAATTATTTTGAAAAAGAAGCTCAATTTGAGCTTGAATATTTTGACTATATATAAATAATAAGGTTCTACCACGATTTGTGTGGAAATGTTAAATTTGCAATAAAATAATAAAT
>CAZIMW010000150.1:0-6860 GCA_964540425.1 uncultured Flavobacterium sp.
CCTCGGGGAATTCTTTCGATTAAAATCACTTGTAACAAGAACCCATTATAACTTAAGGGATAAAATTCTCATAATCACTAAATATTAAAAGCATTTTACACGTTATTTGCAATAAAAACACTAATTTACTTTTGTTTTGGGTAAACAAAATAGATTTAAATGAAACTATTAAAGCCATTATTGTATTTCTCTTTATTTCAGTATCCACTTACTGAAGAAGAGATTTATGCTTTTTCTGAAGTGGCATCCAAAGAGCAAATTAAAAAGGAATTAAACGAATTGATAAAAGAAGGTGTCATTTTTAAAATTGATAAATTCTATCTTATCGAAGACGATGAATCCTTTGTAAAAAAAAGACTTTCGGGAAACCAAATGGCGAAAGACATTCAAGATAAAGCAAATAAAGTCTCTCGGTTTATTTCAAAATTCCCTTATGTGGAAGGTGTTGGGATTTCAGGATCACTGTCAAAAGGATATTTTGATGATGATGGCGATATAGATTTTTTCATTATCACTTCACCTAATAGATTGTGGATTGCCAGAACATTGCTCATTCTTTATAAAAAAATATTTCTACTGAATTCCAAAAAATATTTCTGTGTTAATTATTTTATAAGTACTAATTCTTTAGAAATTGAAGAGAAAAACCTATTTACAGCTACCGAGTTAACAACTATGCTTCCAATGTATGGAAACGGAAGTTTTCATGACTTTTACGAACAAAATAAATGGGTAAATTCATTTTTACCAAATAAAACTATTACTGAAGGATTATCAAAACTAAATTTTGTTGAAAAACCAATATTAACAAAAGTTATTGAAAAAATTTTAAACACTAAATTAGGAGATTGGCTGGATTCATTATTCTTAAAAATTACTTATAAAAAGTGGAAAGTAAAGTTTAATAAATTAGAAGACAAACAGTTTAATATAGCTTTAAAATCGACTAAAACTGTCTCTAAACATCATCCATTAAATTTCCAAAGAAAAGTGATTGACCGCCTTAATGCAAAGTATGATGAGCTCAGAGAAAAACACAACATTCATTTAGCTAAAGAACATGCTTGATATTCTTTTTTCACATTCTTATTATTATCCATTAGATAAAAAACAATGGGCTAACAAAACTCCCTATCCACCATTAGGAACCATTTACGCGGCTTCATTAATGCGTGAAAACGGACACTCAGTTTCTTTATTCGACACTAATTTACGTAGTAGTTCTTCTGAAATTGAAATAGAAATTCAACAGCAAAAACCTTCCTTTTTAGTCATTTATGATGATGGCTTTAACTACCTCACCAAAATGTGTCTGACCAATATGCGGAAGGCAGCTTTTGAGATGATTTCCATCGGAAAAAAATACAATTGTACGGTCATTGTGAATAGCTCAGACAGTACCGATCATTTTCAAAAATACTTGGAAACTGGTGCCGATTTTATCATTTTAGGAGAAGGTGAACTGACTTTAAAAGACTTAATTTCAAAAATAAAAAACAAGGGCGATACTTCTGATTTAAAAGGAATTGTTTATAAGAATGGAGATAAATTTATCACCACTCCAAAACGAGAAGTTTTAAGAAATTTAGATGAGTTGCCAATGCCTGCTTGGGATTTGGTCAATGTAGATGCTTATAAAAATGTTTGGGCAGAACGTGGTAGAAAATTCACATTGAACATGGCAACTACACGAGGTTGTCCTTATAAATGTAACTGGTGTGCTAAACCTATTTATGGCGTTCGGTATAATTCGCATTCGCCAGAATATATTACCAAACATATTTCCTATTTAAAAGAAAATTACGGTGTTACCAACTTTTGGATGTGCGATGATATTTTTGGATTGAAACCAAAGTGGGTACAGAATTTTAATATTGAATTGAAAAAGGCAAAACTTACGATTGAATATGTAATTCAAAGTCGGGTAGATTTATTATTAAAAGAAAATACTATTGATGCCTTGGCAGAAAGCGGATTAAAAGAAGTTTGGGTAGGAGCCGAAAGTGGCTCACAAAAGATTTTAGACGCGATGGATAAAGGCACACAGCTTTCACAAATCTATGATGCTACTCGTTTATTAAAACAAAAAAACATACAAGTTGCCTTTTTTATTCAGTTTGGGTATCTGGGAGAAACCAAAGACGATATTGCCAAAACTATAAAAATGATTACCGATTTACAGCCTGATAATATCGGTATTTCTGTTTCGTATCCTTTGCCTGGAACTAAATTTTACGAAATGGTAAAAGATGATTTTAAAGGAAAAGCAAATTGGACAGACTCCGATGATTTGGCGATGATGTTTCAAGGGACATTCAATTCAAAGTATTACAAAAAACTACATCGCTATGTTCATAAGGAATACAGAAAGAGTCAAGCAATAGTTAATTTTAAACAGTTTTTTAAGAATCCGTTATCGGTTTCAAAAAATAAATTACGTTCAATGCTTTTGTATTTTTATTATGCACCGAGTGCTATCTTGGATAAAAAACAGTTAGATAAAATGGAAAATGCTGTTTTAAATGAGTACTAACAAAACAAATATTAAAACAGGATTTTCTAAAATTTCACATCATTACGAAAGTCTTGAAAATACTTCTAGTCTAATTAACTGGATGCGAAAACGAGTGAGAAATCATTTATTAAAAATACTTCAGCCTCATTCAAAAATATTAGAAATTAACTGTGGAAGCGGAATAGATGCAGTGTATTTTGCTAAAAAAGGGTTTAAGGTGCACGCAACAGATATTGCTTCAGGAATGATTACTTATGTTACATCTAAAATTGAAACCGAACAATTACAAGAAAGTCTTAGCTGTAAACAACTTTCATTTTTAGAGTTAGATACTTTACAACCTAAAAAATACCATCACATTTTTTCAAATTTCGGAGGATTAAATTGTAGCTCGGAAGAAGAGTTACAATTAGTTTTTTCTTCCTTTAAAAAACTATTGCTTCCTAAGGGAAAAATAAGCTTAGTTATTATGCCAAAAACCTGTATTTGGGAATTTTTAAAAGTTTTTAAAGGAAATAAAGCTGCTTTTAGACGATTAAAAAAAGGAGGAGTTTTAGCAAATATTGAAGGAGAACAAGTGCGTACTTTTTATTATTCTTCAGAAAAAATAAAACAATTATTATCCAACGATTTTAAGAACTTTACCGTTGAAAACATTTGCTTTTTAGGTCCGACAGGAAACCGAGTAGATTTCCCCGAAAAGCATCCAAATTTATTTAAATTTTTAAGTGGTTTTGACACTATTTCAAATAAAATTTCTTTGTTGCAAGGATATGGAGATTACTATATTTTAACTGCAACGGTTGCCTAATACCAACCTAACCATAAAATGACACCTATAAATCATTTTTTTTCAGATAATAAATATAGGTCGCATAGCCCCAAAGCATCACATATTCTGAAACCACAAAACCAATAGCAATTTGATAAATAGAAGTATGCAAATATGCGTAAAATAAGTAAAGTGCAACTAACTGTAATATAGCGAAATTTAATATTACTTTCCACTTTTTCAACTCCAGTAAATAACTAAACAACGGAATTATAACAAAAAACATAGGGATCGATATACTTAATATACGTAATACATTTGTAGCGGTTTCGTTATACTGAAAATCGTTTAAAACATAAATTAAATACGGACTTGCTATCCAAAGCACAAACACAACAAACCCTGAAAACAACATAACCCAACCTATCTTCTGCTTAAAAAATTGTAAAGAAAATTTCTCTTTATTGTAAATTGGGAAGAAACTGGTAAACATAGCACCAGAAACACCTCTAATTATATTTATCACCTTATCTGCTAAGGTGTAGGTAGTTGCCGAAGCCGAACCAAACAAATAAGTAAGTAATGGCAATATGCTTACTGGTTTTAAGATGGAAAAAAAATTGACCAAAAACAAGTAGTATGTTTCTTTAACAAACATTAGCACTTTATGTAGTGGCGTTATCTGAAACTTAAAAAAAGGCAACTTACTTTTATATAAAAAAAACAGTATTACTATAAATTCCGATAATCCAAAAAACAGATTAACGTAGGCTATTTTTGAAATTAAAAGAATAAAACCCAGAAATAACAACTTGCTAAAAAAGCCAATTAATAATACATATTTGTTCTTTTCGATTGCGTTAAAAAACAAATTTGGATTTATTATTTTAGCCAGCACAATAGGCAAACTAAGTAGCCACAAAATTAATAAGTTTTTAAAATGTACGCTAACAATTATTGCTGAAAGAAACACTAAAAAAACCGAAATATACGTCCGTAAGGTTAGGGTTAAACTCCATTGTTGTTTAAATAAAGTATCGCTCTCACTAATAGATTTAGATTGCAATGGCACATAAAAAGTAAAACTATAATTAGCAATAGCTGCCATTCCTAAAACTATTGCCTGAATGGTAAAAACCATCCCCATTTCTAGATAACCAAACTTAGAAATTAACACAGGAATAGTAATAATTGAAAATAAATACCCCAAATTGGTAAATGAAAATAACCAAATAAAATTCACCAAAAACCTGTTTCTATGAGTTGTAACTTGTTTCAAGATTTTACTTGTGTTAAATGGTGTAGTTGTTTGTTTTTAAAAACCGAAAGCATTAAAAAAGCATAACTCCAACCTAATTTTTTTGACGAAATTAAAAATATCAAAAGCAACCTTTTTTTATTGCTAATTTTATGTTCTTTGGATTTGTTGGCTAAATTTTTAATTTGCTTTGTATAAAAACTCCATATTTCCTTTTTGTTTTTAATTTTTTTCCAATCTATTTTTAAGAGTATCAAAAGGTTTAAAAAAGTATTTAATTCGCTTTCAATTAAAGCATTATTTATTTTCGAATCGTTTAAAGGTTTCAATAATTTTTCTTGCAGTTTATACGAACTACTAATAGCATCAATCATTTTTAATGAAATCGTTTGTCTAGTAAGCGAATTTGGATGACAATAAATTGTTAGCAATGGTTTATTTACTACGGAAACCGTATTGCTTTTTAATAAATAATCTAAAATAAACAAGTCATCCTCTTTCCAAGAAATTCTTGGGAATTTACATTTTTCAGCAATCTCAGTTTTAAAGAGTTTCCCCCCAGAAGTTGGAATTAGTTTTTCTGAAACCACCAAATAAATTGCCTTTTTAGCAGTAAATATTTCCGCAGCTTCCCATTGGCTTGTTTTTAGTATGTTTTCATTGTCATCTAACATAATAAACTGCCCTACACTTACATCTGCTTGGTTATTAATAAGGTTTGCAAACAACTCTTCTATGGCGTTTTTTTGATAAACATCATCGGCATCTAAAAAAGCCAAATAGCTTCCCTTTACATTTTTAATACCAATATTTCTTGCATTTCCTGGTCCCGAATTTTCAATAGAAATCATACTGCAATTAGAAGTTGTATTACAGATTTGTTTTACAATAAGCCCCGAATTATCGGTAGAACCATCATCGACTAAAATAAGTTCAATTTTGTTATGCGTTTGACACAAAACTGAATCGATGGCTCGTTTAATAAATCGCTCTTCGTTATAAAAAGGAATAATGACAGTAATTAAGGGCTTATTCATTCCAGTTTTTTATGAACAGGTTAATAATATTTTTTGCACTATTGTTTATTAATTCTAAGTTTTGTGGTGGAGTCCAATGTGTTTTAATTGCATCCGAAGCAATAAGTACACAGGCTACATCAAGCATATAATATTTAGAGAAAGCCAAAACAGCGGCCGTTTCCATATCTAGTAAATCTGCTTTCTTATTTTTATAACTTTCAATAATACTGGGAGTTTCTCTAAAGGGAGCATCTGTAGAAAGCACTATTTTTTCAGAAAGACTAAAGGTTTGTTTTAGGTAATTACTAAATTCATTTTTATACGTAAAAAAAGGTTCTTTTTCATAGAAATAAGAAGTCCCAGAAATTGAAAATGCTTCAGAAACAATACAAGCTTCGCCTTCATTAATTTTTGTAGATAATCTTCCTGCAAAACCAACAAAAACAAAATTTTTAACACCTAGAGCTACCAATTCTTCTAAAAGTGCAATAACTGCTGGTGCTCCGATTCCGAAGCTACTACAAAATAATAATTTTTTATTTAAAACATATTGTGTGCCAGAGATACCTTTTAGTTTTTTTTTGAATATTTTTTCAGGAATTGACAAATTATTTATTACTGAAACTATAGCTATTTCAGGTAATTCTGTAAAATTATAGGCATTATTATTTCGTTTCCAAGCAACTAATTTTGTAGCAGATAGTAATGATTTTTCAGTATAAAAATTAGATTTAATAAATTCAGAAAACGACATAATAGTTTTGTTTTTAAACTATGTAAATTTAGTGTAAAATTTTACGTTTTAAAAACTACAATACAAATCGATACGTAGCTTTAATTAGGAACGTATTTTCTAGCTGCTGACTAAATATCTGATTATCGATAATAGTATTAAAATCGTTAAGTGCATCGCCAAAGTCTGTAATTCCCTGTGACCAAACAAAGAAAATTTCTGAACCTGGAATATATTCCCAACGCAGTACCAAATTAGAACGGCATTGTACAAATACAAAATTAGGATCATCAAAAGAATAGTCAGTTTCTCCATCTAGATTCTCATCTACACTATAAATTCGATCTTCTTGTGTAATCCCTATTATTGAAAAACAGAAGCAGATTACAAAAAAAAAGAGGGATAAGTTTCATCTTGATAGATGGCTTCTTAAGAGATCTAAACTTCGGAAAACATTACAGGTAGCCTTGTAATTTTGAAATAATTCAGAAAACAATCTTTTCATCCATTAATTGTAACTATTCACCCAAATTAGGCAAAAAATAATTATCCTCAAAAGCATT
>CAZIMW010000151.1:0-6811 GCA_964540425.1 uncultured Flavobacterium sp.
AGTAGATGATGCAGTTTATACTGATAAAAATAGTTTAAAAATAACATCTAAAATCTCTGAAAAAGCACTCCGTTACGATCTTACCGTTCCGTTTGCAAGGTATGTAGTGCAACACCAAAACGAAATTACTTTTCCGTTTAAACGCTATCAAATGCAACCTGTTTGGCGTGCCGATCGTCCACAAAAAGGTAGGTTTAGAGAGTTTTATCAATGCGATGCCGATGTGGTAGGCTCAACTTCCCTTTGGCAAGAAGTAGAATTGGTACAATTGTATGATGATGTTTTTGACAAGTTGAAGCTTAAAGGAGTTACCATAAAACTCAACAATCGTAAAATTTTAAGTGGTATTGCTGAAGTAATTGGAGCCGAAGATAAGTTGATCGATTTTACCGTTGCTTTAGATAAGTTAGATAAGATTGGAGAAGAGGGAGTTAAAACCGAAATGCTTTCCAAAGGAATTTCAGAAAACGCTTTAGAAAAATTACAGCCATTATTTAGCTTAAAAGGTTCTGCTTCAGAAAAGCTTTCAGAATTAAAACAAATGTTAGCTTCTTCAGAAACAGGTTTAAGAGGAATTGAAGAATTAGAATTTATCGTAAAAAACATTGAAACTTTAAACTTAAAATCTTCCAATTTAGAAATTGATGTGACGCTTGCTCGTGGACTTAATTATTATACAGGAGCCATTTTTGAAGTGAGTCCGCCAGAAGGAGTAAAAATGGGAAGTATTGGTGGCGGTGGTCGTTACGATGATTTAACAGGAATCTTCGGTTTAAAGGATATTAGTGGTGTTGGAATTTCATTTGGCTTGGATCGTATTTATTTGGTGATAGAAGAATTGGGTTTATTTCCAGAAACTGTTTCAGAAAATACCAAAGTATTGTTTATTAATTTTGGAGAAAAAGAATCTTTATATGCGATGCAAGCGATTTCAAAATTAAGAGCTTCTGGTATTGCAAGCGAATTATATCCAGACAATGCAAAAATGAAAAAACAAATGGGTTATGCAGATAAGCGTAGCATTCCGTTTGTAGTTTTGGCTGGCGATAAAGAAATGGAATCAAAGACCTTTACTTTAAAAAATATGGTGAGTGGAGAACAGGAAACAGTTTCGTTTGAGGAGTTAGCAACTAAGCTTTAAAATGTTAATTCTGAAGATGTTTAGAAAATTAGTTCAAATATTATTCTTTAACAATTCTTCTTATGGGAGCAGGGGCGTGGATATCAGCTTCTTTTAAAGCTTTAAAAATTTCTAATGAAATATCGCTATTGGTTTTTAAATTATCTGAAAAAGTAGTCCAATACAATAAATTAAAATCTAAACTTCCATCTATATCATAACCGTTAAAATACGTTGCAGGAGTAGGGTCTTTAAATATTAAAGGGTGTTTTGAGGCTACTTTGTTAAAGAGATCAATAACCTGCAATGGTTCTGCAGAAGGAGCCGTTTTTAAAATAAGCTTAGTTCTTCTATCTCTATTAGCTAGTGTGTAGTTGTTTACTTTTTTAGAAATCAAATCTCCATTTGGAATGATGGATTCATACCCAGAATAAGATTTAATCGTGCTAGATCGAACCCCAATATTTGTTACCACTCCAAATTCATTATCTACTTCTATTGTGTCACCTAAGTTAATAGGCCTTTCGAAAGCGAGAATAAGACCTGAAATAAAATTAAGTACAATGGTTTGCAATCCAAATCCAATACCAACTCCCAAGGCACCTAAAATAAATCCAAGTTTACTTAAATCAATTCCAGCTGCAGATGCAGCGATATAAAGCCCTAGTGTTACTATGATTATTCTTAATAAAAGTGAAGTAGCAGAAGCTAAACCACGCGGCAAAACATTAATCATCCAATCATCTTGAAGTATGGTTGCAATCAATTTTGCAATAAGTATGGTTATAGTAAAAATGCCAATAAAAGATAGTATTCCGCCTAAAGATATAATCGTTTCTCCAATTTCCCATTTAGTGTTCATTAAGTTATTAATTTGAGAACTTAAGAAAAGGAATAAGTCAAACATTTTAATTGTAAACATACTCCAAACAAAAAATCCTATCCACTCTAGAATAGGTTGAGTCCTTTTATGAGTAGCATTAACCATATTCGTTAGTGCTTCAATATTAGAGGTTTTGTTTAGTTTAAATAGTATAATTGTAAGGCTTGCTATTACTTTTACGGTAAGGTTTATAACGATTCCTAAAACAGTTGAGTAAAGAACGCCTGTTAATAAATGATCAGATAAGGTGGTCATTCCTATAACATTAATAATTATAGAAATAACTAAAAATAGTAAATAAATGGGTGTAACAATTTTAAACAATCGGTAAATAGGTTTAAATTGACCTGGAGACTTTTTAATTACTTTAATACCCCATAAAAATGCGATAATAAGAATTACAGCATTTGTAATTAAAATCCATCTTTCTGTATATTCATTTAAGACAAAGAAAGCCTTCATTGTATGTATTAGATATGCTAAAATTAATAAAGAAAGAAATACCCTAAAACGATTATTGGTTAGTTTAGGAAGTAAAAAGAAAGTACCTAATAGTATAAATAAAATATGAATTTCTCCTAAAACAGGAATTAATGCTTCATAGAAAAAAGAAGAAATTAAAACTCCAGCGACTATAGATGCGGTTATAGGGTTAGATAAAATTATTTTAGATTGTATCTCAATTGGATTGGTAAGATTATTGGTTTTCCCCTTCCAATTTTTACTTACAAGTTTCATCAAAATAAATAGAGAAATAACAAAAAACAATTGAAATATAAAAGGTATTTTATTTAACAGAATAAAACTTTTTAATTGCTCTTTTTCTTTTTTAATGGTTTTTGTTGCTAATCTTTTGTTAGTTAGGTTTTCATTTATTTGAGCGGAATTAAATTTTGTAGTATCAATTTTTGCCAAAACCCAAATAGGAGTACTATTAAAATCAAAATAGTCTTTTTGAAGTTGTAGTTTGGTTAGTTCAATTTCCGAAATTGTTTCATCAATACTTAATACTGCTTTTGATAATCCGTTTTGGACAATAAAAATTTTATCAAGTCTAGTATGAATAACTTTTAAAACATTTTGTAAAGTTTCTAATACGTTATCTACCCCTTTAAAAAGATCATTAGTATTACCATTACTAGCAAGTTTTTCTTTGGTTTTTTCCCATTTTAGAATTTCGTTAACTACTTCTTCATTAATTTCGGTTACATCATCAGTTCTACTTTTTAGTAATTCTTGGTAGTCTTTTAATTGAGCTCGATAATTAATCCAAAAAACTTTTTTTACTTTTAGTTCTCTTCTTGTAATATTTTTTAATTGTTTATAAAGGGAGTCTTTTTTATTATTAATTCCAATGGTGGTAATAACTAGTAGCGAATCTATTTTAGAAATATCTGTACTAGGTTTTAATATTTCTTTTAATTTAATAATTCGTTGCCCTAGTCTTTCCTTTTCTTCTGGAATATCAATTATTTTAATAACAATATTTTCTACTTGAGTAGAATCTTTAATTTGAGGGTTGCTTTCTTGAGAAAACATTAAATAAGGTGTAAAGAAAAATAAGGCTATAAATAGGAGATTTAGCTTAAATATTGTTCTGAAAATAACCATTGGGTCTTGTTTTTTTATTGAACGAACAAGATACTTATTTTTTAATTTAATACATTAACTTTGCTTTTATAACTTTTATAACTTATTTATGTTTTTTAAATATCCCCTCGGCTTTGTATTAATTCTGCTCTTTTTTCTCGCACCTATTTTTGCTTTTTCACAACAAGAAAAGCCAAAAGTTGCGTTGGTTTTAAGTGGAGGTGGTGCAAAAGGATTAGCACATATTCCTGTTTTACAAACTCTAGATTCTCTTGGGATTGTTCCAGATTTAATTATAGGAACCAGTATGGGTAGTATTGTAGGGGGCTTATATGCAATGGGTTATTCTGGCGATGAAATTGAAAAAATTGCTAGCGAAACAGATTGGGATAATCTTTTAGGTGGCGATATTTCATTAAACAATGTAAGTGTTGAAGAGAAAAGTGAATTTAAAAAATATTTAATCGAACTTGATATCATTAAATGGAAACCTAAAGTAAATTCCTCTTT
Organism: uncultured Flavobacterium sp.; assembly: GCA_964540425.1. Taxonomy (GTDB): domain Bacteria; phylum Bacteroidota; class Bacteroidia; order Flavobacteriales; family Flavobacteriaceae; genus Marifrigoribacter. Next base: position 4,104 of record CAZIMW010000151.1, read on the forward strand.
ATTAAGAGACCAAAACTTGAGAGAGTTTTTGTCTCAAACTACATTTCCAGTTTATAGTATTACAGATTTTGATAAACTTTCAATACCCTTTAGAGCTATGACAACCGATATTGTTAACGGTAAAGAAGTTGCTTTGTCCAGCGGTTCATTGGCTGTTGCTATGCGCGCGAGTATGTCGATTCCAAGTATTTTTGAACCAGTTGAATATAATGATACCTTATTAGTTGACGGAGGAATATTGAACAACTTCCCAGTTGATTTGGCTATTGAAATGGGTGCAGATATAATTATAGGTAGTAATGTAGGCAATGGAATGCTATCCAAAGATGAGTTAGAAGGTTTTTCAAATATTCTTTTTCAAACAAGTATGATGGCAAGTAATTTAAAGAATGATAAAAACGTAAAACTTTGTGATATTTTAATTGATCACGCTTCACATTTGACCTACTCCACAGGTGATTTTAATAAAGGTGTAAAAATAATAGAAGAAGGAGAAATTGCTACAAATCTAAATTTAGAAGCTTTTGTTGCATTGGCTGAAGAATTAAAAGGATTCGAGCAAAGAGAACATATTGTTCCTTATCGTAAAAATGAAATTATTTTAGATACTATTATTTATAATGGGATTAGTGAAGCGAACCTTCAGTTAGTAAAAGCTAGAACTAATATTGAATCCGATATAAAATATACATCACAAGAGTTAATAGATGGTGTAAATAGAGCTTTAGGAACCAGAATGTTTTCTAAAATGGATTTTAAAGCTATTAAAGAAAATGGAGAATTAGGTTTGCGGTTAACTGGAAAAGAACATTCGAAAAATCAAATTAAAGGAGCATTGCATTTCGATACCAACCGTGGCGTAGGATTAATTTTAAATTATACGGGTAGAAATATTATAGGAAAATCATCAAGATTAATTTTTGTTATAGATATTGCAGAACAACCAACATTACGTTTACAGTATCAGAAAAATTTCACAAAAAACAAAAATTGGTGGTTTAGAACGGAAGCCTTTGGTGCTTTATTAGATCAAGAAATATTTTTTAAAGGAAACAATATAGATGATATTAAATACAATTATTTTCAGTTTGATAATCAGGTGAATAGAAATTTTAACTCTTTAAGTAGTTTTATAGGATTGGGCTTAAATTATGAATACACAAAATTAAAGCCGAAAGTAGATCCAGATATAGTGGGTAATATATTTGAACTTGATGAATATTATTTTAATAACATAGAAATTAATTTGCATTATACCTATAACACACTAAATAATGTCTTATTTGCTACTAATGGAACTTTGTTTAGAGCTAATGTTAGTAGATCGGTATTGCACGAAGTATATTTAAAAACTACCGATGTTGATGCGGATGTATTAAAAGATGAAACAAATGGTTTTACAAAACTGAATCTTCAATTTGAAAAAAGAATTAGTATTAACAAAAAATTTACTGGAATTTTAAACGCTACTGCTAATTTTATTTTTGAAGACGATTTAGATACTGGAGAAGTTTCTTTTCAAGACTATGGTTATGCTGCTAATTATTTTTTAGGAGGAAACATAGATAATGCTAGGAATAATAGCCACGTATTCCCAGGTTTAAAAGAAGACGAAATTAATGTAAGCCAATTTATGAAACTTGATTTGGGAGTTCAATTTAAGGTGATAAACAAAGTTTATATAGTACCTCATGTAAATATTGCTTCAGTTGGGTTTTTAGATTTTGAGGATTATATTGAGGATGCTTTTTCACCAAAAGGCGATTGGACAAATCAATTTGATACGAGCGTGATTTTTGCTACTGGACTTACGGTTTCATACCATTCTATTTTAGGCCCTGTTAATTTTGATTTGTCCTATGTAAATGATATTGATAAACTCCGATTGTTTTTTAGTGTTGGACTGCTGTTTAATGAATCAAAATAACGGTAGATTATTTAAAAAATTAAATTAAGTTCTTTACTTTCTCAAAAGAAATTTCTTCAAAACTAGAAATCACTTTATTTGCCAAGGAATATTCTTGGTTTTTAGAGCCATAAAAAGGTGATATAAATAAAAAATTTGGAGAAATATTTATAAGAAAGCAACCATTCAACACACGATTAAAATCATAGTATTAGAATGTAATAAATATTATATTTGCGTAAGACTCAATAAAAGAATCAATTATGAAAAACATTTTGTTATTAATTTTTATTGTGTTATCAATCATTCCAAATCAAACAGTTGCACAAAATGATGGAGCTGTTATAGCTGCGGCTGCTATTGGTGCTGGACTTGTCATTGGATCTGGAATTGCAGCAGTAGAAGAAATGAAAGAGCAGGCAGAACAAACTGCTACTGAATGGATTTTGACCAATCATCCAGAATTGACTAGCTTTTCATTAGAAACATTAGATTTTAACGGTAAAAAAGTAAAAGATATGTCTTCTGTTTCTGTAATCACATTTAAGATACGGGAATTCAAACCCTCAATTAAACCAATTCTTGATGGAAAGGAAAAAGTGTTATTTGGATTTACAAGTAATGGGTGGATAAATGAATATGGTATAAATTTCTCTAAAGTTAGATGGTATCTTTTAGATTCTTCAGATTGGATGAATATGATGATTTCTTATGTAAAAGTTGCGTCTGGTGAGGAAGATGAGAATTTTATAAAAGTAAGCTTAGAAAAAGGTAGAATTTATAATTATGGAATAAAGGTAAA
>CAZIMW010000152.1:0-6791 GCA_964540425.1 uncultured Flavobacterium sp.
AAATTATTTTATAGCCTTATTTAATTCAAGCAATCCTATTTCTCAACATTATCATCCCATTCTTTTACCTTAGGCTCTCCTAATTTACCAACAGACTTGGCTACGATCATAGAAACCGCAGCATCACCCGTTACATTTACAGTAGTTCTACACATATCTAAAGGTCTATCGATAGCAAAAATTAAGGCCAATCCTGCTTCTGGAATACCCGCATAACCCAATACTCCAACTAGCATTACCATTCCTGCTCCTGGCACTGCTGCACTACCAATAGAAGCTAATGTTGCTGTGGCAATGATTCCTAATTGTGTTCCTAAGGTTAGATCCATACCAAAGGCTTGTGCTATAAATACCGCAGCTACTGCTTGGTACAGGCTAGTTCCGTCCATATTAATGGTTGCTCCTATTGGCAGCACAAAACTAGCTACCTCCTCTTCTACTCCTAGATGCTCTGTTACACGCTCCATAGTTACAGGTAGTGTTGCTGCACTAGAACTTGTAGAAAATGCTAATAATTGCGCTGGAGATATTCCCTTGATAAAGAAACTTGGTTTCTTTTTGGTATATAAGAATACGATTAATATATAAATACAAATCATTAATACTAAGCCTAAAACTACGGTTAATGCGTACCAACCTAGTGCTTTAAATAAATCTACACTTGGTGATTCTACGACTAAAGCTGCTAATAATGCGAATACTCCATAAGGTGCTGCGAGCATTATTAAATCGACCATTTTTAATATGACTTCATTAAAACCATCAAAGAACTTTTTAACGGTTTCTCCTTTTTCTTCTGGGATTAATATCAATCCAATTCCGAAGAAAACTGCAAAGAAAATTACTTGTAACATATTACGGTTACTGGTAGCAGCTAAAAATATATTTTGAGGTACCAAATCCTCTAAAGCCTGTAAAGGACCAGATTCTTTTTGTTTTAAAGCGGTTTCTTGATATTTAGCTGTGTTTCCTGAATAATTTTCCACCATTTCGGCCCTAGTTTTTTCTGAAATAGATTTCCCTGGAGCAACCACATTTACCAATAATAAACCTATTGAAACAGCGATTACGGTAGTTAGAATATAAATTAAGATAGTCCGAGTTCCCATTTTGGAAAGTTTAGAAATATCCTTTAAATCAGAAACTCCCTTAATTAATGCCGCTAAGATCAACGGAATTGCAATCAACTTTAAAGAATTTATAAATATCTTTCCAAAAGGTTTGATCCAGTCTTGAACGATTTGCATCCCGCCATCGACCAAAGTCATTAAAAGACCTACGATGACTCCTAATGCCATACCAATTAAAATTTTCCAGTGTAATGCTAGTTTTTTCATATTTGTGCTGAATTTATTTCAGTATTTTTTCCTTGTGAAGGCAGTCCCGATATTTCGGGGCTATTAATTAATATTCCGGTGCTTCGATACAAAATTACTCCTACGGTCGTAATTTCACTCAGCAACCTTTCATTTTACTATTTAAGTACCCTGAGTGGTTTCATTTTTAGATTCCGATAACTATCGGAACGTATCAAAGGGTAAACGCTACAATTTATCCGTTTTACTCAACAAATAAAAATCTGCTAAAACCAAAGCTGCCATCGCTTCTACAATCGGAACTGCTCTTGGTACCACACAAGGATCGTGTCTGCCTTTTCCTTGCATTTCTATAACGTTTCCGTTAGAATCTATGGTTTGTTGTTTTTGCATTATAGTGGCAACCGGTTTAAATGCTACTCTAAAATAGATGTCCATTCCGTTGCTAATTCCTCCTTGGATTCCTCCAGAAATATTTGTTTTTGTACTTCCGTCTTTGTTAAATAAATCGTTATGTTCGCTCCCTTTCATACTAGTAGAGCAGAAACCCGCTCCATATTCAAAGCCTTTTACAGCGTTGATAGAAAGCATTGCCTTGCCCAATTGAGCGTGCAGCTTGTCGAAAATAGGCTCTCCTAACCCAATAGGAACATTTTGTAGTACACACATTATCGTACCACCAATAGTGTCACCAGCTTTTTTTATTTCTTCAATTCGAGCAATCATTTTATTTGCAGAAACTTCATCTGGACAACGAACTATGTTTGATTCAATCTTACCGAAGTCTAAATCTTGGTATGGTTTATCAATATAAATATCACCTACGGAAGAAACAAATGCCGTAATTTTAATACCCTTGATTAATTGTTTGGCAATCGCTCCTGCAGCTACTCTACTTGCAGTTTCGCGTGCTGAAGCTCTTCCGCCACCACGATAATCACGATTTCCGTACTTTTTATCGTAGGTAAAATCTGCATGTGATGGACGATATATATCTTTTATATGAGAATAATCTTTCGACTTCTGATTGGTATTTTCAATAATAAATCCAATAGGAGTTCCTGTAGTTTTTCCTTCAAATATTCCTGAAAGAAACCGAACTTCATCATCTTCTTTACGTTGGGTTGTAATTTTGGATTGCCCTGGTTTTCTTCGGGACATTTCTAAAGCAATTGCCTTAAAATCAATCGATAAGCCTGAAGGACAACCATCAATAATTCCGCCAATTGCCTCTCCGTGGGACTCACCAAATGTTGTGAGTTTAAAAAGAGTTCCGAAGGTATTTCCTGCCATATATAGGTTTTCAACAAATGTATATTTTAAAATTGAATTTTCATTAATCAATTAATAAGAATTTTTTAAAATGTCATTTTATGTATATTCGTAAAAAATACATAAAAGATATGAAAAAAATAACCTTCCTATTTATTGCAATACTTGCTTTCTCCTGCTCCTCAGACGATGACTCTACGGGGAATGATGGTGTTGATGCGGTTTTTAATTATTTTCCATTGACTCAAGGAACTTTTTGGACCTATAATAATAACGCAGAACAAACTACCACTAGAGATTCGCTTTATATTGCTGGTGTTGAAGAAACCAACGGAATAAATTATACCATTTTAGGAGCCCAACAACCTGCTACTGCTTTTATGACGACCTTTTTATCTCAAAATAAGGTAAGACTAACCAATTCACAATTTTTATTAACTGGTGAAATTGGTGTTCCTGTTGACGGTTTCCCTGAAATCACTATTCCATTAGAAGATCTAATTTTATTTGATAAAGATGCTACTACAGATGAAGTGTTAAGTAATATTCAAGGTGAAATTGAACAAGTTATTAATGAAATTCCTGTTTTAATTAGCTATGAATTAAAAACTGTTGAAGGAGAAACTTTTACTAATCACCTTTCTTTTGCCGATGTATTATCTTCAAAATTAATTGTAAATATGGCTATCACGGCAGAAATTGAAGTGGCTCCGGGGATTGTTATTCCTATTAACATTTTAGCATCTCAAGACATACTTATGGTAACAAACTATTATGCAAACGAAATTGGTTTGATAGATTCTGAAACAATTATTGAATATCAATTACAAGATTTAAGTGGTTTTGGAATTGAATTGCCTTTTCCTTCTGAAGACTCCAGAACAGCTACACAAATGATTGATACTTACAATATTGCCAACTAAAATAGCGCATGTTTTAAAATACTAATGGGATGTAATGCTTGGCGTTGCGTTCCATCTTTTATTTGATGCCTACAACTGGTTCCGTTTGCTGAAATTAGTATTTCTTTGGAAGCGTTTCTAACTGCTGGGAATAATTTTAACTCCCCTATTTGCATGGATACTTCGTATTTATCTTTTTCAAATCCGAAGCTTCCTGCCATTCCGCAACATCCTGAAGAAATGATGGTTGGTTTGTAATTAACTGGAAGGTTTAAAATATCGAACGTTACTTTCTGATTACTCAAAGCCTTTTGATGACAGTGATTGTGAATCTTTATTGTTTTTTCTTCGGAAGTAAACTGAGACGATTTTATGTTACCAAGTTCTATTTCGGAAGCTAAGAATTCTTCTATTAAATAGGAATGTTTTGCTATTTCTTTAGCCGAAGAGCTATCGTCTGCAATTCTACTGTATTCATCTCTAAAACCTAAAATGGCGGAAGGCTCGATACCTAGTAATGGTTTGCTTTCTGAAACTAACTCTTTTAAATAGTTGATATTGATATTTACTTGCTCTTTTGCTTCTTCTAAAAATCCTTTTGAAAATAAAGCACGTGCGGAGTCTAAATGATCAATAATAGTAACTTTATAATTCAGTTTAGTCAATAATTCATAGGCATCTTCTGCGATGTTCACATCTAGATAATTACTGAATTCATCTACAAATAAATACACTTCTTTTAAAAATCTATTATTCTGAAACACAAGACTATGTGATGCTTTATTAAAAGGTATGCTTGAAAATAAAGGAAAGCTTCTTTCTTTTGCAATTCCGCTAATTTTTTTAATAATTGATGAAGTAAAATGATTGCTAAACAAAGCATTTGATAGCTTCGGGAAACGTGCTGCCATCTTATTGTATTTACTACTTTTCCCGAAGAGATAATCCGAAAAACTTCGCTTGTTTGTTTTATAGTATTGAAATAAAAACTCTGCTTTTGCAGTTGCGATATCTACGTTACTTGGGCATTCGGTTCCGCAGGCTTTACAGCTTAAACACAGATCGAGTACTTCTTTTAATTCTTTTGAATCAAATTTGTTTAGTGATTCGTTATTGGTTAAAACTTCTCGTAATATGTTTGCTCTTCCGCGAGTCGTATTTTTTTCATCTTTGGTAGCTTGATAACTCGGACACATTGTTCCTGAAGCATTTTCAGTTTTACGACAGTCCCCACTCCCATTGCATTTTTCGGCTAAACGAAGGATTCCTTGTGAGTCATCAAAATTTAAAATTGTCTTTATTATGGGAGCTTCTAAATTGGTTTGATAGCGTAAATCTTCATCCATTTTATAGGCAGCTATAATCTTTCCAGGATTGAAAATGTTGTGCGGATCAAACGCTCGTTTTATTTCCTTTAGAATAGTATAATTCTGATTACCTATAAGCATTGGCAGGAATTCGCTACGTACAATTCCGTCGCCATGTTCTCCTGAAAAGGAGCCATTGTATTTCTTAACTAATTTAGCAACTTCGGTAGTAATCTTTCTAAAATACTCAACTCCTTCTGTTTCCTTTAAATTAAGAATAGGACGTAAATGCAACTCCCCTGCCCCAGCGTGTGCGTAATAAACAGCTTCTTGATTAAATTGCTTCATTAAAGCTGTAAATTCGGTTATATAATTAGGAAGGTCTTCCAAGGCTACAGCCGTGTCTTCAATACAGGCAACGGCTTTTTTATCGCCTACCATATTTCCTAATAATCCCAAGCCAGCTTTACGTAATTCTAATGCATTATGAATGTCATTTCCTTTTAAAATTGGTGCTGTATAGGATAATCCTGATTGCTTCAAATCATATACTAAGGCTTCTGTTTGAAGTTTTAAATCTTCTTCTGTAGTAGCTTTTAATTCCAAAAGCAATAATGCTTTCGGGTTCCCTTCTACAAAATAACGATAAGCACTATACGTTTTGTTGGTTTTGGTACAATCTAAAATTACATCGTCCATCATTTCGCAAGTATGCAAATTGTGTTGCATTGCTACCGAAACATCGTTGAGACAGTTTTCTAAATTTGCGTAATGGCTTACTACCATTGTCGTATGCTCTGGAGGTAAGTTATCTAACTGAAGTGTAATTTCAGTTGTAAAAGCAAGGGTTCCTTCACTTCCACAGAGTAATTCTGCAAGGTTAATTTGTTTGTTTGTATTGGAGAATACTTCCGAGTTAATCAATTCGTCAATGGCATAACCTGTATTTCGTCTATGGATTTCGGGTTTTGGAAACTGATTTCGGATTTCTTGTTGTACTACTTTGGAAGCCAATTCAGAATAAATGGTTTTGTAAATGTTGCCTTCTAAGGTGTTTTCTTTGGTTTTTTGATGGAACTCTTCCGAAGTAATTCCTTTAAAAATAACTTCTTCACCATTGGACAAAATCGTTGTTAAGCTTTCAATTTTATCACGAGTAACACCGTATTGTATTGAGGTAGTTCCGCTGGAATTATTACCTACCATTCCGCCAATCATACAACGGTTGGAGGTTGAAGTGTTGGGACCAAAGAAGAGTCCGAAGGACTTTAAATAATCGTTTAGCTCATCCCTAATAACACCAGGTTCAACTGTAACGGTTTTATTCTGTTGATCTACCGAAATTATTTTTGTAAAATATTTGGAAACATCTACTACAATCCCGTTTCCTACACATTGTCCTGCCAATGAAGTTCCTGCGGTTCTTGGAATTAATGAAGTCTGGTAATTTTCTGCAAATTTAATTAGCAACTGTAAATCCTTTTTATCTTTAGGAAAAGCTACTGCTAAAGGCATTTTACGATAAACCGAAGCGTCTGTTGCGTATAATGTTTTGTGCAAGTCATCGTAAAATAACTCGCCATTTAACTGTTCCGAAAGTTGTATTAGCTCTTGTTTCATTAACAATTGTAAAAGTAAATAAAACTTATTTTATATATTACCTTAAAACCGCAAGTTAATTTAAAACTTCGAGTAAAACCTTAAAATTTCATTTTAGTTAATTTTATGGTAAATATGTGTTACATATTTTGCCTTTTCGATTTCTTTTGTTTCTTTATTCTCTCTTGCCTTTTTTTAGAAGGGGCAAAATAATTGCTTTAAAACTAAGAAAGTGCGTAATTCACTTATTATTAGCTGTTTAATGTATTTTTGTATTTTAAAACTAAACCTATTTATCTTGTATAATTAAAGAAAATAGACCAAACTCTATATTAGAAGTTGTGGTGTAATAGACAAAAAGGAGGCTGTTTTTAGTTAAAATTTTTCAAGTGGAC
>CAZIMW010000153.1:0-6773 GCA_964540425.1 uncultured Flavobacterium sp.
GTTGATTGCGTTCCTCAAAAAGACGATTTGTTATTGTTTGAATGGAAGTTTTCAAATAAACAGTAACTGTTTTATTGTTCGATTTTAAGAACTCCATGGTATTACCATAACAAGGAGTTCCGCCACCAGTTGCTAATACAAGATTAATATTTTGCTCTAGAACAATCTTTAACGTTTCTATTTCTTTTTTACGGAAGTATATTTCTCCATTATCAGAAAATATATCATGTATTTTACGGTTTTCTACTAATTCAATTTCTCGATCCAAATCTTTAAACTCTATATCTTTTAATTTAGCTAAAAGCTTACCTACAACGGACTTTCCACTACCCATATATCCAATAAGAATGATTTTCATAGTATTTTTTTAGAGCGTAAATGTTTCATTATGAAGCATAAAAAATATTTTTCAAATTTAACTTAAAATAGCTTTGAAATATAAATATAATGATAGTATATTTGCACCCGCATTCAAGGAAACATATTTAATGTTAGAATGACGACCTGGTAGCTCAGTTGGTAGAGCACCTCCCTTTTAAGGAGGTGGTCCTGGGTTCGAGCCCCAGCCAGGTCACTTAAAAAGTCGAGCATTGTGTCTCGACTTTTTAGTTTATATACTTTTTAAAATACCGAGGTGCTGGAATTGGTAGACAGGCATGGTTGAGGGCCATGTGTCCTTTAGGGCGTGTGGGTTCGACTCCCATTCTCGGTACTTTTTTCAAATAATTTTATAAAGTCTATGCTGACTTCTATAATTCATACTCAATAACTTATAGGTTCTCCCGATACTTCGTGACCATTCTCAGCTCAACTTATACGTCATTTATTACTTAAAAATCCAAGTTCAAGTATTAACTTTGTATTACTTTATTTATACAACCCAATTTTCAAAAAACATATTGTATGATACTTATAGACCACCCTTTTGTTTCCGATTTTCTGATAAAAACTATAAAAGAAAATAATTTTGAAATTATTGCCACTTCTCAAGCAAAAGAACTAAATGAACTACCTCGAGGCAGAGCCATAGAGGTATCAAGCGGAAAAAATTTTATTTTTAGTTTGATGAAAACCTCAGGTTTTCAAACTTTCCTTTTTGACCACCGAGGCAGAGCCTCGGGGAATTCTTTAGATTAAAGACAATTCACTTAACTGGATTTCTGAAAATATTGCTAAAGAAACGATTATTAATAACCCCAAAACACTGTTATATACCAATTCTGAAAATGCTATTTCTTGGGTTTTTGAAAATTTGAAATCGACTCGACTTCCTCAACAAATTCAGTTATTTAAAGACAAATTTATATTTAGAAAACTAATAAAGAATACGTACCCTGATTTCTTTTTTAGAACGGTTAAATTGGATGAAATTCAAGATTTGAGTTTGGAAGGGATTAATTTCCCATTTGTCATAAAACCTGCTATTGGTTTTTTTAGTATCGGTGTATATATTGTACGTAATTTAAACAATTGGGAAGAAGCAAAAAAAGAACTAAACTTTAAAAATCTCCAAAGCATTTACCCAGAAAACGTGATGAATACTTCCACTTTTATCATCGAAGAATATATTGAAGGTGAAGAATTTGCCATTGATTGTTATTTTGATAATGACGGAAACGTAGTCGTTTTAAGTGTGCTTCATCACAAATTTTCATCTGGAACCGATGTTAGCGATCGGGTTTATTACACTTCAAAAAGCATTATTTTAAAGCACAAAGCGGCTATTGAAGACTTTTTAATCCCGATTGGAAAGAAAGCAGGTTTAAAAAACTTTCCGATGCATATAGAAATCAGAATAGATTCTAATGGGAAAATTGTTCCTATTGAAGTAAATCCGTTGCGCTTTGGTGGTTGGTGTACCACGGCAGATTTAACTTGGCATGCTTATGGAATTAATTCTTATGAATATTTTCTAAAAGGAATAAAACCAAACTGGAGTAATATTTTTAAAAATAGAGAGGATAAAATTTTCAGTATCATTATTCTGAATAACAACTCTGGCATTGAGACTTCAGAAATAACTTCATTTGATTTTGAATTGCTTCAAAACGATTTAGAAAATGTATTAGAAATAAGGGAGCTTGATATTAAAAAAAATCCTGTTTTCGGTTTTGTATTTACGGAAACCCGTCTAGACAACGAACAAGAGATTATAACTATCCTAAATTCCGATTTAAGAAAGTATATTAAGGTCTAAAATATTGGTTTTACGAAGTAAATTTGCTATCTTTAGTTCTCACATTAACACCCGTCATTATGAATAAAGATGAAAAAACCACTCGTATTTTTACTGGTTCTGCCATTGTAGCACAACCATTAATTAATAGTTTAAACGAAATGGACATCACTCCTATTATTCGTGATGATCATCAAAGCGGAATTCTTAGCGGATTTCCAACTGGTGTTCCAGGACAAATTAGAATGTATATTCGAAATGAAGAATTAGAACTTGCAAAATCGGTGATTGATACTTTTCTTGAAAATATAAAAATTAATTAATTATTTGACATACATTTTATCTCGCAACTCTTTTACACTAGGGTTGCTCATATATTCTTCAAAAGTCATATAACGATCAATCACCCCGTTAGGAGTAAGTTCAATTACTCTAGTTCCAATAGTTTGAGCAAATTCGTGATCGTGTGTTGTTAAAAGCACAGTTCCTTTAAAGTTTTTAAGTGTATTATTAAACGCAGTAATCGACTCTAGATCTAGATGATTGGTAGGCTCATCTAATTTTAAAACATTAGCTCGAATCATCATCATTCTACTTAGCATACAACGAACTTTTTCGCCCCCCGAAAGTACATCACAAGATTTTAAAGCCTCTTCTCCACTAAATAACATTTTACCTAAGAACCCACGAATAAAAACTTCTTCACGTTCTTCTTCAGTTGTAGCCCATTGCCGAAGCCAATCTACCAAACTAACTTTGGTTTCAAAAAACTTATGATTATCTAAAGGTAAATAACTTTGTGAAGTGGTTACTCCCCAGTTAAAAGTTCCTTCATTCTGTTGTAAGTTTCCGCTTAATATTTCATAAAAAGCAGTAGTTGCACGCGAATCTTTTGAAAATAAAATTACTTTATCTCCTTTCGCAAGATTTATATCTATATTTTTAAATAACACATCACCATCTAAGGTAGCAGACAAATTTTCAACATGTAAAATCTGGTCTCCTGCTTCTCGTTCCGTAGTAAAAATAATGGCAGGATACCTTCTACTTGAAGGTTTTATCTCTGAAACATTAAGCTTCTCAATCATTTTTTTACGAGAAGTTGCTTGTTTTGACTTGGCCATATTGGCAGAAAAACGCCGAATAAATTCTTCCAATTCTTTCTTTTTATCCTCTGCTTTTTTATTTTGTTGTGAACGTTGTCTTGCAGCTAATTGGCTACTTTCATACCAGAATGTATAGTTACCACTAAAATGGTTTATTTTTCCGAAGTCAATATCACTAATATGTGTACAAACCGAATCTAAAAAGTGTCTATCGTGAGAAACCACAATTACACAGTTGTCGTAATTTGCTAAGAAATTTTCTAACCAAGCGATTGTTTCATAATCCAAATCGTTGGTAGGTTCATCCATAATTAACAAATCTGGATTTCCAAAAAGTGCTTGCGCTATAAGCACCCTTACTTTTTGTTTTCCATCTAAATCTGCCATTGAAGTTAAATGATGTTTTTCTCCAATACCAAGATTAGAGAGCATTGTGGCTGCATCACTATCTGCATTCCAACCATTCATTTCTTCGAAAGTTAATTGCAGTTCCCCAATCTTTTCTGCATTTTCATCCGTATAATTCTCATAAAGCTTGTCTATTTCAGATTTTACTTTAAACAAATCTTTGTTTCCCATCACCACGGTTTCCAGCACCATAAACTCATCAAAAGCATTGTGATTTTGTTCTAAAACAGACATACGCTTTCCAGGTTCTAAATGAACTTGGCCCGAAGTTGGATCTTGTTTTCCAGAGATTATCTTTAAAAATGTAGATTTCCCGGAGCCATTTGCACCGATAATTCCGTAGCAATTTCCTTGAACGAACCGTGTGTTTACATCATCAAACAAAATACGTTTACCAAACTGAACCGATAAATTTGAAACTGAAAGCATAGTCTATATTATTTATAAAAATTTTGCGCAAAAGTAACTATTTCAGACAAATAAAAGCATTAGATATATTTTAATTTCTTTTAACTCGGTATTAACAGAAACAAGGTATCGAGGTTTTACTTTTGTTATATGAACAAATGTTCCCATATGATTAAAAAACTACTTCTACTTATTACTGTTTTACTGCTAGTTTCTTCTTGTAATAACAAGAAAAAGGACGGAAACTTACTCACTTACGTTGGTGGTGAAATTGTTAATCCGAAAGGAGATTACGTGGTTTTTTACAAAGGCGAACAGTTTTTAGACAGTGTAAAATTAGATGAAAATAATCATTTTCTTTTTAAAGCAAAAGACATTAAACCAGGTATTTATTCCTTTAGTCATAAGGAATATCAAGTTTTTTACTTAGAGCCTGCCGATAGTCTAATGCTACGAGTTAATACGTTAGATTTTGACGAATCTCTTTCTTATACTGGAATTGGTGCCGAACGAAACAATTTTTTAATGGACATGTTTTTGCATAATGAAGCCGAAATTGAACTAATGCCAAAACTTTATAAATTACCTCCTTTAGAATTTGAAAAAGCATTGGATTCGCTTAAACTTTATCGAACAGAAATTTACAAAGATTTTGTTGCAAAAAAAGAACCTGAAGATTTATTTAAAGAAGTAGCCGAAGCTAGTATTGACTACGATTATTATTCAAAAAAAGAAATTTACATTACTGCAAACGAACGAAAAAAAGGATTTGAAACTTATTTTGAAATCCCAGAAAGCTTCTTTTCCTACAGAAAAAACATTGACTTTGGAAGCGAAAAATTACGTTCCTACTTTCCGTATTACAGATTTTTATTTCGGTATTTTGATAATGTTGCTTTGTTAGAAAATGGTGAATCTGATTATTACAAAAGAAATTCTTCCGAACATAATCTCCATAAAATTGAATTAATAAACACTACAATAACCAACGATTCTTTAAAAAACAGTTTGGTTAAAAGCATTACAGGGAGGTATTTGTTAAATTGTAATGAAAAGGAAAGTCAAGAAAAAATATTGACATTATTTTTAAAAGTAAACAACAATAAAAAACATCAAGAAGAAATAATTGAAGTTGCAAAATCTTCAATGAAGCTAACTCCTGGTAATAAAATTTCTAATCTTGTTTTAATTTCAACAGAAAACACCATTAAAGATTTACATACAATAATTAATAAACCAACGGTGTTTTATCTGTGGTCTAGTAAATCTGTAAGTCATTACAAAAACATACATTATAAGGTTACTGAATTAAATTCAAAATATCCTGAATACGATTTTATTGGTATTAATATCGATTCTAACTACAACGATTGGCTTCAGATTATTAACAAATATGGATATTCAAAAGGAAAGGAATATCAATTTGAAAATATTAAGAAAGCTGAAAAAGAATTGGTAATTTACACAGTTAACAAAGCAATTATTGTTGACAAAAAAGGAAATATAATAAACGGCAGCACTAATTTATTCAATACTAATATTGAAGAAATACTGCTAGGTTATTTAAACCAATAAGCTACTGTTTTTAATTCTTAATCTGCTGAATTAATTTCCCTTTTTATAATCAGCTAAAAATTTTGCCAAACCAATATCGGTAAGTGGATGTTTTAATAAACCTTCTATTGAAGATAATGGTCCTGTAATTACATCTGCACCAATTTTTGCACAATCTATAATATGCATAGTATGACGAACGGAAGCAGCAAGAATTTGAGTTTCAAACCCGAAGTTATCATAAATCTGTCGTATTTCTGCAATTAAAACCAAACCATCCGTAGAGATATCGTCCAATCTTCCAATAAAAGGAGACACATAGGTTGCTCCTGCTTTTGCAGCTAATAAGGCTTGTCCTGCAGAAAAAACTAATGTTACATTGGTTCTAATTCCTTTATCGCTAAAGTATTTTGCTGCCTTTATACCGTCTTTAATCATTGGTAATTTCACCACGATTTGCTCGTGTAATTCTGCTAAAACCTCTCCTTCTTTTACCATTCCTTCAAAATCTGTTGCAATTACTTCTGCCGAAACATCGCCATCTACTATATTGCAAATATCCACGTAATGTTTTAAAATTTTATCGTGCCCTGTAATACCCTCTTTCGCCATTAATGACGGGTTGGTAGTTACTCCATCTAAAACACCAAGGTCTTGGGCTTCACGAATTTGATCTAAATTAGCAGTATCAACAAAAAATTTCATAGGATTAAGTTTAAAGTTTAAATATTCAGATTTATGTTTTGCAAAAATACATAAGTAATAAAGGTGTTGAAACAATTAAAATGAAAAGTTTCCACCATTATGTGTTAATAAAAATTTGTTTTCTCAAAATTATCCAATTTTAATCCCAAAAGCTTCATTAGTATTTTTGGCTCTATGCTGTTTGTTGTGGGTGGCTTATTTTTAGATTCCTTCCTCAGTAGGTTTTGATTTAGGAATTTAGACCTACTAGGTTTTTAAAACCTAGTAGGTCTGTAAACAGGCACAAGGTTTTCTTTTAAGTAAAATTTACTAAAAACCAAAATTTGGATTTATAGTTACCCACCTAAATCAACATAGAGCCAATTTAATAGAATATCAAAAAATTGCTCTGAAAACATAATTTATTATTTTATTGC
>CAZIMW010000154.1:0-6721 GCA_964540425.1 uncultured Flavobacterium sp.
AAAAATAAAACGGGCAATTTTTAATTCGTTTTAAAATCCCGTTTTAATTTATTTTTTTTAAAAAATTTAATTCTAAATATTTGAAATTTGCAAAAAAAAAAAAAAAAAAAACGTTTAACCTGAGGTCTCATTAATTAAAACTATTTTTACAAAAAAGCATAAACCATTGGATATTTTAGATATTAGAATTATAGACATTATAGACATTGTACTTGTTGCATTTCTTTTATACTATGTTTACAGACTAATTAGAGGTACCGTTGCCATCAATATATTTATAGGAATTGTAATAATTTACGCCATTTGGAAAGTCACCGAATTACTTGAAATGGAGATGTTGAGCAAAATTCTTGGCGGTTTTTTAGGCGTTGGAATGGTGGCTTTGGTAGTGGTATTTCAACAGGAAATTAGACGTTTTTTATTAATGTTAGGCTCTACCAATTTTAGTGCTCGAAGAAAGTTTATTAAACAGTTTAGATCTTCAGATAAAAACAGCTCACTCACTAACATTGACGCCTTAACACAGGCTTGTGAGCAAATGAGCAAAACAAAAACTGGTGCATTAATAGTAATTAAACGTAATAATAGTTTGGATTTTGTGATGACTTCTGGAGATCAAATGAATATTGAAATCAACCAACCCATCATCGAAAGTATTTTCTATAAAAATAGTCCCTTGCACGATGGTGCGATGATTATTGAGGACAATACTATTGTTGCAACTCGAGTAGTTTTACCTGTAAATAACGATCGTGAAATCCCACAACGTTTTGGTTTACGTCATCGTGCTGCGGTAAGTATTTCTGAAAAAACCGATGCGGTTTGTTTGACAGTTTCCGAAGAAAATGGGCAAATTTCCTATATCAATGATGGCGATTTTGTTTTGTTTGAAGATATTGAAGAACTTCAAGAATTACTAGAAAAAGATTTGTCTCAGTAATTTAACTAGCCTCTCGTCCTGAAAACTGAACTTCATACAAATTTTTATAATAACCGTTTTCTTTTGCAAGTAATTCTTTATGGGTTCCTATTTCGACTATTTTTCCAGCATCCATTACAATAATCTTATCTGCTTTTTTGATGGTTGCTAAACGGTGAGCAATGATGATCGAAGTTCTTCCTCTAGTAATTTTTTCGGTAGCAATCTGTATCATTTCTTCGGAATAAGAATCTACAGAAGAGGTCGCTTCATCTAAAATTAAAATACTCGAATTACTAACATACGCTCGCAAAAACGCCAATAATTGTCGCTGTCCAGAAGAAAGCATCACACCCCTTTCCTTAACATTATAATGATACCCTTTTGGGAGTGAGGTAATAAATTTATGGACTCCAATTTCCTTAGCAGCGGCAATTACTTCAGCTTCAGAAATATCATTATTATTTAAAGTAATATTGTTTAATATAGAATCTGCAAAAAGAAAAACATCTTGTAAAACTACCCCTATATTTTTCCGTAAGGACTTTAGGGTGTACTCTTTAATTGATGTATTATCCACTAAAATATCGCCTTTATCAATTTCGTAAAAACGGGAAAGCAAATTAATAATAGTCGATTTTCCTGCACCAGTTGCACCAACAATTGCTACTGTTTCTCCAGGTTTTACAGTAAATGAAATACCCTTTATTACTTCTTCTCCTTCAATATATGAAAAACGAACATTTTTAAATTCTATTAAACCATTGGTATTTACCAGTAGTTTTGTTCCAATATCTTCAATATGTGATTTGGTATCCAAGACATCAAAAACCCTTCTGGCGGCAACCATTCCCATTTGTAGGGTATTAAATTTATCTGCAATTTGCCGAAGCGGTCTAAATAACATTTGTGATAAATCTATAAAAGCAACAATAACTCCTAATGTAATAACTCCGCCTTGCGCAGCATTTAAACCTCCATACCAAACTACCAAACCAATAGCAATTGATGATGACATTTCTGCAATAGGAAAGAAAATAGAGTTATACCAAACCGTTTTAATCCATGCTTTCTTGTGCTTTTGGTTAATGTCTTTAAATTGCTTGTATTCTGTTTTCTCACGAGTAAAAATCTGAACGATTTTCATTCCTGTAATCCGTTCTTGTACAAATGAATTTAGATTGGCAACTTGACTTCTAACTTCTTCAAAAGCAACTTTCATCGCTCTTTGAAAAATTTTTGTTGCGTATAAAACTACAGGTAATATTGAAAAAACTATCAGTGTTAATTCCCAACTTTTGTAAAACATAACACCAATGACAACTACCATTTTTAGCAGGTCACTTATCAACATAAACAAACCTTGGCTAAAAATACTAGAGATGGTTTCAATATCGTTTACGGCTCTGGTAGTAAGTCTTCCGACGGCACTTTTATCGTAATATTTTAATTTAAAACTCAACATTAACTTAAAGAGTTTTACTCGAATATCCCTAATAACACTTTGTCCTAGCCAATTGGTAAAAAAGATGAAGGTGAGCATAAAAAGAGTTTCCAACAACAAGACACCTACCATTAAGGAGATGTAAAAAACCAAATTTTCGCTATCTCTTGGAACGATGGATTCATCGATTGTTTTTTGCATTAACAATGGACGAATTACTCCTAACACCGACATTATTACTGCAGCAAAACCTACATAATAAAAAGTGCCTCGATAATTATTGGTAAAAACCAATAACCGTTTAAATAGATTTAAATCGAATGCTTTTCCAGATTCTTTTGCCATATATTTTCATCTTCCTCTATTCGCTCCTTAATCTCTATTCACACCGTGACTTCGAGTCACGGTGTGAATTAAATTTTTATACTCTCAGGATAAACCACCCGAGTTAAATAGAGTCCTTTTGACGGTGCCGAAGCACCTGCCTTACTTCTGTTTTTGCTTTTTATTATTTCTTGAAAATCAATTAAAGATGTTTTTTTGTAACCAACATCTAACAAAGTTCCTACAATGGCTCGCACCATATTTCGTAAAAAACGATCTGCTTTTATGGTGAAAATTAATTGTAAATTTTCCTTTTTCCAGTACGCTTCTTTCACATCACAATGATACGTTTTTACATCGGTGTTAGATCTAGAAAAGCATTGAAAGTCTTTATGGTTCAATAACTCATTTGCCGCTTCATTCATTAAATCTATATTTGGTTGATGATGAATTAGATGTGCAAAATCTTCCGTAAATGGATTTTTCTGTAATGAAATCACGTATTCATATTCCCTTTCAACAGCATTAAATCTTGCGTGTGCAGCGGCTTTTACTTTAAATATATTCTGAATTGAAATATCCTTCGGAAGCAACGAATTCAACTTAAAATGCAAGCCTGAAAGGTCTTCAATTTCATCAAAATCAAAATGAGCAAATAATTGTTTCGCATGAACACCAGCATCTGTACGACCTGCTCCTACTACTTGTAGTTCTTTCCGAAGCAGTGTTGAAAGTGCTTTTTCTAACACTTCTTGTACCGTAATTGCGTCGGGCTGAATTTGCCAACCGTGGTAGTTTTTTCCGTTATAAGCTAATTCAATAAAATATCTCATCATTTTTTTTAGAAACCTGCCTTCGCAGGTTTTTATCTCAAGGAATCTTGTATTTTTGCCTTTGTGCAACATAACTTAGTGAAGTTGCAGAGTTCAAAGATATATAAAAAACAACTGTAGAAAATGTTAATTATATTGTCTTTACAATGAGGAATGAAGAAGCTATCTGTTGTTATCAATTTTGAGATAAGCAACTCCTGCAAGGTTTCCAAAACCTTGTAGGTATTAAAAAACTTAGTGACCTTTGTGTTAAGCTTGGTTTACTTTGTGGTTAATAAAATAAAGAATAAGATTCCTGCTTGAGTTTATGTTGATCGGAATCAAAATACAAGAAGAAGTTAATTAAAGAGATACCTGCCTTCGCAGGTAGTTTTATGAAAAAAATACTATTACTTTCCGATACTCACAGTCATATAGACGACACCATCCTTAAATATGTAAAGCAAGCAGACGAGGTTTGGCACGCAGGTGACATTGGTGATTTAAAAGTAACCGATACTATTAAAAAACTAAAACCTTTACGAGCTGTTTATGGTAATATTGATAATGCAGAAGCTAGAACAGAGTTTCCTTTACACAATCGGTTTATGTGTGAAAAAGTGGACGTTTGGATTACGCATATTGGAGGTTATCCAGGAAGGTATAGCCCAGCTATTCGAGAAGAAATAAGAATGAATCCGCCCAAATTATTTATTACAGGTCATTCTCATATATTAAAAGTAATGAATGACAAAAAATTAGGGCTACTGTATATGAATCCTGGTGCTATGGGCACACACGGTTTTCATAAAGTACGAACAATGCTTCGTTTTGAAATTGATGGTGAGAAGATTGGGAATTTGGAGGTTGTGGAAGTGAAGCGATAGCACTAAGTTAGGGTTTGTTGTTCTTTGGGATTAGTAGGTTATACTATATATTATGGAATAAGGTATAGATAATTTGTATTTAAAAGTGCTTTTATCAACGATTTTGTACGAGAAGTTACGGGTTGCGTGCGAGAATTTTTCGAAAGAAAATCAGACACAATAAACGTGCAAGGACCTTTGTTTTAGTATAACACCCGTAATTTTTCATATACGGTGTTGGCAATAGTTATTTTATTTTCTTTCCGTTTTGATATTCTTTTTTTATTTCAATACCTTTGTCGTTCAGGCAATATTCCGTTCCGTTTTTTTTTCCGTTTATGAATTCGCAACGATAAGTCATTTTCTCTCCGTTTTCTCCATAACCTAATTCAAGTCCGTGTTTCTTTTTTCCTAAATATTGACAACTATATGTCAGTTTTCCATTTTTAAATTGTTCTACAAGAATTTTTATTCCGTTGTAATTATAAGTTGTAGTTTCAAAAATTTTGCCATCCAAATGGTATTTATTTTTTTTTAAAAGAACTAATGGTTTATTCGGATTGTATATCGTTTTATTTGAAACTCTTATTTCTTTTCCATTATAATATAAATTACTCGACAGAATAATTCCGTTTTTGTATTCCTCTTCATAAACTAAATGTCCGTTTTTCCGCTTGCTTTGAGCAACTCCAGTAAAGAGTTCGTCATTTGAACTTTTATAAACTAAATTATTGTCAATGTAAACTTCTTTCATTCCAACTATTTCTTGCGAAATCAGTTTATTGAAAGTAAAAAACATTAATAAAATCAGAAAGTTTCTCATTTAGTATAATTATTATCAACTCCGTATATGAAAAGTAGCGCTGAAAATAAGCTGTTACTTTTCGGATTATACACAAGCCGAATTTTTAAATTTTACTATTTATTTTATTTTTGAAAAATCGTCAAATTTAAAAATTTGGCGACTTACTAAAAATGCCCAAGCCTTTGTGTTAGCAACGACTTGCGCTATTTTTTATATACATTGTTACCACCAGTTATTTTTCCGTTTCGCTGGTTAAATATTTATAAAAAAACGAATTTTTCAAATATGAACTACATTCTTCTTGACTTTCCAATTCCGTAAAGTAGCTTATCTCGTATTCAATTTGACTAATCGTTATTTTAATTGTTTTAGTTTCTTTGTCAAAAGTTAAGTTTTCGATTCCATTGTCAATTTTAGTTTTGAGTAAGTTCAAATCGTCAAATTCTGAACATATCGTTTCCGCTAGTTCATTTTCATCATTACTTGGCGAAACTGTTGCCCAATTTGGATACATTGATTTGTAATCATATTCAAATGCTCGCTCAATTAATTTTGAAACAGCCTTATCTTTTTGTCCTAAATCATTTAAAAATCGGTATTTCCAAAATGCTAAATCTACTTTTTGAAAAATAAAAGAGGTTAATGAAGTTGTTTCAAATGCAATTTCATTATCAGATTTTTCAACATAATTTAAACCTTTTTCAAATTCGCCTTTTTTTCCATAATAGCTCGCTAGTCGCATAGTTGCGTGATAACGATAATTCTTATAAGGTTTCCCGATTTCGTTATTTATGTCTTTATCGTCTAAATCGGAATCTATTATTTTATGATAGTAACTCAAGACATTTTTTTCGTCATCCTTTTCTATATAGTAGTATAATATATTTCCTAAAGTTGTTCCATAAGTTGATGAAGGATTATCTGCTTTTTTCTCAATCTTTTTCCAGATTTTTAGAGCTTTATTTCCTTTCCCATCTTGATATAATTTTATCCCTTTATCAATTTCTTCGTCAAATTTTTCTTGGCTAAAAGCTTGATTTGAAAGAACGATTATTAATATTAGCAAGATGTTTTTCATAATTGGTGGTAACGCAAGTATATCAGCAGTTTCGCTTATCGACATTGACTGATATACAATGTTGTAATTTAGCTTAAAAAAATGAGAAAGTTAAGTGCCTTATAATTATTCCCAAATTTTTATAATTAATTTAAACCAATTTAATTTGGCATAAGAACGTTTTTTTTACTTCATCAAAAAACAAAAACCCTAAAAGATGGCATTCTTTTAGGGTTTCAAAATATACTAAGATTTGCGGTTTAACGTAACCGATCCACAGATTTTACGAGGTCTTCATCCTTTTTAATGGCCTTATTGGCCATGACTAAAAAAACGATAGAAATAATAGGAAGTAAAACCCCAATACCCTTCTCAGAAACCAAAGTCTCTCCGGATAGCGTTAGTGATCTGTAAACGAAAACTCCCAGTAATAAAAAATTTAATACGATATTTAAACGGTTAATTACAAATTGTAATTGACGTTTTTTAAAATT
>CAZIMW010000155.1:0-6697 GCA_964540425.1 uncultured Flavobacterium sp.
TTGCATTTGTATTTATTTTATTACCAATTTTTCTACTACGGATTTCCCGCTTTCCGAAGTTACTTTCACTAAATAAACGCCACTTTGTAAGTTGTTTACAGTGATTATTTTTTCAGAAGAAGAAACATTTGTTTTTAATAAAACAACGACACCTTTTAAATCGTAAATAGTAATTGTATTTATTAAATTATTAGTTAAGGAAACTTGCAAACTGTCTGATGCCGGATTTGGTGTTAATGAAATTTTATTATTATCATTATCGGTAATACTAAATATTTCGCCCCCTAAAACTTTGTAAATGCTTCCGCTAATGTCTGAGATGTATAGCTCTTTATTAATATCTTCTCCAAATGAAACCCAAGTTCCCCCAAAATTTCCGTGATTTATAACATTTCCATCAGGATCAATAGTGCTTATTGTATTTGCACAAACATCTGCAAAAAAGTACAAATCTTGAATGTCGCTATATATAGTTCCTCTGTAAACATATCCGCCCGTAACTGCACAGTTGCCACCAGATAAAGGGTAAGTAGCTAACGGGAAAGTTAATTCAGAAGGATTAGGACAGCCAGAAGTGTTAAAAGGTAAGCTTCCTTCATAACAACGCCATCCATAATTCAACCCAGCCTCCGTATTTGATTCTCTATTTATTTCTTCCATTTGGTTTTGACCAACATCTGCTATCCAAACATTATTTGTCTGTTCGTCAAATGAAAAACGCCAAGGATTTCTTAACCCGTAAGCCCAAATTTCATCGTGAGCATTTGGATCACCAACAAAAGGATTGTCAGCAGGAATGGCATAGTTGTTTCCTCCAGCAGTATTGTCTATGTCCAAACGTAACATTTTCCCAAGCATTTCCATAAGGTTTTGTGACCTGTTCTCTGGGTCTCCACCAGCACCACCATCACCCATACCTATATATAAATATCCGTCTGGCCCAAATTGAACACAGCCTCCGTTGTGGTTGCTATAAGGTTGGTCTATAGTTAGTATCGGTAGCGCTGAACCTGAATCTGCAACATCAGGATCTGTACCGTCAACTGTATATCGTGTAATTTGTGTGTCTCCAGAATTATTGGTGTAATTCACAAAAAAATATCCGTTATTAGTATAGTCAGGGTGAAAAGCCAAACCTAAAAGACCTCGTTCACTGCCTGTAGATGTAATGCTAGAAATATCTAAAAAAGGTATTGGGTTTATGGTGGCATCATTATTTAATATTTTGATGCGTCCTCCTTGTTCTACAATAAACAAACGACTATCTCCCGCATTTTGAATATCTACGGGGCTTGAAAATCCGTTTTTAAATAATTCTACTTCTACGGTTTGTGAGAAACTAACGAGAGTAATTGAAATTAAAAGTAGGGTAAGGCTAAATTTTTTCATAGTTTTTTTATTTGTGTCTAAAATAGTAAAAACACTTCAATAATAAAACTAAATTCGATTGGCAATTATAACACAAGCTTGATTTAACATTTGATAAGCGTTTTCAAAGCCTTGGTCACCACCGTAATAAGGGTCGGGAACATCCACATTCTCGTTTGGAAAAATTTCATCTAAAATTAAATGTACTTTTTGTTTATCTATTTCATTTTGAGCAAGATCCAAAACATTGCCTTTGTTAGAATTATCCATTACAAAAATATAGTCAAACTCTTGAAAATCTTTTTGTGTAAACTGTCTTCCGCGTTGGTTGGTGATATCTAAACCGTGTTTTTTAGCAACTTCAATACTTCTTGGGTCGGGTTTGTTGCCAATGTGCCAATGTCCAGTTCCAGCAGAATCTACTGTAAATTTATTTGAATCTAATTTCGATTTAAGAATTCCTTCCGCTAAAGGTGAACGGCAAATATTTCCCAAACAGACCATCAAAACTTTTGTTTTCATTGCTGAAAATTTAAAGAATAAGGATTATGAAGATGAAGCTTACAAAGTAAGTTTCTTGTTAAGATCTTCTACGTATTTTCTGAATTGCTTATCGGTACTTGAAAGATTGTCAACCGTTTTACAAGCGTGTAATACTGTTGCGTGATCGCGTTTTCCAATTTGTGATCCAATAGAAGCTAAGGATGCTTTAGTTAATCTTTTAGCAAAAAACATTGCCAATTGTCTTGCCTGTACAATATGACGTTTTCTGGTTTTAGACTGAAGAGTATCTACGTCCATTTGGAAGTATTCACTAACAATTTTCTGAATATACTCTATCGAAACTTCACGACTCGTAGTTTTTACGTAATTGTCAACTATTTTCTTGGCAAGATCAATTGTGATTTCTTTTTTATTGAAAGAAGAGTGAGCAATTAATGAAATAATAGCACCTTCCAATTCACGAATATTAGTTTTAATATTATTTGCTAAAAACTCAACAATATCTTCTGGCATTTCAACACCATCACGATACAATTTGTTTTTAATAATAGCAACTCTTGTTTCGTAATCTGGATGATTTAATTCCGCCGAAAGTCCCCATTTAAAACGAGACAACAGACGTTGTTCAATGTCAACCATATCTACAGGAGCTTTGTCACTTGTTAAAATAACTTGCTTTCCGTTTTGGTGTAAATGGTTAAATATATGGAAGAAAACATCTTGAGTTCCTGCTTTTCCTGAAAGTAACTGAATATCATCAACAATTAAAATATCTATGATTTGGTAGAAATGTATAAAATCATTTCGATTGTTCTTTTTTACGGCTTCAATATACTGTTGGGTAAATTTTTCGGCTGAAATATACAGCACTGTTTTTTCAGGGTATTTGTCTTTTATTTCAACACCAATTGCATGTGCTAAATGTGTTTTTCCTAAACCAACTCCTCCAAAAACTAATAAAGGGTTAAACGAAGTGCCTCCAGGCTTATTAGCAACAGCCATACCAGCAGAACGAGCTAATCTATTAGAATCTCCTTCTAAAAAATTATCAAAATTATAATTCGGATTTAATTGTGATTCAATTTTTACGTTACGAATCCCAGGAATAATAAAGGGGTTCTTAAGCATTGGGTTTTTGCTCCTTGTAGCAACATCTACTTCTTGGGAGCGTAAATGATTTCTGTTTGAACTAGGTATTTTTTCAGTAAATGGCTGTTTGTTTCCGTAGGTGTTTTCCATTTTAATAATGTACACCAGTTTAGCGTTTTTCCCTAATTCTTTGGTTAGTGCAACTTTAAGAATTTTCACATAATGTTCTTCTAGCCATTCGTAAAAAAACTTACTAGGCACTTGAATGCTTAAAGCGTCTTCAGTTAACTTAACCGCCTTAATTGGTTCGAACCAAGTCTTATAGGCTTGAGCAGTAATGTTGTCTTCAATAAATGTTAGGCATTTATTCCAAACTGAGTCAGCAGTTTTGCTCATAGTTAAAATTCGGGTATTAGATTAGTTAATTGTTATTGGTTTTCTTGTTAAGTTGTTATGCTCCATAACAATTTCTTAACATTGCAAATATGTGAACAAAAAAGTTATAAAAAAAACACTTTGGGTATTGAATATTTAGTTTTTTTTTCTCATCTTATCTCCCTGATAAAGCTACAGTAAATCTCCCTTATATTTCTATTTTATTTTGAAAAAAACACAAACAAAAATTAGAGTACGTTATGGCGAAACCGATAAAATGGGAATCGTCTATTACGGTAATTATGCCTTGTATTTAGAGGAAGGACGTACAGAGTGGCTAAGAACATTAGGTTTCTCGTATAAATATATGGAAGATAATAATGTTGAGCTGCCCGTTGTAAATTTAAACGTAAATTTTAAACGCCCTGCATATTATGATGACCTTATTACGGTGACATCAACATTAAAAGAAATCCCTTCTGTTCGAATTGAATTTTACTACGAAATTCATAATCAGGATGGTGAGCTTTTAGTAACTGCAACTACCACGTTGGTTTTTGTAAATAGCACTACCAAAAAGTTAATGAAAGCTCCTAATTATTTGCTAGAAAAACTGAAGGGTTAATATTGAAGTTTGGTCATTGAGCAGCGTCGAAACAAATTTACTTGAAACGATCACTGATTAGGGAGTCTCTGAGCAAAGCCGAAGTAAAACCTATTCATCTTCATTTCTTTTTATAATCACTTTATAAGTATTGTCAAATAATTGAAATATCCTATCCTTATCTTTTTTTCGTACTGAAATTATAAACTCACAATCCAATTCCATTTTCTGATTCGTAATAGTTAGTTTTTCATCCTTTACAATTCGCATTACGGTATTCATTTCTGGGTATTCAAAATTCAGAATAAAATCTTCATCAATCGTCTTTTCGATAATAGTTGAAACTTCCAAAGCCATTTTTGCTCCCGTTTTATAGGCTTGTATCAAGCCACCAACCCCTAATTTGGTTCCGCCAAAATACCGAACAACAACGATTAAAACATTGGTAACATCAAAAGATTGCAATTGCCCATAAATAGGCATTCCTGCACTGTTAGAGGGTTCGCCATCATCATTTGCTCTAAACCTCTCATATTCTTTTCCTATTTGCCAAGCATAACACCAGTGTCGTGCATTATAATGTTCTTTCTTTAATTGCTCAATATGCTCCTTTATTTGTTCTTCGGAAGTTACCGGAAAAGCATAGCCAAAAAACTTACTTCCACGATCTTTAAAGAGAGTTTCCTTAGAAGGCTTGGTAATGGTCTTAAAAGTGTCTTTTTTGGTACTCATTATATTATAGTGCGATTAAAACAATGCTTAAAATTGCCAGTCCAATTCCTAGCCAGTTTTTCGGAAGGAGTTTTTCCTTAAACAGAATAATTCCTGCAATGGTTGAAAGCGTTACAATGGAGACATTATTAATAGCAAATATTCCAGAGCTTTCTAAAATATCACTTCGCAATGCTTTTATTAAAAAGAAAATAGAAAAGTAATTAGGAATTCCAAGGGCAATACCGCCAATAACATTTTTGAATTCAAATTTTAGAGTTCCTTTAAATGAATTATAAATCAATATTCCAAAGCCTAAAATGGCAGCGCTTAAAAAAATTGTTGCAGAAAATATAGAAATGTCATTTTCGGCTACATAGGCTTCTTCCAAAAATTTAATGGTAGTGTCTATTATTCCGCTCCCGAGTAATACTAATAAAGGTAAAATTAAATCTCGCTTATTGAGTTTTAGAAAGTCTTTTGACTTAACGGAAACAAAATAAACTGCCAATAATGCCAATAAAACCCCTATGAATTTCAAGACCCCAAGGCTTTCCTTATAATAAATCAATCAGAAAATAATAGGAATAATCACACTCATTTTTGTTGCAACTGAGGCTACCGAAAGTCCGTTAACTTGTGTGGTTTTGGCAATGAAAATAAATACAACTATAAACAGAACCCCCAGTCCGAAGGTGTAATAAAACCAATCCATTCCAATGATTTTTGAAACGGATAAGTCCTCAAAACCAACTTGAAACTTATAAGCAATCATACTCGTTATAAATGCAACAATATAATTAACAACAATGGCTTGAAGAATGTCAATTTTAAAACGATCGTAGAGTTTAAATACGACGAAAATTAAAGTGAAAATTAAAATACTGGCGATTAGATAAAACAAGAGCTATTATTTTTGAGTAAATTAAAACAATTCTTTTTTAATAGTAAAGATATTTGTCACATCTTCTAGTTTTGGGTTAATATTCCAAGTGTGAATACCAAGTTGTTTGGCAGTTTCAGTATTTTCTGAAGTGTCGTCAATAAAAAATGTCTCCTCTGCTTTTATGTGGTGCTTGTCTAAAACAAATTCATAAATATCGGCATTCGGTTTTCTAAGATGAATTTCTTGTGACAAATAAAAAGCATCAAAACATTTTTGAAAACGTTTGTACATTTCGATGGTTATATTTTCGATTACTTTTTCAATATGCAAATCGTTGGTATTGCTTAAAAGTATCAATTCGTATTTTTTTGAAGCTGCTAATTCTTCCAAAAACTGCAAACGATATTCTGGGAAATCTAATATAATGGAATTCCAAGCAAATTCTAATTGCTTTGCTGAAATGGACGGGAATTTATGCGTATAAAAATCTAAAAATACTTCTGTTGTAATTCTTCCAGTTTCATACTGTTTATTGGTTTCTATCATTTCTTCAGAAAAAGAAGTAATACCCAACTCTGTCATTTTACAATAAGGAGCTTCCTTGTTTAAATTGATAAATACATCGCCAAAATCGAATATGATAGTTTTAATCATTTGTGTAAGTTCGTAAAGTATCTTGATTTATTTTTTCTTCAGAAATTAGGTTTCCTTTAATAATTGGAGCTTTAATTCCTTCCTTAAAAGCTATATTTCCAGTAAAAATTTTGGCTTCATCCCACAGATTCTCATCGATAAATGTTTGCAGTGTTTTTGCACCACCTTCAATAATTACAGATTGAATATTATACCTATATATAATGTTACAAATTTGGCTACTGATTTCTTCCGAAAAATTAATAGTTTCAAAATAAATGTTTTTCTCCAAAAGTTGGTCATTGAGCGGAGTCGAAATGACTGATTTCTCGTCTGTAATAACAATAGTTTTTACACTTCCATCAAAAACAGAAGCGTTTTTAGGAATTCGTAATTTTCTATCCAATACAACTCTAATGGGAGAGTCGCCTTGCCAATTGTGAGTAGTTAAACTTGGATTGTCATCAATTACTGTTTGTGTTCCTGCTAAAATTGATTGCTCTTCGGATCGCCATTTATGTACTAAT
>CAZIMW010000156.1:0-6627 GCA_964540425.1 uncultured Flavobacterium sp.
CAATTATCATAATTTGTCTTCACGAGGAGCTCCCAAGAGCGACGAAGTGATCTGTTTAATAATAGTTTCAATCATGAGATCGCTTCGTCGCAAAAAAGCTCCTCGCGAAGACAAAAAAATCACTATTTTTAAATTATGGAACAATATGCTGTATATTTTATGACTAACAAAAACAATACGGTATTGTATATTGGTGTAACTTCTAAATTAGTAAAAAGAGTATATCAGCATAAAACAAAAGCCTACAAAGGATTTACAGCAAAATATAATTGTGATAAATTAGTGTATTTTGAAGTATATTCTGATATAAACGAAGCAATTGCTAGAGAAAAGCAATTAAAAAATGGCAATCGAAAACGCAAAAACGATTTAGTAAATATAGAAAACCCCTCTTGGAATGATTTATCCGATGGATGGGTTTTTGCTTTTTAATGTCTTCACGAGGAGCTCCCAAGAGCGACGAAGTGATCTGTTTAATTGTAGTTTTAATCAAGAGGTCGCTTCGTGCCTCGCGAAGACAAGTGCATCAAGAGGTTGCTTCTCCCGATAGCTATCGGGACGTGCCTCCCTCGCGAAGATATTTGGTTTTCAGTTTCGGCTTCAATTTCACCAAACTAAATATTTCACATTTCATACCTAATCCATATCTTAGCAATCCCAACAAAAACTATATTAATAATTGAACCCCTTAGTCTCCATCATCATACCAACCTACAATCGTGCTCACCTAATTGGTGAAACACTGGATAGTATTGTGGCACAAACCTACACCAATTGGGAATGTATTGTGGTAGATGATGGCTCTACAGATAAAACAGATGAAGTTTTGGAGTCCTATTGTAAAAAAGATAGTAGATTTCAATACCATCACAGACCCGATGATAGACCAAAAGGAGCCAATGCTTGTCGTAATTACGGTTTTGAAATTAGTAAAGGAGAGTATGTAAATTGGTTTGATAGTGATGATTTGATGGATAAAAATAAAATTAAAGAACAATTATCTGTTTTGTTAATTTCAAATTCATTCTTTTCAGTTTGCCAATGTTTAATATTCAGTAATAGCCTTGAAAACATACTTAGACTTAAACATAAATATTTAGCTTCAAATGATTCACTTAACGATTATATATTAGGTGATATTAATTTAATGACTCCTTCGTCCTTATTTAAAAAGGAGTTTTTTGATAACTTTAATTATTTGTTTGATGAAGAATTACAAGCAGCTCAAGAATGGGAGTTTTACACAAGAGTCCTTAATGAAAATAAGGACTACATTAGTATCCATAAACCTTTAGTTTTTTTAAGAGAGCATAAAGAAAGTATTACCTACAACAATAATAAGAAAAAAATATGGAATTATTTTTTAGCGAGATTTAAAGTTTATAATAATAAAGAGTTACTATTAAATAATAAAGCTAATAATGTTATTGAGCAATCTCTATTAAAATATTACAAGCAAATGGTAAGGTTAAGATATTTTAAAGAGTCTTTAAAAGCATTTAATTTATTTATTAAAAAAAACAAAAGATTATCTGTAATTTCAAAAAGTGAAGCATTTATTTCTATTTTTAGTTTTTTGTTTTTCAGAAAGGGCGAAATTTTATTAAAAAAAGTAAATTACTAAATGCAACCCTTAATTTCCATAATAATCCCAACCTACAACCGTGCGAACATCATAGGAGAAACTTTAGACTCGATAATTGCACAAACCTACACAAATTGGGAGTGCGTTGTAGTAGATGACGGTAGTAACGATACTACTCCAGAGCTAATGCAAAAGTATATGGATAGTGATAGTAGGTTTCAATACCATCAAAGACCCAAAAATAAACCAAAAGGACCTAATAGTTGCCGTAATTTTGGCTTTGAAAAAAGTAAAGGGTATATAATTAATTTTTTTGATAGCGATGATGTTTATTTACCTAACACATTTGAGAAAATTATTCAAAAAAGTAATGACGATTTTGATGCTATTATTTGTAAAGTATCGTTGAAGGATTTTAAAAATAATAAAATACTAAAAGAGAACAATATTGAGTCAACATTGATAATAGAAGACTTTTTTATAGAAAACATTAATTTTTATATATGCGGACCTTTCTGGAATAACAATTTTTTAAAGAAACAAAAATTTCTTTTTGATGAAGAAATAGGTAATGGTGATGATTGGGATTTTAATTTAAGAATGTTATATAAAGAACCTAACTTGTGTATAATAAACGAGTCTTTAATTGAGATAAGAGTTCATGAAAATTCGTTTTCAAAAGAAAAAGGAAAGCTAAATAAAAAAGAAATAAAATCGGAATTTAAAGTGTTAGATAAACATTTAGATTTAGTAAAAAATTGTAGCTCTGTAAATATGGAGGTTACGGAAATGTTTGTTTTCAAAAGATATAATAGAACTTTAAAATGGGCTTTGTTTCAAAAAAACGACATTAAATATTTTTTGTTAAAAGAAGTTTTAAAAAAAGAATTAAAATTTAATTATTATTTAAAAGCTTTTAAAACAATAATTGGATTTGTGTTGTTTTCATTATTTGGAAAAGGGTATATATTTTTAAAAGATTAATTATGCAGAAGCCTTTAATTTCAATTATAATTCCAACCTTTAATCGAGCTCATTTAATTTTAGAAACCATAAATTCTATAAAAGACCAATCATATAGTCACTGGGAATGTGTAATTGTTGATGACCATTCTACAGATAATACTTTCCATATTGTTTCTGAGATTTCAAAAAATGACTCAAGAATACAAATTTATAAAAGACCAAATGATAAACCAAAAGGGCCGAGTTCTTGCAGAAATTTTGGTTTTGAAAAAAGCAAAGGAGCATTCGTTAATTTTTTTGATAGTGATGATTTGATGTTGCCAAATAAATTAGAGGTAGATTTAAGAAATATTACTTCTGGAAACTTTGATTTTACGATATCTCAATCATGTTTTTTTGATAATAGTACAAAAGAGGTTCTAGGTTTTTGGAATAATAAATTATATAGTGATAATCCAATTAATGATTTTATTGTAAAAAATATTGGTTGGGGAGTTAATACACCTTTATGGAAAAAGGAAAGCCTTTTAAAAAATAATTTATTATTTGATGAAGGGTTAATAACTGCGGATGATTATTTTTATCATATACAGGCGTTGGAATATGGTTTTAAACCTCATATAAATAATGCTATTTTAGTAAAACAACGAGTACATACAGATAGGTTAGAAAACTTTAATGTTAAATCAACATTTAAAACAATAGTTAATTATTATCTTTTAAAAAATCATAAAAAACTTAGTTTAGATTTAACAACAATTATTTTTTTAAAAAAGAACACTCTCAATCAATTAGGTAATTTATACAAACATAAAAAGTGGAAATCTGCCGTAAAAATTTCTTTAAAATTAATAAGATTACCAAAAGAAAATAATGATTATAAAAAAATAATATCTCTTTTTATAAAAGGCACATTTTTTAAAGTAACCTCTATGGGTTATAAATATTTTAATTAATAATTTGATAGTTAATATTAATCTAAATTAGATGAGCTCTAAGTCACCTCTTAAGATAATAATCTTCGATGGCTCTTTCAAAACCACAACATTCATTAACCGTTTGGTAAAAGGGCTTTCTGAAAGACATTCAATCACCATTTTAGGATTTAATAACGTTATTAAACAAAAGATCCCTAGAGTTCAATACATCGATTTAGGAAGCACACAAAACCTTTTTAATCTACTTTGGCAAAGCAAATGGTTGGCAACAAAACGATTGTTTAAAAAAAGGAGTTTAAAATCATTTTTTAAGACTTTAAGAAATATATTCGCCCTCAATAAAAAACAACTCCAACAAGATAATTTTAATACTGCATTACAATTAATACAACCAGATATTGTCCACGTACAATGGCCTTCTTTACTGCCCTGGTGTGAAGATGAATTAGAAAAAGGAAACTATAAATTCGTTTTAAGTCAGCGTGGGTATCAAAGTAATGTTCGTCCGTTTGTGAATAAAGAGAATTTTAATTATTTACAAAAATGGTATCCTAAGTTTGCTGGGTTTCATAGTGTTTCTAAGGCGATTTCAGAAGAAGGAGATAAAGTACATCCCCCTCAATCCCCTACTTCGACAAGCTCAGCACATCGCTTCAAAGGGGGAGGTCTGAAAATAGATAAAGTTGTGTATTCAGGTTTTGATTTTAGCAAACTTATTTTTGATAAAAAATATCTCAAACCAAAAACCCTTCATATTATTTCCGTAGGAAGACCGCATTGGATTAAAGGATATTCAGATGCATTGCACGCTTGTAAATTTTTAAAAGAAAAGCAAATTGATTTCAGTTATACGATTGTTGGTACTTCAGAAAGAAATGAAGAATTACTATATTTAATTGATGATTTTAAACTTCAAAAGGAGGTGAAATTAATTCCGAAAATACCTCAAGAAAAAGTATATGATTTAATGAAGGAATCAAGTGTATTACTTTTTTCCTCTATTATGGAAGGATTACCCAATGTAGTGGTAGAAGCAATGGCATTAGGATTACCAGTGATTTCCACGGAATGCGGAGGAGTAGATGAGTTGATTATAGATAGCCATCAACGGCTACTGAGCGGTTCCGATAGCTATCGGAACGAAGTAACAGGCTGGTTAGTTCCTACTCGAAACCCAAAAGCCATATCAGAAGCCATTATTGATTTCACAAATACTTCCGAAGAAAAAATAAATGCTATCCGTTTAGCAGCGAGACAGAAAGTGGAAGAACAGCACTCGGTTGAGAAGATGGTTGGTGGGATGGAGGGGTTGTTTTTTGAAGTTAGGAGCTAGAGGTTTGAAGTTGGAAGCTGGAGGTTGGAAGTTTGAAGTTGGAGGTTTGATTTAGTTCAAATGCAAGTGCCCTGAGTTTCTGACGTAGGAAGAAGTATCGAAGGGTACGGAATAACAAATATCGAATACCGAATATCGAATGCTGAAGTAAAAAAAAGAATTGGAGATTAACGATTGGAGATTTTAGATTTTTGAATTGCGAAGAAGGAGGTTAAAGCTTAGTTCAAATCAAAGTGACCTGAGTGTTCCGGTTTTTTTTCGGTCCCGATAGCTATCGGGAGTATCGAAAGGCGCGGAATAGAAGTTTAACGTATCGAAGGGTACGGAAAAAAAGTACGCCTTTAAGTACTTTGTTGTATATTTGCGCTATGGAAACAGTAAATTATACAGACTTTCGTTCAAATTTAAAGCATTGGTTTGATAAAGTAGTCAATGATGTTAGCGACGTGATTATCAAACGTAAAAGCGGCAAAGACCTTGTTTTAATCTCATTGGATGAATACAATTCGTTAAAAGAAACCACCTATTTACTTTCAGGTAAAAACAGAGATATATTATTAAATTCTATTAAAGAGCTAGAATCTGGTAAGGGAGTTCAGAAAGAGGTCATCGAGCAATGAAACTAACTTGGTCCAAAACTTCTTGGGAAGACTATTTGTATTGGCAAAAAACCGATAAAAAAATAGTAAAACGGATTAATGAACTTATCAAATCTTGTATGCGAACACCCTTTGAAGGCATAGGAAAACCAGAATCTTTAAAAGGCGATTTACGCGGGTATTGGTCAAGACGAATAACTTCTGAACATCGCTTGGTTTATAAATACGAAAACAATAACCTATTAATAGCAGCGTGTCGGTATCATTATGGGAATTGATTAGGAAGTATGAAGCTGGAAGTAGGAAGTAGGAAGTTAGAGGTTTGATTTAGTTCAAATCAAAGTACCCTGAGTGTTCCGATTTTTTTTCGGAACGTATCGAAGGGTACGATTTAGAAAATTAAAAGTAAAATGACATTCAGACGACCGCAGGGAGGAAGAATCTCCTCAAAAGAATGAGATTCCTCAAAGCTTCTTTAATCGCTATGTAGGAATGATAATAAGATTCTTCGCTTCGCTCTGAATGACAAAAAAATAGTAATTTAGCTTTCCAATGAAAACCCAAATAATCCCTATAAAACCCACCTTCGCAAAAGTTCACCAACCTCACGAGCTCAACAAAGAAGCAATATGCATATTTACAGCAATAGGTTTTTTTCTAGATCAAGATACCTATTGGAAAGACGAGGTGGTGTTACCTCCAGCTTCTGAAAACACTTTAGACGAAAACGGAATTCTACTTGAAAGCAAACCTTGGTTCCAATGGCATTACAGTCCGAGGGATATTTCGTTTGAGGATGCTTTAAAAGAATTTACAGAGTTATTTCATACGATTATTGAAGAACAAGTAGGCAATAAAAAAGTAATTCTACCACTTTCTGGAGGATTGGACAGCCGAACACAAGCTGTCGCCTTAAAAGTATTGGGAAAGAAAGTACATAGTTACAGTTACGATTTTAAAGGAGGTTATCCCGAAACTAAAATTGCAAAACAAATTGCTAAGACTTGCGGATTTGAATTTCAAGAGTTTCATATCGGGAAAAGTTATTTATGGAATTGCATAGAAGAACTCGCACAAATAAATGATTGTTATAGTGATTTTACCCATCCAAGGCAAATGGCAATAATCAATGAGTTTGAAACAATGGGCGATGTTTTTTCACTGGGACATTGGGGCGATGTACTTTTTGATAAAATGGTAGATGGA
>CAZIMW010000157.1:0-6574 GCA_964540425.1 uncultured Flavobacterium sp.
TAGTCCGATTACAGCCAATATTAATTGAATTACTACAATTTTTTTTAAATGTTTATAGAGAAAAAAGGAAGCAACTAATGCAATAGGAAAAATAAGTAATGTAATTTTTTTATTTATCCCTGCATATCGACATATCATTATAAAAAAAAGAAAAAAGAAAAAATTTAAAAATGGTAATACATATTTATTCCATTTAAACAATATTGGTATTTTACTTATTTTATTACTTACAACAAAAAGCACCATTGGAATCACCAGAAAAACAAACGAAAAATATGCTAAATGTCCTACCGAGTTTACAAAATGAAAATTTCTAGTAAAATAATATAAAAGAGGATACAAACCTGATGCAATGGCAATTAAAATGGGGTATTGCTTGCTGCTTAAAAGAAAACTCTGAATTAAATTTTGCTTCTTCTTAGTTGCCATTATCTTTTTATTTCAAACAAAAACATCACTCTTTTTGTGTCTTTAATCGCTACCTTTTTAACTAAATTAAAATAATTAGAATAGCCTTTTTCAAAATTATCAATATTATAAAAATCAAAATGATTGATAAACTCTCTTTTTCTTACTAACAATGATTCTACCCAAGAATCTTCTCTTTTTGGGAATTCAATAATTAAATTTTTAGAAAACTTGGCGAAAAATTCGGCAGATTTTTCAAAAGGCACATTTCCAGAAAGTGTAATATGATGTATTAATGCCAATGCCATTGTTACATCTGGAGCATACTCTTTTAATCTATTTATTAACGATTCTCTTTCGGTGTTATTAACTCCAATTCCTGGTGCTGGTTGCAAAACGTCGCAGACAAATGCGAGCATATTGGTTTCCTTGTTTTCCTTAATTTGTTTTTGGTTAAAATCGACTGCATTACTATCAATATCGGTTACAATAATATGTTTCACAAGGTCTTGAACGGTTCTTGCAAATGTTCCATCATTACCTCCAATATCAATCAATTTCTGAGCATTTAAAGGCTGTACCCAATCTCGAATCAGTTCTTTTTTTATTTTAAAAGCACCTTCGTTATAATTGGTTTTTGTATAATAGTTTCCCCATTCACTTGACTCCTTCAATTGTAGTTTTGAAATGTAATTATAAAGACTTTCTACAATGTTATTCTGTGCCTTTTTTGAAAGCTTAGCAATTTTAGTTTCCGCTTTATAATCTTCACTGTGCTTGCTTTCCATCTTAGCCAGTAAATGAATATTTGGGTATAAAACCGAACTTAATTTAGTTCGTGCTGGAAGCATTGAAGAAATAA
Source organism: uncultured Flavobacterium sp. (assembly GCA_964540425.1). Classification (GTDB taxonomy): domain Bacteria; phylum Bacteroidota; class Bacteroidia; order Flavobacteriales; family Flavobacteriaceae; genus Marifrigoribacter. The sequence goes on from CAZIMW010000157.1 coordinate 1,271, forward strand.
TTTTTACCGGAATTCCATCAATATATGCCGCTAACATGTTAAACACTTCAGAACCGTGGTATTTAGCTAATACTAAAGGTCCTAAAAAGTGGGTTATAAATTGTTTATATGCTCTCCAAGGAGTTCCTTCTTCATAAAAATCGAAAGAAAGTGTGTCGATAAAAATTGGTTTTCCTTTATGAAACGTAACATTATAAGCAGAAGCATCTTTTAATATAAACCCTTTTGAAAGCGCAAATTTCTGAATTTTAAGCGTTAATAAAGCCGCTTGTTTATACTGCTCGAATCCCCATTCGTATGGATTGGTAATAAACGGAATTTTCTCTGGAGTGATTACAATCTTATCTTCGGAAACAGAAGTTTCTTCATGCGGAATAAGTAACTTATTTTTAATGAGTGTTTTAAAAAAACCACTCTCTTTTAACTTATTGTATTGTGGAAAATAAATGGGATTGATAACCCTTCTTAAGGTATCACCATCGTGAAACATATATCCTGAAGGATCGCGAAAGGAAGCTTCGTGTGATTTACTGTTCTTTGTCATTGATTTCGTCGGTATCTTCTTCATCAACATCTATTGAGTCGTAAGTATCCTCCTCCTTAATCAATCCAAAAAACGATTTTATTTTATACATTGCAACTTTTGAAAAAAGCAATACTCCTGCTGCTACAGCTACTATTGCTTGAACAAGCATGGCGCCTAATCCTGCGTCGAAATACAAAAAATTCATACTCTATATTTTATTGCGATGTTAACTTTAGCAAATTAACTAAAAAACACACAGTTTATGGAATGAAATAGCAATTAAATTAAAAATTGCTATAAAAAAAATCGGGATTTAAAACTAATTAAATCCCGATTCTCATTAAATGTTTTTATTTCGTTTACGATCTGTTTCTTTTAAATAGACTTTACGCAAACGCAAATGCTTTGGTGTTACCTCTACATATTCATCTTTCTGAATGTATTCCAACGCTTCTTCTAATGAAAATTTAAGAGCTGGAACAATTTTAGCTTTATCATCTGCTCCTGAAGAACGTACATTACTCATCTTTTTTGTTTTGGTAATATTTACTACCATATCATCTTGACGTGTATTCTCTCCAATTACTTGACCTTCGTAAATATCTTCTCCCGGAGATACAAAAAAGCGACCTCTATCTTGTAATTTATCGATAGAATAAGGAATTGATTTTCCGTTTTCCATAGATACTAAACTTCCATTTTGTCTTTCTGGAATTCCTCCTTTAAAGGGTTGATATTCGAAAAAACGGTGTGTCATAATCGCTTCACCTGCTGTTGCAGTTAATAACTGATTTCTAAGTCCGATAATTCCTCTTGAAGGAACGATAAAAGTACATACCATACGTTCGCCTTTAGCTTCCATACTTTGCATTTCACCTTTACGAATCGTTACCATATCAATCGCTCTACCACTTACATTTTCTGGTAAATCGATGGTTAACTCTTCCACTGGCTCACATTTAACACCATCAATTTCTTTGATGATTACTTGTGGCTGACCAATTTGAAGTTCATAACCTTCTCTACGCATTGTTTCAATTAAAACTGATAAGTGAAGCACACCACGACCGAAAACCATAAATTTATCAGCACTACCAGTTGGCTCCACACGTAAAGCTAAATTCTTTTCTAATTCACGAGCTAAACGATCTTTAATATGACGAGAAGTTACAAACTTTCCATCTTTTCCGAAGAAAGGCGAATCGTTAATGGTAAATAACATACTCATTGTTGGCTCATCAATTGCAATTGTAGCAAGGCTTTCAGGGTTTTCAATATCACATATTGAATCTCCAATTTCAAAACCTTCAATCCCTACCAATGCACAAATATCTCCTGCATGAACTTCAGATACTTTTAAACGACCTAAGCCTTCAAACGTATGTAGTTCTTTAATTTTTGTTTTCACAACGCTTCCGTCACGCTTAACTAGTGAAACTCGCATTCCTTCTTTTAAAGTACCTCTATGCAATCTTCCGATAGCGATTCTTCCTGTAAATGAAGAATAATCTAAGGAGGTTATAAGCATTTGTACATTTCCTTCTGTAACTTCAAAAGAAGGAACATGCGCTAAAACCATATCTAAAAGCGGTTCGATATTATCGGTTTCATCTTGCCAATCGTCACTCATCCAATTATGTTTTGCAGATCCATAAACGGTTGGGAAATCTAGTTGCCACTCTTCGGCACCTAATTCATACATCAAATCGAAAACTGATTCGTGAACTTCGTCTGGAGTACAGTTTTCTTTATCTACTTTATTAATAACCACACAAGGTTTTAACCCTAAATCTAATGCTTTTTGAAGCACAAAACGTGTTTGTGGCATTGGCCCTTCAAAAGCATCTACCAATAATAAAACACCATCTGCCATATTAAGAACACGCTCTACTTCTCCACCAAAATCGGCGTGACCAGGTGTATCTATAATGTTAATTTTGGTGTTTTTATAAACCACCGATACATTTTTTGAGGTAATGGTAATTCCACGTTCACGTTCTAAATCGTTATTATCTAAAATTAGCTCACCTTTGTTTTCGTTTTCACGAAACAAACTACAATGGTGCATAATTTTATCTACCAAAGTGGTCTTTCCGTGATCTACGTGAGCAATAATTGCGATGTTTTTGATTTCCATACTACTATCTTTTTTTAGAGGGTGCAAAAGTAGTATTTATTAATTGATTAGCATTCTTTAATTTAGAATAAAAGATATTAAATTATTATCGTATCTTTAAGGGTTAATTATTCATCTTATGAAATCAATTTTAAGCACCATTTTATTATTTTTAAACAGTTGGATATTTTTAGCTCAGTTTGGACCTCAGCAAATTATTTCGGACACAAGCCCTTCTCCTTCAAGATCAATTCCACTAGACATTGACAATGATGGCTTTATTGATATTTTAACAAGTTCCGATTCTAAATTAAAGTGGTTTCGCAACTTAGATGGGCTAGGAAATTTTAGTGACGAAATTGTAATTTCAGAAAACATAGCATTTTATTTATCCATTGAATTTGTTGATTTTGACTCTGATGGTGACAAAGATTTGGTCTATCTAGAAAACAATCCCAATAAATTAGAATGGATTGAAAACTTGGATGGACAAGGAAATTTTGGCCCTGTACAAGTAATTCTAGAAAACCAACCAGATTATATTTATAGCTTTAAAGCAATTGATTTAGATACTGATAACGATATTGATTTAGTAATAAAATATCAAGAATCATTTGAAGATAGAATAGTTTGGTATGAAAATATTGACGGACAAGGAACACTTAGCGATGAAATTATATTGTTTGAGGGAGTTGGCTTCACTAATATTTACCCTCCATTATTTGAAGATATTGATGCTGATGGAAATTTAGACATTTTATTTTCCTATGAAATTAGTAGTGACCCCGTTAAAATTGTATGGTTTAAAGGCACAGGAAATGCAACCTTTGGTTCAGAACAATTAATCTATCAATTTGAGTTTTTGCAATCAGATTTTACAAGTATATACAATATTCAGTATCAAGACATTACAGCTGATGGCAAAAAAGACATTATAATAACTACAAACCATGATGATCTTGGTGTTTTTGTCCGTTGGTTTAAAAACATTGATGAAGAAGGTAATTTTGAACCTTATCAACAAATACCAAATGCAATTGGAGTTGGGTTTTACAGTTTTTATGATTTCGATAATGATGGCGATAACGACTTGCTTGGTGGCACAAGGTTTGGCGATATTTTTTATTGGTTGGAAAATGAAGACGGTTTAGGCAATTTTAGTGAAAGAAATATTATTTCGACCGAAATAGATTTTATAGGAGATGCAAAAGCTGCAGATTTTGATGGAGATGGCGTGCTAGATGTTGTTTCTGCATCTAGTGGCGATAATAAAATAGCTTGGTATAAAAATGAGATTTTAGGGACTGAAGACTTCAATAAAAATAATTTAATACTTTATCCAAACCCAACAAAAGATATAATCTCTATCATTTCTGAAGAAACTATTTCTAAAATTGAAGTTTACTCTTTATTGGGTAAAAAAATATACACTTTAAGCAATACAAAAAGTATTAATCTATCAAATCTTGAAATAGGTGTATATTTTATTTATCTTTTTAATGAAAATGGTAACCGCAAGGTTTTTAAAGTGATAAAGGAATAAAACAATCTAAAATTTGTAACTTAATACTTAGTGTGTATTTCTTTATATTTGCAACATCAAATACTACGAAATGAACTTAAACCTTATCCCAAAAATAAAACACACCAAATCCAATAATTTCTTTTTACTAGCAGGACCTTGCGCTATTGAAAGTGAAGAAATGGCGATGGTTATTGCTGAAAAAATTCTAGCAATCACCAATAGGCTTGAAATTCCTTTTATTTTTAAAGGAAGTTTTAAAAAAGCCAACAGAAGCCGTATTGACAGTTTTACTGGAATTGGAGATATCAAAGCCTTAGAAATTCTAAAAAAAGTTTCTGAAAAATTTGATGTCCCAACCGTAACAGATATTCACGAAGTAAATGATGCTGCTTTGGCTGCAAAATACGTAGATGTTTTGCAAATTCCTGCCTTTTTAGTTCGTCAAACAGATTTGGTGGTGGCTGCTGCAAAAACAGGAAAAGTGGTCAACTTAAAAAAAGGACAATTTATGAGTCCTGAAAGTATGCAACACGCAGTAAAAAAAGTTCAAGATAGTGGCAACAACCAAGTAACCATTACCGATCGAGGAACGATGTTTGGCTATCAAGATATGATTGTAGATTATCGCGGAATCCCAACAATGCAACAGTTTGCTCCTACTATTTTAGATATCACTCACAGTCTTCAACAACCCAATCAATCGAGCGGAGTTACTGGTGGAAGACCCGATATGATTGGCACTTTGGCTCGTGCAGGAGTTGCCGTAGGTGTTGACGGATTATTTTTAGAAACTCATTTTGACCCAGCAAATGCAAAGAGTGATGGCGCTAATATGCTGAATATTCAATATTTAGAAAAACTACTAACTGATTTAGTTGCTATTAGAAAAACAGTAAATTCTCTTTAATATAAAGAAGTTGTTATAGAACCATTAAGGTATTAAGGAATTTCTGTAAAATAACTAGACACGAATATCACTAATTATTACGAATATTTGTTAGAATTGATTGTGTAAAACAATTTTCACGAATGAGTCTTTCTACTTTTTTTAAAACCATTAAGGCGTTAAGACTTTTTTTTCCTAACACCTTAAAACCGCAAGTTAATTTAAAACTTCGAGTAAAACCTTAAAATTTC
>CAZIMW010000158.1:0-5038 GCA_964540425.1 uncultured Flavobacterium sp.
ACCCATATTTCCAAGGGGCTGTACAATACTATTAATTGCATTAACATCTGGGTAAGGTTCTTTACTTACGGCAACACTATAACCTGTATAATCAAAAGCTTCCCCTACATTCTGTATTTCTAAACGATCTGGAGTTTCTAAGGTAATTTCTGAAATAACTAATTGTGAAATTGGTCCTGGAGGAACTTCTTGTGCGTAAACATCTATAGAACCCGTAGGAGTAAATGTATATGATTCTCCTTCAAAAAGAAAATTACCTCCTATTTGTTCATCATACCAACGAATTACATTTAGAGGATCGGCTAAAGTAGCAGTTACTGTTACTTCATCTCCAACACAAAAATCTGCAGCACCCGTTGTGGTAGGTCCAAGAGGTATTACTAATACTTCAATAGTATCTGTAGCTGTTGAAGCTACAGAACAAGTTCCTGCTTGAACTTCATAACTAATAGTATGTATTCCAGTTCCTGCAACAGCTGGGTTAAAAGAATAAGTAGCACCATTACCATCATCGGTAACACCTACTCCACTATAAACTCCACCAGAAGGTAATCCTCCACCTAATCCTGTTAATTCGGGTTCATTTTCACACACATCTGCTGGTGCGATAAAAGTTGCAAGACCAGAAGGCGTATCAAATGCTTCAATATTATCGGTAACACTATTTGAAGAACCTTGAATTGCACTTATTCCAAGACCTCTTTTTGCAAAAGCATCCCAAAGAATACATTCATTAGCTCCACCATAAATTGCTTGATCTGCAGCTAAAATAGCATCCCTACCATCTACAAAACCAGGGCTACAGGGTTGTAATTTTAATCCTTCAATAACCAAAGCTAAAGCTGCAACATTTCCTGCATCGGTATTGGTATTTCCTGTGAAATTATAAATATCTGCATCAAAACCGTGTTCATCAACCAATGCCCAAGTAATCTCCCATAGTATTCCTCCCCAAACTTCACCAACTGCATGAGATTGCCCTCCTGTAGTGTTTATACTATTATAGGTTTGAGGATTAACTGCCATATCTGTAGTATATGGAAAAGATCGTATTCCTGCTCCTCCAGGACCCTGACCAAATAAATAAGTACCTACTGCGCGCGCATCTGTTCCAGTATCTCCTGGTTCAACTGTCATAAGAACTCCTAAAAAGTCACTCCATCCTTCACCCATTTGTTCTGCATTCCCTAAACATCCAGAATTACTAGGACCTCCTGTAAGTCTGATTGAAATACCATGACCATATTCATGTACGATTACTAAATTATCGAAATCGCCATCTTTATCTCCACAAACATACATTTGCATTCTAGGACTTGCTCCATCTGCAGGTGTTCCGAAGTTTGCATTACAAGTACCTGATCCATCTTGAGCTTCAGCATTTACAGAATCACTGCCTGCTCCACCATTACCATAGTTGTTTTCCTGAAAATTACCGCTGGCTTCATCAAAACCATAGGTGTACATTACATCGTGTATTATATTATTCCAATAAAATAAATTAGTAATTGCTGCATCCTCATACTGATTTGCATTGTTGTAGATTTGGCTAAATGGATAACCAGTAAAATCTAAATTTGCTCCACCGTCTGGCTGATATCCAGGGTTGTCTCCATCTTCATAAGCATTTACATTATTTCCTCTTGTAACGGTATATTCAGCTCCAGCAGCACCGTTTGTATCATGCCATCCAAAAGGAGAAGCCGTAGGGTCTTCAATTCCTGTAGCAATAGATCTTGCTCCAAAATAAGGACTTTCAATAGGCATTTCAAATACTTCATAACAAGTAGTACATCCTCCTTCTTCGTTAACTATTTCATTATAATTAGGTATGTCATATAAGTTTTTATTATAATTTAAAACTTCATCTTGACTATGGTCATGTTCAAAAGAACAGCTTACCATCCAATTATTTTTATCTAATATTTGACCCGAATTTGCATCTACACGTATGCTCCACCAATCTTGTTGATTTTTTTCTTGAATTGAAATATTCCAAGCTAAAATTAATTGATTATCGTCATTGATATGATAAACTAATCTTGCAGGAATTGGACTCAATGAAATTCCTCCATCACTTAAAAGTGATTTTCTATTTGCTCCTTTAGCGTTCTCAATCACTGAAATGTTTTCTGAAACCAAATAATTTAATTGATTTGCCGCAGAAGATATTGCTTGAGATGCAGAAATTGAAGGGCTAGAAATTCCAGCTGACTTTTCTACACTATTTTTCACAAACACAATACTTGAAGAAAGTGTTTTTCCATTTGATAAAACATGGATGCTTGACTCGGTACCATACACCTCTATTCCATTAATGGTTTGTGTAAAGTAAGTATGATGAATATCACTTGTGCTACTAAGATGATTTGAAGTAACTCGATACTGAACATCACTTGTTTTTAATTGGTTTTGTTCTAATTGTTGCTCAAGCTGATAGGCAATATTAGAATTAACATCTTGAGCCTTTAGTTGAAATACAAAAGTACTGATTAGCCCAAAAGACAAACAAAAAGTTAGTTTTTTCATAGTAAAATTATTTATTGATTTATAAATGCTATTTATGAAGAGGTTGTGCAAAAATGGTTTGTTTAATTATGCTAAATAGCAGGGCTAAATATACAAATTTTATTAAATAGATACGGATTGTTATTTAAAGATTTTTTATAGAGTTACTCAACACATTACCCAATTCAATAGTTGACTTTTTTAATGTTGCTTTTAAGTCATTAACTTTTTTAGTTTTATTAGTTGCTTTAAAAACTATTGCTTGGTAATATAAGGAACGTGGGGTGTTTGTTTTTTCTTCCACTTTTTCTTCTATTAGTTTAAGTGCTTTTTCTTTTTCTTTATTTTTCAATAATGAGAGTGCTAACAAGGCATAATAATCAGGTGTACTACCTATTTTTATTTCTTCTTTAGCAAGCTGTAATGCTTTTAATGGAGTTGTTTCTGAATAAATTTCAATCAAATTTTTATTATACATGCTCCCATATTTTTCAGCTGAAACAATTTCAACAAACCTGTTTTTAAGTTTGTTACTTTCAGATGTGTTTCCTTCAAATTCCTCAATTTCAGCTTTAAATAACAATAATTCTGGAAACTTATTTGTAGTCAATAATGAATTTAATATTCGCTTTGCTTCCTTCGATTTTTTTTCATAAGAATATAAAATCCAAGCAAGTTGTTTTTTTGCATTTACATGGTCTGGTTGTAGTTGAAGTGTTTTTAAAATGAGTTGATATGCCTCCTTTACTCTTCCAGAATTGGCATATAAATTTGCTAAATGTGTGTATGTCCAAATTTGTAAAATCTTACTTTTTCGGGAATCTGCAATCCTCATTGCCTGCTCTAAATTACGGATAGATGCTTCCTTATTCCCTTTATAGTCCATCCATTTTGACAAACGCAATAGGTAATTATAATCGTTTGTGTTTTTTAACAAACCTAAAAGTTTATCTGCTTCCGCGTAATTTCCTAATTCTAAATTTACATCAAAAAGCAAAAATTGGATAGCACGCTTATTAGATTTTCCTTTAAAGCTTTCTTCTAAAATAAATTTAGCTTCCGTATATTGTCGTTGAATGATAAGGTTTTTAGCCAATTTTAGTACATACGTATCCTTATTATTAGCTGAAATACTTATGGCTTTTCGATATAGATTTTCGGCTTCTTTTAAATGCTGAATTTCGCCAGAAGCATCATACATTGTAGTATATGATTTTGCTAAAGGACCTAAATCTCCAATACCACTAGAGTCTGGTCGTAAGCGTTTTGACCAAAATTCTTTTTCAGAATTAGCGCTATTAAAAGTACTATTAGTGGAGTCTAATATATATATATTATACTCTGTTGGATGGGTAATTGGAATGATTTTCTCTTCCTTTTTACAAGATGAAAAAAGAGTAACTATTAGTAGTATATAAATAGACTTCATTTATTAAAAATTTAAGTCCGATAAAAATACTATTATTTACTTATTCTAATTAATTTTTATTTAAAATAACACATCCTTTTTTATGTATTAAAAACTCAGTATATTTAAACCATTAACAGTTAAATTATATATGATGAAAAAAATCACACTCACACTTACAGCATTATTATTTTCAGCTACTTTATTACAAGCTCAAGATAGTGATAAAACAAAAAATGTACAAAAAGAAACTATTACAAAAACTACTACTACTAAAGGAGTTAGCGGCAAAACAACCGTAACTAAAACAGTAAAAAGAACCAAAAAACAAGTAATTAATGTAAGTGATACAGGTTCTGAAAACCAAGACATTAATTACGAAACAAAAAAAACCCAAACAATCAAGCAGACTTCATCAGAAATCAAAGTTAACAAAGAAAACCAAGCTGCAATTGAAGAGGTAAAGCTCAAACAAGCAGAAGAAATTAAAGCATCCAAAGAAGCGCAAAAAGCAAAATATAAAGCCGAAGGAATAGTACTAAAGGAAAAAGGAGCTGCAGATGTAAAAAGAAAAAAAGACTCTATTCATAAAAAATATCAAAAAGAAAACAATTAAACTATTCTCTGTAAAGAAAATGTTTTTTTGCGAGTAGTTCTGTTTCTGTCTCTACAATGTCTAAATTAGGGATGCAACAATCCACAGGACAAACAGCAGCACATTGAGGTTCGTCGTGAAACCCTTTACATTCCGTACACTTATCAGGAACTATATAGTACACATCATCGTCTATAGGTTCCTGATTTTTTGATGCGTTTACTTTTTTTCCATTAGGAAGAATTACATCTCCTTTAAGTTCGGTACCTTCTTCAAAATTCCATTCTTCAGCACATTCATAAATAGCATTATTAGGACATTCGGGTTCACAAGCACCACAATTTATACATTCATCGGTGATTATAATTGCCATCGTATTTTCTTTTTTTAACTTTGCTGCAAATTTAATTAGTTAGAAAGCTAACACCAAACAAAATATGCAATTAGAAAAAAGAATTCAAGCCTTTGTAATGCTAGGAAAATTTATGAGTCAGTTTTCTACTGAAACGTATTTAAAAAAAGACAAC
>CAZIMW010000158.1:5058-6558 GCA_964540425.1 uncultured Flavobacterium sp.
GGTTTCCATTATCCAATTATCTAAATCGTATAATGGATGGTTTTCGGAAGATAACATTCAGTTTGCATTTAAAAGCTGGACAGAAGCATTAAAAGAAGACAATTTATTACACTGGCTTTCAAACTATTCGGTTGAAGGTTCAGCAAACAAAACAATAGCTCTGATTTTGGCAGGAAACATACCTTTGGTTGGTTTCCACGATTTTCTTTCAGTATTAATTACTGGAAATAAAGTATTGGCAAAATTATCTTCCAATGACAAGTTATTACTTCCGTTTTTGTCAAAGTATTTAATTTCGGTAGCACCAGAATTTGAAAATAAAATAAAATTTACAGAAGAAAAACTTGAAAATTTCGATGCCGTAATCGCCACAGGAAGCAATAATACCGCTCGTTATTTCGACTATTACTTTGCAAAATACCCAAACATCATTCGAAAGAACAGAAACTCCGTAGCCATATTAACAGGAAAAGAAACTAAAGAGCAACTCGAAAAACATTCAGACGATAAATTTAGATATTTTGGTTTGGGCTGTCGAAATGTTTCCAAACTATACCTCCCAAAAGGTTATAATTTTGATGATTTTTTCAATGGAATGTTCAAATGGAAAAAAGTAATAAATGATAATAAATACATTAATAATTACGACTATAATAAAGCTGTATATTTAATGAGTCAATTAAATCTTTTAGACAATGAGTTTTTATTGTTAAAAGAAGACCCCAATTTCTCATCCCCTATTTCGGTTATATTTCACGAAACCTATGAAAACATTGATGATTTAAAAAAAATCATTAAGTCTGAAACGAACAATATTCAATGCATTGTTTCAGAAATAGGAATAAAAAACGAAATTGCATTTGGAGAAACCCAAAACCCACAACTTTGGGATTATGCCGATGATGTTGATACCCTTGAATTTTTGTTAAAACTTCCTCTGAATAATTTATTGTTAATTTAACTTTTTAAGCCCATATAATCTTCATCTTTGTATAGTAATAAAAACACAAATGAAAAAACACAATTTTAGTGCAGGACCTTGTATTTTACCGCAATCGGTACTACAAAAAGCTTCAGAATCAATACTTAATTTTAATGATTTAGACCTTTCATTAATAGAAATCTCTCACCGATCGAAAGGTTTTGTTGACGTAATGGAAAATGCCAGAAGTTTAAGTTTAGAGTTATTAGGACTTGAAAAAAAAGGCTATAAAGCTTTGTTTTTGCAAGGTGGTGCCAGTTTAGAGTTTTTAATGGTTGCCTATAATTTATTAGAAAAAAAAGCAGCCTATTTAAATACAGGTACTTGGGCAAATAAAGCAATTAAAGAAGCTAAGTTATTTGGAGAATTAATTGAAGTAGCATCATCTAAAGACAATAACTTCAACTATATACCAAAAAATTATTCCATCCCTTCAGATGTAGATTATTTTCATTGTACAAGTAATAATACCATTTTCGGAACACAGATAAATCACTTTCCAAAAACAGATGTAGTGA
>CAZIMW010000159.1:0-6294 GCA_964540425.1 uncultured Flavobacterium sp.
AAGACAATTTATTCCTCTTCCGTCATTGCGAGCGACTTAGGAGCGTGACAATCTCATGAAACAATGTCTTTGGGAGGAGAATACGACGAAGCAATCTCATGATGTTAACTAAATCTCATGAAATCACTTCGGCAAAAAAGTGCCTCGTGAAGACAATTTACCAGTCTTATGTCTTCGGTCTTCTTGTCTTCAATCTTTATAAAATAGAGTATCTTTGAAGATTATAATTACATCACAAATGTCACAAATATATATAGAATATCATTTTACAATAAAACCATTACAACCTGCTTCCGAAATATTAATCGCCCAATTAGGAGAAGTGAATTTTGAAAGTTTTGTTGAAACCCAAACAGGAGTGAAGGCTTATATTCAGAAAGAAGAATTAGTTGAAGAAGCGATGAAAACTATTCAGATATTAAATTCAGATGAATTTGAAATAATATATACAATTTCTGAAATCGCCCAAGTAAACTGGAATAAAGAATGGGAGAAAAATTTTCAGCCTATTGAGGTAACTAAAGAATGTGCTTTACGTGCTCCATTTCACAAGCCGTTCAATGTAAAATACGAAATCATTATCGAGCCTAAAATGTCGTTTGGAACAGGACATCACGAAACTACTTTTATGATGCTTCAGTTTATTTTAGAAAATGATTTTAAAGGTAAATCGGTTATTGATATGGGATGTGGAACTGCAGTTTTGGCTATTTTGGCAGAAAAGAGAGGTGCTTCAAAAATTGATGCCGTAGATATAGATGAATGGTGCTTTGAGAATTCTGTGGAGAATGTAGAGCGGAATAACTGTGAAAATATTTCTGTGTATCAAGGAATTGCTTCCTTTTTAGAAGGTAAAAAATACGATGTGCTCATTGCTAATATTAATCGAAATATATTGCTTCAAGATATGGAGGCGTATTCCGAAGCAATTAATAAAAATGGAGCGTTATATTTAAGTGGATATTACAAAGAAGACCTTCCGGTAATTACAAAAACTTGTAATAATTTAGGGTTAAAATTCGTTGAGAATAAAGAACGAAATAATTGGGTTGCTGCTAAGTTTAGTAAATGATTTTTTGACTTACGATTTAACGACCTACGACCTACGACTTGTGTAGCTGTAATCGAGAAGCTTTTTGTAATTTAAAATAACAATCTATAGGATTTTATATATTTGTTAAGTAATTAGTTTAATTAAAAGGACTTCGAGTGATTCCGATTTTTCTTCGGAATCGTATCGAGAATTGTTGAGAGTAAAAATAGTGTCTATTTAAAATGAGTACCAAAGAAAAAATACAAGAAGAAACCGATGTTGCTGTTCAAGAAAATACAGAACATCAAATAGTGGTATTTAACGACGATGTAAATACTTTTGATCACGTTATAGATACCTTAATTTATGCCTGCGATCATACTCCAGAACAAGCAGAGCAATGTTCCATTATTATTCATTATAAAGGAAAATGCACCGTTAAAACAGGTTCTTATAAAGATTTAGAACCGCAGTGTACAATGTTACTTCAGGCGGATTTAAGTGCGGAGATTGTTTAATCTAAAGAATTCCCCGACGCTTGCGTCGGTGGTTAAGAGGAAAGTTTGAAAACCTAAGGTTTTCATAAAACTAAAAATAAATCCTTTCCGCTTGATACCTCGTACCCTTGGGTCGAGGTAGTTCATTTAACAGGTGGAGTTATAAAATTGTTATTTAAAGCACGCCACGTTTTTTTAATTCCCAAAAGCATTTTTCGGTAGCATCAATATCTGCAAAGGCATCGTGTGCTCCTTCAAAATCTTCCCCAAATAATTTTATATGTAATTCTGATAAAGTAGGCCATTTATAACCATAATTTCCTGAGATTTGGCAGTAGTTGGTTGCAGATTTCATAGTGCATATTTTTGGAGTATGTTCAAAATTACTTTTTACATTTTTACGCAATAACTCCGCACCTAAAATCATTTTATCGAAATCTATATTATGAGCGACAATATAATTTGATTGCTCTATAAGATTATTAAAATCGTTTAATAGGTTTTCTAAAACCACTCCTTTAGCTATTGCTTTTTCGGTTGTGATTCCGTGTATCTTAGAAGCTTCAGAAGGGATAATGAAATTTTCGGGTTTAATGATAAAATTTCCAGTATCGATACGATTGCCTTTGTCTGATAATATCCAGCCTATTTGTATCATTCTTGGCCAATTGTTGAGGTCGGTTACTGGTGCTTTCCAATTTTTTGGAAGCCCTGTTGTTTCGGTGTCGAAAAATAAGTGCATCTATTTTAGAATTAATTAGGTAAAAGTACAAGATAAAAAAACAGAATTGATTTCTTGAATTTAATTGTGGTAAATTCAATTAGCAAATGTAATTTATTGTATGTAAATCAATAAAATTGAAAAATATGGACATAAAAAAACCTAACTACTTATGTTAAAAGTAATTAGGTTTTATATAGTGACCTCGACAAGATTCAAACTTGTAACCTCTTGAGCCGTAATCAAGTGCGCTATTCAGTTGCGCCACGAGGCCGATTTTAATATTTTCCTATCTGTATTAAAGTCAGATGCGTTATTCTCCCGATAGTTATCGGGATACGCCGAAAGGTTTTTTTAATGGGCTGCAAATATATTTCTTTTTAAGGATTTGGCAAGATAGTTTTAATAAAAAATTAGTTTTTAATCTAAAGCTCTTTTCGTAATCCATAATCGATACCCAAACAATACCATTTGCCATTTTGTTGTAGTCGCAAGATCGACACCTTGTTTAGTGAAACTTGGGAGGATTGCTTTATTGAGTTTGGCTAATACTCTAAATAATGATTTTTTCATACTTCAAATATAAGAGATATAAAGGAATGTATTTTAGTATATTCGCAACCTAATAATTAATAGCAAATGGATATAGTTTACATTCTTTCGGGATTGGCTTTATTGGTAGTAGGAGGAGAGTTTTTAGTGCGATCGTCGGTAGCGATTTCATTAAAATTTCATTTATCAAAAATGATAATAGGTTTGACGGTTGTTTCGTTTGCAACTTCGGCACCCGAATTATTTGTAAGTGTACAAGCGGCATTTGATGGGTATCCATATATTGCTTTGGCGAATGTGATAGGTTCTAACATCGCAAATATAGGTTTGGTTCTTGGGGTCACAACTATTATTTCTCCACTTTTTCTTGATCGTGATTTTTATAAGTTCAGCTGGCCAGTAATGATGCTGTTGTCTATTGGTTTGTATTTTTTATTGCTATTTGGTGATGATATAAATAGGTTAGAGGGTATAGGACTGCTATTGGTCTTGGTAGTTTATTTATGGATTTTAATAAGAAAAGCACAGAAAAACAGAAAAGTTATTAAATCAAATAACAGTGCAGGTATTTCAGAAATAATTACTTCAAATTTTAAAATCGTTATTTGGTTGGTAATTGGAGGAGGAGCCTTGTGGGGCGGAAGTGAATTATTGGTTAAAGGAGCGGTAAATATTGCCGAAAATTTTGGAGTAAGTAATCGTGTAATAGGGATTACATTGATTGCTGTTGGCACCAGTGTGCCAGAATTGGCAGCATCGGTAGTAGCTGCTTTAAAAGGAGAAAAAGCTTTGTTAATAGGAAATATTATTGGGTCTAATATATTTAATATTGCTTCAGTAATTGGAATTACTGCATTTATTCATCCTATTTCAGTGTTGGATTCTGGTATGTCATTAGTATTAAACGATGTGTTGTGGATGATTGGTTTCGCTGCTGCCATATTAATTTTGGCATTCTTACCAAAGAAATTTGTATTAACTCGTTATAAAGGTATTGTTCTGTTTGTAGCCTATGTCATTTTTATGGGGTTAATTTTCTTAAATTACAATTAAATATGTTTTGTTATTTAAAAATTGGGGGGTGTTGATAAATATATTGACATTTATCACAAATTTACTTCAATAAATAAGGGGTCAAACAAAAATTAAGTTATTTTTGCACAATATTAATGTGTAAATAGAATTTTAATTATGTCAACCCTAAGATTTCAAGCAATTAAAGAAACATTAAATCGACCTAGAGTACCTGTAGATGAATCACAAAGACGTTCAGCAATATTTGGACAAAACGTTTTTAATGAAGCTTCAATGCGACAGTACCTTACAAAAGAACCTTATGAAAGTGTAATAAACGCTACAAAACACGGTATTAAAATTGATAGAAGAATAGCCGATCAGATTTCGTTAGGTATGAAAGAATGGGCACTCTCAAAAGGAGCAACACATTATACACATTGGTTTCAGCCCTTAACAGGGTCAACTGCCGAAAAACACGATGCTTTTTTTGAAACTACAGACGACGGACAAGCGATCGAAAAATTTGGTGGTGGACAATTAGTGCAACAAGAACCAGATGCGTCTAGTTTCCCGAACGGAGGAATTAGAAATACCTTTGAAGCAAGAGGATATACTGCTTGGGATCCAACATCACCTGCATTCATTTACGGAACCACACTTTGTATTCCAACAGTATTTGTTGCTTACACAGGCGAAGCGTTGGATAACAAAACACCTTTATTAAGGTCGTTGCAAGTATTAGATACTGCGGCAACAGCTGTAGCAAAATATTTTGATAAGAATGTTACAAAAACCATTGCTACCTTAGGTTGGGAGCAAGAATATTTTTTAATTGATAAAGCATTAGCCTCTTCAAGACCCGATATTTTATTAACAGGAAGAACATTATTAGGTCATGCATCTGCAAAAGGGCAACAATTAGACGATCATTATTTTGGATCTATTCCGTCAAGAGCTTTAGATTATATGCGAGATTTAGAAACCGAATGCATGTATTTAGGTATTCCTGTAAAAACACGACATAATGAAGTGGCACCAAATCAGTTTGAACTAGCACCTATTTTTGAAGAAGCAAATTTGGCGGTAGATCATAACTCCTTATTAATGGATATCATGGCGAAAGTTGCAGATAGACATCAATTTAAGGTATTGTTTCACGAAAAGCCATTTAAAGGAATTAACGGAAGTGGAAAACATAATAACTGGTCATTAAGTACCAATACAGGAATTAATTTATTAAGCCCTGGAAAAACACCTAAGCGTAACCTTCAGTTTTTAACCTTTTTTATCAACACTATAAAAGCGGTAAATGAATATGAAGAATTATTACGTTCTTCAATTGCTAGTGCCAATAACGATCATCGTTTGGGTGCAAATGAAGCGCCTCCTGCAATTATTTCAGTATTTATTGGTACACAACTTACAAAAGTATTGGATGAACTAGAGAAAGTAACCAACGGGAAATTATCTCCAGAAGAAAAGACAGAACTTAAGTTAAACGTGGTAGGAAAAATCCCAGAGATACTATTAGATAATACAGACAGAAACCGTACTTCACCCTTTGCTTTTACGGGTAATAAGTTTGAATTTAGAGCAGTAGGTTCTACAGCAAACTGTGCTACACCAATGACAGTATTAAATTCTATAGTAGCAAAACAGCTTATAGAATTTAAGAAAAGTGTAGATGCACTTGTGAAAAATAAAGGAATGAAGAAGGACGATGCCATATTTAATGTATTGAGAGAATATGTTAAAGATTCAAAACGAATTCGATTTGAAGGAGATGGTTATAGCGAAGCTTGGGAAAAAGAAGCTAAAAAAAGAGGACTTAGTAATAATAAGAGTACTCCAGCAGCATTAAAGGCTAAGGTTTCAGAAAAAACAATTGCATTATATGAAGAGCTTCATATAATGAATCGAGTAGAAATAGAAGCTCGTTATGAAATTAAGGTAGAAGAATATGCTTTACGAATTCAGATTGAAGGTAGAGTTTTAGGAGATATTGCTAGAAACCATATTATACCGACCGCAATTAAATATCAGAATATTTTAATTAAAAATGTACAAGGTTTAAAGGATATTTATGGTAAGGACTACAAGAGGCTTTCTAAAGAACAAATGAAGCTAATTGAAAAGATTTCGGAGCACATTGAAAAAATTAATCTAGGAATTACCGATATGATCGACGAACGGAAAAAAGCAAATAAGATTACTTCATCAGAAAAACTTGCAACTGCTTATTGTGATAAGGTTAAGCCATATTTTGATGTCATAAGGTATCATTGTGATAAATTAGAATTATTAGTAGATGATGAGCTATGGCCATTAACTAAATATCGAGAAATGCTAATCATTAAATAAAATTAACAAAATTTTAACATATCAGTAAAAAAGTCGTTTAACGGTAGTTGAACGGCTTTTTTAATCTAAAGAATTCCCCGAGGCTCTGCCTCGGTGGTCAAAAAGGAAAGTTT
>CAZIMW010000160.1:0-6284 GCA_964540425.1 uncultured Flavobacterium sp.
TTTTTTTTCACGGAGGATTATTCCTTTATCCACACAAATAAGGGTAGAACCATAAATTGTTGTTCCAATATCTTATGGTTAATTTTTAACGCTTTAATTGTAAGTTTATTTTTATTAATTGTCACTTTGTCGTTTTTTTACATATTTTTATCGATATTAAATTTGTATTATTAAAATTTACCCCAAAACCTTAATAATATGAAAAACTACAAAAACAAGTATGAGAACAGTGAAATAGTCGTAACATTTATTTCGCAAAAATGCATTCATGCCGAAAAATACACAAAAAGATTATCCGAAGTATTTAGGTCTTCTGTGATTTCTTGGATTAACTTAGAAGCTGCTTCTACAAAAAAAAAAATCTCAAATTAGAAAATGCCCATCAGTAGCCTTAAATTTTAATCATAAAAAATTAATTCTTTCGGCATAAATATTTATGTGTTTATTTTAATAATTCACACAATTTTTATCATATTGCATTGTTTTAATAAACATAAAAAAACTTGAACCATGAAAAATATTGCTTCTATTTTTATCTTTACAATACTCGTATCAATACCTGTTTTCGGACAACAAACTATTGAACAACAGTTTGACGAATTATTAAAAAAGTCCAATAACTATCAAGAGTATAAAGTTGTAAAAAAGGAAAAAATATATTCTTTAAGAAAAAATATTTCTGATTCAATTTATAAATTAGAAGAAACCATACAAGCTTCTTCTTCAAAAATAATTGAACAACAAAGCACTATAACTACTCTTAATACTGAACTTGAACAAACTAAAAGTAACTTAACTATTTCGCAAGGAAAAGAAAATGGAATTTTAGTTTTAGGTATTTTGACTAATAAAACTACTTATACGATTATCGTTTTTATCAGTTTAGCCGTTTTAATTTTTATAATCGTTGTTTTATTTATAAAGTACAAAAGTAGTTTTTCAACCATAAAAACTACCAAGTCCAAATTAATAGAAACTGAGGAAGAATTTGAAAATTTTAGACAACGTTCTTTAGGAAGAGAACAGCAAATACGCAGAAAACTTCAGGATGAAATTAATAAGAATAAATAATTGATTTTAACAACTTTCTAAACGGGTGATTTTTGCTCCAATAGCACGAAGACGCTCATCTATATTTTCGTAACCCCGATCTATTTGTTCTATATTATGAATGGTACTTGTACCTTTTGCAGAAAGAGCTGCAATTAACAAGGAAATTCCCGCACGAATATCTGGCGAAACCATCGTCGTAGCTTTTAATGAATATTCAAAATCATGACCAATAACAGTAGCTCTATGTGGGTCGCATAAAATTATTTTTGCACCCATATCGATTAATTTATCAACGAAAAACAATCGACTTTCAAACATTTTTTGGTGTATTAATACGCTTCCCTTTGCTTGGGTGGAAACCACTAATACAATACTCAACAAATCGGGTGTAAATCCTGGCCATGTCGCATCAGAAACCGTTAAAATAGAGCCATCTATATAACCTTGAATTTCATAACTTTTTTGAGCAGGAATAAAAATATCATCCCCTCTTTTCTCTAATGTAATACCTAATTTCCTGAAGGTATCTGGTATTAAACCTAAGTTTTCCCAACTTACATCTTTAATGGTAATTTCGCTTCTTGTCATAGCTGCTAAGCCAATCCAAGAACCAATTTCAATCATATCTGGCAATACTCGATGTGTACAACCGTTAAGTACTTTTACTCCTTCAATAATCAATAAATTAGAACCAATACCTGAAATATTGGCTCCCATACGCACCAACATTTTACACAATTGTTGCAAATAAGGTTCGCAAGCTGCATTGTAAATAGTTGTTTTCCCTTCAGCTAAAACAGCAGCCATCACAATGTTTGCGGTTCCAGTTACTGAAGCTTGATCTAAAAGCATATAAGATCCTTTTAAACCATTAGGAGCTTCTACACCGTAAAAACTTTCTTCTTTATTAAATCTAAAAGTAGCTCCTAGTTTTATAAATCCTTCAAAATGAGTGTCTAATCGTCGCCTTCCAATTTTATCTCCTCCTGGCTGCGGAATAAACCCTTTGCCAAATCGAGTTAATAAAGGACCAACAATCATAATAGAACCTCTTATAGAGCCTCCTTCTTCTTTAAATTTTTCTGATTCTAAGTAGTCTAAATCAAGTTCATCAGATTGAAAAGAAAATTTTCCTTTTCCAAGTTTATTGACTTTAACCCCTAAATTCCCAAGGATTTCTATTAATTTATTGACATCACGAATGTCTGGAATGTTTTCAATCAGTACTTTTTCATCGGTAAGCAATACCGCACAAAGAATTTGAAGTGCTTCATTTTTTGCTCCTTGAGGAATAATTTCTCCTTGTAATTTGTGTCCGCCTTCTATTTGAAAAGATCCCATACTAATAAATTAAAATGTTTAACTATATAAACTTAAATTTTAAATTGATATTGTTTAATAAATAGTTAATATTTTTTCCAAGTTCGTCCTTTATTATTCTTAGGATTTTTATATACTTTCTTTGCACCATAACTCTTATTGTTTTTAAGAATTATCATAGTATCTAGAAGTTTTTCACTGCTTTCTTTTAGGTTTAATTTACCATCTGAAAGCTCGAATAAATGATTAAAAATCACATCGTCTTCAACGGTATCTTTATTCCAATTTAAGAAACATTTTTTCATATGATTAGCGATGTTAAGCACCAAACCTTCTTTCATTTCTCCTTCTTCCCAACCAATAGCAACATCGATCATTCGTTTAATATTATTTCCGTAGAAACGATATTTAGGAAAATTTTGTGGATATTCTAAAGATTCTGGGCGTTCTGTTAATTCTTCTCTTGAAGGAATTGGAAACGGAGAATCTACATCCAGTTTAAAATCTGAAATAATAAAAAGTTGATCCCAAAGCTTGTGCTGAAAATCGGATACATCACGAAGATGGGGGTTCATATTTCCCATCACCGAAATAATACTGTTTGCTACTTTGTTTCGTTCTTCTTTTGTTTCTTTTGAAATGGCATGAGCCACCATTTTTTGAACATGTCGTCCATATTCAGGAATTATGAGCTTAGATCGCTCTGAGTTGTATTCAATATTTTCTACCAAAATAATTAGGATAAGATTGTTGTTTATAGTTTACAACAATATAAATTTAACTTGAAGTGTTTTTTTAATTATTCGCAAAATACTAATTTTATAGAGAAATCACTCCTTCAATTTTAGAAACTTCCATATATTTTTCAATAACAATGTCTGGCGAATTTAATTTCACTTTTATTGACAAACTAGTGTACTTTCCTGTTTTAGAATCTCTTCTCGTTATTACAGCGTCCGTCGCGTCAAAAATTGCTTCAATTTTTGAAATTTTCTCTAAACTTGCTGGTATAATAAATTTATAATAATATTCTGCTGGCCAAGTTGTATCGTTGATAAGTTGCTCTTTTAACCTTTTGTAAAATTCTTCGACTTCTTTTTCAGATTTCATTATGTATTAATTAATGGTTTACAAAGATAGTGTTTCATCATCAATTTTTATTTACGTTATTTGCATAATACTTATTTTATATGCCGAAAAAAATTGTAATTACGGGAGGACCTAGCTCTGGAAAAACGACCTTAATTTCCTATTTAGAAAACAAAGGACATCAATGTATGCACGAAATTTCTCGTGACATTATTATTGAAGCTCAAAAACAAGGAATAGAACAACTATTCTTAGCAGATCCCTTGCTCTTTAGTCAAAAACTTTTGGAAGGCAGACTGAAACAATTTCACGAAACTAAAAACTTAGAAAAAACCATTTTGTTTTTTGATCGCGGATTACCAGATGTTACTGCCTACATGGACTTTACGGCATCCAATTATCCTGAAGTATTCACAAAAACTTGTCAAAATAATCGCTACGATTTTGTGTTTTTATTACCACCTTGGAAAGCTATTTACCAACAAGATAATGAGCGTTATGAAACTTTTGAGGAAGCAGAAAAAATCCATCATTATCTATTAAAATCCTATAAAGAATATGGCTATAATGTTATTGAAGTTCCTTTTGGAAAGTTAGAAGACAGAATGCAATTTATATTAAATAACCTTGAAAATTAATATTGAAAAACCCAAGAAACATACTAGAACATTATTGGGGTCACCAAAACTTCTTGCCAATGCAGGAAGAAATTATCACTACGATTTTAAACGGACGAGACACCATTGCTTTATTGCCTACTGGAGGCGGAAAATCGGTTTGTTTTCAAATACCATCGCTGGCTCAAGAAGGCATATGTATCGTGGTTTCTCCCTTGGTTGCCTTAATGACCGATCAAGTAAATACACTTAAAAAAAAGGGAATTAAAGCTTTAACAATTCCTGGTGGAATTTCGTTTCAAGATGTAACAATTTTATTAGAAAATGCCACCTACGGAAATTATAAATTTCTGTATCTATCACCCGAAAGATTAAGTCAGGAGTTTGTTCAGAATTCTATAAAACAGATGAATGTAAATTTGTTTGCAATAGACGAAGCACATTGTATTTCGCAATGGGGAAACGACTTTAGACCCGCTTACAAAAATTGTAATATTCTTAGAGAACTTCATCCTTTAACCCCAGTTATTGCATTAACAGCAACGGCAACTCCCGAAGTTGTTAGTGACATTTCGCTTCAGTTAAAGCTAGAAGAAGCTGCTATTATAAAAAGTTCGTTTGTACGAAAAAACCTTTCCTATCAAGTACATTTTGAGGAAGATAAATTATTCCGTATTGAGCAACTTTTAAAAAAAAATAACGAAACTGCAATTATTTATGTGCGAAGCAGAAAAAACACGGTGGAAACCAGTAGCCATTTAAATAGTTTAGGAATATCGAGTAGTTTTTATCACGGCGGAATTTCTTCCGAAGAAAAAAAACAACGATTAGAAAATTGGTTGCAAGGTTCTATAAAAGTGATGGTTGCAACCAATGCTTTTGGTATGGGAATAGATAATCCAGACGTTCGATTTGTGTTTCACACCCAACTTCCAGAAAGTATGGAAAGTTATTTTCAGGAAGCAGGTCGCGCTGGAAGAGATGGAAATTATGCACAGGCAATTATACTTTATAACGATTACGATAAAATTTTAATCCGAAAGCAATTTATTGATGCCCGGCCCAATACCGAACAATTAAAACATATTTACAGGAAGCTCAACAATTATTTTCAAATATCGTATGGAGAAGGAAAATTTACTAGTCATAGCTTCAGTTTTGCAGAATTCTGTAAACAATACAAACTTAATACTATTGTTACCTATAACGGATTAACGGCTCTGGATAGGCTTGGTATAATTCAACTTTCAAAGCAATTTGGAAGGAAGTCTATTTTAAAATTTGTGATTGATTCTGATAAATTAATCAAGTATTTTTCACAAAGTCCTGTTATTTCTATCATCGGAAAAACAATACTTCGGCTGTATGGCGGTATTTTTGAATCACCCACTTCGGTAAAAATAGATTTGATTGCTTCGAAAACTGGACAGAGTATTTCTAAAATAATATCCGCTTTAGAAAAAATGCAACGCGAAGGCGTACTCGAATTAAACTTATACCATACCGATGCCTCCATAACTTTTATTGTTCCGAGAGAAGATGAGAAAACCATCAACATGGTTTCGAAGGAATTAGAAGCCTTAAATCGTAAAAAAAAGAATGAAGTAAAAGCAATTTTAAACTATGTAGCTAATAATAAGGTATGCAGAAGTTTTCAGTTGGTCAATTATTTTGGCGAAACAACTGCCGAAAATTGCGGAATATGTTCGGTTTGTGCTTCCCAAAAAACAATACCAAGTAAAAAGGAAACGATTTTAATTTCAGAAAAAATAATTCAATTATTAGAAGAATCTGAAATGACCTCACGAGTGCTTTCAGAAAAACTTACTTTTACCGAATCGAAAATTCTGAATGTTTTGCGGTATTTGCAAGATTCAGAAAAAATTAAAATAAATACCAAAAACGAATACTATATAATATAATGACAGATTTGCGAATTGTTTTTATGGGAACTCCGGGTTTTGCAGTAGGAGTACTTCAGAAATTAGTGGAAGAAGGAAAAAATATTATTGCTGTAATTACTGCTCCAGATAAACCTGCAGGTAGAGGTAGAAAATTAAAACCTTCCGCAGTAAAAGAATACGCACTTGCTCAAAACTTAACTGTTTTACAACCTACAAACCTTAAAGACGACGATTTTTTATCTGAACTGCAATCCCTCAATGCAAATTTACAAATTGTTGTAGCCTTTAGGATGCTACCAAA
>CAZIMW010000161.1:0-6281 GCA_964540425.1 uncultured Flavobacterium sp.
TAATAAAATTAAATAATGGTTATGTGAAACCGATTCTTCAACTGGCGGAATTTTTCCTGTTTTTATAAACTTTTCGAGGGCTGTTTTAGGTTCAACAGTTAAGGCATAACTGGAAATATGTGGAATTCCGAAATCTAAGGCAATTTCTAAATTTTCTTTCCAACGTTTATCGCTCATTCCAGGAATTCCGTAGATTAAATCAATGGTGATATTGTCGAAATACTTTATTGCTTCTTTGATGCAGTTTTTTGCTTCTTGGGTATTGTGTGCACGATTCATTAGTTGCAGGTCTTCTTCGAAAAAAGACTGTACTCCTATGCTTAGGCGGTTGATGGATGTTTTTGTTAATTTATTGATTTGTTGATTTGTTAAGTCATCTGGGTTTGCTTCTAAAGTGATTTCTGGATTTTCAATTACTTCAAAATTACCATAAACTTCCTCAATCAAATATCGTAATTCTTCAATCGACAATAAGGAAGGTGTTCCTCCTCCAAAGTAAATGGTTTCGATAGGTTCTGTGATTTCCTCGTTCCGAAGTAACAATTCTTTTCCCAAAGATTTCACCAATTCTCCTTTTCGTTTTAAAGTAGTAGAAAAATGAAAATCACAATAATGACAAGCCTGTTTGCAAAAAGGAATATGAATGTAAATGCTTGCCATTTTTAAAAATTCAAAATTGAATTCATTTCTTCACTCTTTTTTCGTTTTGTTTTACAAAAGCAGCCCAACCTGTATAACTTTTTTCGATTTCCACGCTGCCCGAATTGTAAAAATGACAAACCGCAGCTGCAAGTCCGTCGGTACTATCCAAATTCTTCGGAAGCGTTTTTAAACCCAACAAGCTTTGTAACATTTTTGCCACTTGTTCTTTACTGGCATTTCCGTTTCCAGTAATCGCCATTTTAATTTTTTTTGGAGCGTATTCTGTAATCGGAATATCTCTTGAAAGTCCTGCTGCCATAGCTACTCCTTGTGCTCTACCCAACTTTAACATGGACTGTACATTCTTACCAAAGAAGGGTGCTTCAATTGCAATTTCATCTGGATGGTGGGTGTCAATAAGCTCAATTGTTCTTTCAAAAATCAATTTTAATCGCACATAATGGTCTTCATGTTTTTTCAAAATAAGTTCATTCAACTGTATAAATTGCATCTTTTTATTCACTACTCTTATAAGCCCGAAGCCCATAATAGTAGTTCCGGGATCGATGCCGAGTATTATTTTATCAGAATTCATTTAAATTTTCAATGCTCAAATTAAAGATTCACTAATTTAGCTTTTTATGTTCGCAATGCGTCACAAATCTAAAGAATATCTTCTTGTCATTTTTAAAATTTTAATTTTAGGAATTACTTTCGCATATATTTATTTGAAAATCACTCAAAATGAAACGATTGAGTTTAAAGAATTTTCAAATTATTTGTTTCAAGAAAAAGCACTTATTCCTGTTTTTGGATTTCTGTTTTTAACGAGTTTGAACTGGTTTTTTGAAATTTTGAAATGGAAAACAATGGTTTATGATTTGAGTCCAATTTCGTTTTTAATTTCTTTAAAACAAAGTTTAGCCTCTTTAACGGTTTCTTTAGCAACACCAAATAGAATAGGCGAATACGGAGCAAAAGCTTATTTTTTTAAGAAAGCAATTCGGAAACAAATATTATTAAGAAATTTTTTTCATAATTGCTTTCAGATGTTAGTGACTGTGATTTTTGGAGGTATAGGCTTGTTGTTTTTTTGGAAATTATATGGATTTGGAACACTTTCTGAAATCGTTTTTTTAAAAATTGGAGTTGCATTAATTCTTGTTTTATCAATATTATTTCTAGCATTTGTATTTAGAAAAAATACGGTTGTTTTTAAAGGATTGACTTTATCAAACATCTATTTAAAATTCAAGCTTCTATCATCTAACATTAAATGGAAAATGATTGTTTTTTCGGTTTTTCGTTATTTAATTTTTTGTTTTCTGTTTTATCGATTATTAGTGTTTTTTGGAATGGATATTAGTCTTTCGGAAGCATTTCCAATTATATTCTTAATGTACTTATTGGTTTCTGTTTTACCCACCATTTTTATATTT
This sequence comes from uncultured Flavobacterium sp., assembly GCA_964540425.1. GTDB lineage: Bacteria > Bacteroidota > Bacteroidia > Flavobacteriales > Flavobacteriaceae > Marifrigoribacter. The sequence continues at coordinate 2,082 of CAZIMW010000161.1, forward strand.
GATGTAGTGGTTCGTGGTGGAATTTCTTTGTGGTTATTTAGCTTGGCTGGGTTCCCTGAAATTCCAATTTTAAGTACGGTGTTTACGATGTGGATGTTGAATTTTGTGATTCCTTCAATTATTGGAGGCTATTATTTACTAAGCTATAAACCTTACAAATTATGATGGTATTTGGACTTGTAATAGGGATTTTATATTTGTTGGTATTAGCTTTTCTTTTCTTTGGAAATCTAAAAATTAAAGAATTTTTTTCGGAGGAAGATGCTTCAGAAAACACTAAATTCTCTATTATTATTCCTTTTCGGAATGAAGCTAAGAATCTTTCGGAGTTGTTGAATTCACTTCAAAAGATTAATTACCCTAAAGATTATTTTGAGGTTATTTTTGTAGATGATGAGTCGGAAGATAATTCGGTTAAAATAATTGAAACTGAGTTAAAAAACTTTGATAAAAACTTTCCATTTAAAATTATTAAAAACGAACGAAAAAGCAATTCGCCCAAGAAAGATGCAATTAGTTTAGGGGTTTCAAAAGCAAGATACGATTGGATTGTCACTACCGATGCGGATTGTGAAGTTCCAATAAATTGGCTTCAAGTATTTCATTCTTTCATATTAAAAAAACAGCCTTTACTAATCGCTGCTCCTGTAGGATTAGCAAATCAGAAATCAGTTATTGGAAAGTATCAGATTTTCGATTTATTAAGTCTTCAAACGGTAACGATGGGCAGTTTTGGAATGAACAATCCTTTACTTAGTAATGGCGCAAATCTTTGTTATAAGAAAGAAGTTTTTAATAGCGTAAATGGATATGAAGGCAATGACCACATTGCTAGTGGTGACGATATTTTCCTTTTAGAAAAAGTTAAAAGTAAGTACCCAAAAAAGGTTCAGTTTTTAAAAAGTAAAGAGGCAATTGTTATTACAAAAACGGAAGACAATTGGCGAAAATTAATTTTTCAACGTATTCGTTGGGCTTCAAAAACAAGTAAACAACATAATTGGGTTTCAAAACTAATTGGATTGGTGGTTTTTTTATGTAACCTTCTAATTATTATCGGTGCTTTTTTAAGTTTTTTCAGCAATTATTACCTTCCATATTTCTTAGCTTTTTGGCTGTTGAAATTAGTACTAGATTTCCTGTTTATTATTTCAACAGCAAGTTTTTTCAGAAATAAAATATCTTTTTTCCAGTTTATAATTTCATCTATTTCATACCCATTTATTACAACAATTGTGGTTGTGGGAAGTTTATTTGGGACTTATTCTTGGAAAGGCAGACAATTTAAAATATAATATTTACCTTTAGCCTTACCAAATCAATAAAAAAAATGAACCGAGCATGTTAAACGTTTTATTATCATTGAAGAATGATTAATAGCGAACTGCAGGTGACCAAATTAAAAAATATAAACGACACATGAAAAACCTACTTTCATATACTTTGATTGCATTTTTACTTTTTGCAAGTCAGAGTTACGCCCAAAACACCTATTCAATTAACAGTGAAGAGCTTTCCTTAAAAACTGAAGTCGAAGGTTCTATCACACTTCTTTGGAATATCATCGACGAAGAATACCGTTATTTTATTAAAAAAGGAAACAACATTACAGAGCTTACCAACACAAAGACAGAGGGTCATTACCAGGATGAATACCTTCAGATTTTGCAATCTAATACTAGCGAAGAAGATCTTTCTGAGGATAAAGTAAAGCTTACCAAAGAGAGTCTTGCCGATTATTTTAATGAATATAACAAACGGAAAGATCCAAATTATGAAGTTCCAGAAAACAACATTAAGCTAAAAGCAAGACTGGGTGCTTTTGCAGGAATTACCAATGCTGTTTATTCGCCAAATCCTACCAACCAAATACTCCCGACAATGGGATTAGAATTTGAAATCGTGGATTTTTATAAATTAAAAAGACACTCCTTAGTATTTCAATTTAAACAAACTTTTGAAAGTTCGGACTATAAATATTCCGCATCTCAATTCTCGTTTAGCTATCGTTTTAAGTTTATTAAACAGGAAAAATTAGATGTGTTTATCAATACTAAAGTTGCGGGTTATACTTTTGAAAGTATTCCGAAATTTGATGAAAACGATAATCCAATACCTGATGATGATGGTAAACCTATTATCGATTCTGGTGATAATTTTAGTGCTTTAATGAGCTTTGGAATTGGTGCCGATTACAAATTAGGAAATGGTTATCTTACTTTTCTTTACAGTGATATTGTAAGTATTGTGGAAGGAAGTAACGGTGAATTTCCTATGGATTTTACTATTGGTTATAAGTTTAATTTGTAGATGATTTTTTAACCACAAAGGACACAAAGGATTACGCAAAGGACGCAAAGATTTTTTATAAATTGGATAGATATTTCTCTAAGAATTCGTCTTAATAACAATCGGAAGTTTAAAGGTAGTTTTTACCGGAATTCCTCTTTTGTAAGCTGGAGCAATGGGTTGTAACGAATCTAACCCTTGAATAATTTTATTTTCTAATAAGGGTAACTGATTGCTTAAAACACTATCAACTTTCATAGTAGAAATAGATAGTTCTCCTTTTTCATTTACCATAAAATCGATGATGATGGTTTCGTTAATTTCTGTTGAAACTATGGTCTTTTCAGACTGAATAGATTGGTATAAATGATTGATTAAGGTAGTTTCAAAACAAGATTTTTGTTGTTCTTTTTCAGTTTCAGTTTCACAATTCTGAAAAACTGGATATTGATCTATTTCTTTCCAATTAATAGCTTTTATTTCTTCTTCCAAAAACGTTTCAGAAGAAATTTTTTCGGTTTCAAAAAACTGACAAGAACTGAATCCAAAAGAAATTAATAAAAGTAATAGTATGTCAAATCCTTTATTTTTCACCTTCAACCGTTTTTATATAATCTGTCCAATTAGTGTCTTTATATATATCATCACCTAAATATTTTAAAATTGGCAATAACTCTTTGGCAGTTCTAAAGCCTGGTAACGCTTGCATAACATCCAACTCTTCATTTAAAAAAACAATATTCGGATAGCTCATTTTTCCTTTTAAAAACCCTGCAGCTAATTCGTGATAACCTCTTCTTCCCTTATTTACAAAATTGAAAGCCTTTCCTTTAAAATAAATTTCATTTTTATCTTCTCCGTCTAACTTTACACAGTAATACTTCTGGTTTAAATAGGTGACTACTTCTTTGTCGGTAAAGGTAGTGGCATCCATTTTTTTACACCAACCGCACCAATCGGTATAGACATCGATGATTATTTTTCGGGGTTCAGATTTGTTAGCAATTTCGGCTTCTTCAATAGTAAGCCAATTAATTTCTTGCGAAAACAATTTTGAGGAAGTAAATAAAAGGGTAAAGAATACTAAAAATAAAACGCTCTTTTTCATTTTATAAAAATAGCTAATCTTACTTGAATAAAAAATTAGTCCTCGAAATGAATTTCTTTTTTCAATTCACTAACTCTGTGTCTTGCTAATTCTTGAAACTTTCCAGTTTCACCAAACTTTTTTAAATACTTTTTATAATAAGCCAACACCACTTTTTTATCTTTATTAAAACGATTGTAAGCCAATAGTAACTGGTATTGCATCATCTCATCATTAGGATTTTGGGAAATTGCTTTCTCAAGCATTTTAATTTCTTGCTTCGTATTTCCTTCATATTTATAAGCCATTGCAATGGCATAAAACTCATTATCTAAAGGCGTATGTTTAAAAACAATTGCCGATTCAAATGCCTTAATCGCTTTTATATTATAATGCAAAGCGGAATAACAAATTCCTAAATTAAAATAATACACATCGTTTTTGTTATCAAATTTATTGATTAATATCAAGTATTGTTTAACTGCTTTTTCAATAGCCAACACTTTATAATAACTATTTGCTAAATTAAAATGCAACTTTTCATCGTTTTTCCCTAACTTTAATAATACATTATAATCTTTAATTGCTTGATGATAATTTTTGGTGTGATAACTGTGCAGAGCTTTTAACATTAAAAACCGAATACTAGTCGAATCTACAGATAGCCCTTTGTTTATTAATGGTTTCGCTTCTGAAAATCTCCTTTTCTTCAGCTTTAATTTAGCAATTTTATATACAGCATTAACATGGTTGGAGTCTATTTTATATGTTTTCTGAAAGAAGGAAATTGCAGTAGAATCTTGTTGTAACTCTTTTATTAATCC
>CAZIMW010000162.1:0-6216 GCA_964540425.1 uncultured Flavobacterium sp.
TAATAATAATAATAATAATAATAATAATAATAATAATAATAATAATAATAATAGGTAGTTACGAAAATAATATTACTCCACCACCACCAATTTCAACTCCTTATTATATTTCATAATATAAAAAGCATTGTTTGAATATCCTTTATTACGACTAAAGTTATATTGAAATTTATTTTCAATATATTCTGTTTTAATCTCACTATTTGAAGCTTCTTCCAAGGTTTCAGCATTTGCTAAACGCAACAATACATCGTAGGTTACATCAAATCCTCTTATAGCATATTTGTTTGGCATCACGCCATATTTGTTTTTATAACTCACTAAAAATGGTGACATTACTTCATAATCGTAATGTTTATTTACCGATGGAAAAGTAAAATTTAAATTTGCTAAATGCAGGTTAGAAACATCGTCATACTCAAAGGCTTTATTTTTGTTAATAGCAAAAAGACGAATCTTTATTTCTTTAGACTCAAATCCTGCATTTGACATTATTTTTCCTAAAAATCCATTTAAAAGTCCAACTACATTACTTACCAAAATTGGATTATCAGATTCTAATATCACCCAATTTTCTTTAGTAGCATCAAGTTTTGGCTTAATACTTTCTACATACAAATAATTTCCTTCTTTAGGCGCAATTGTTTTTGCATCAGGCAAGGCTGTCATAATTACCCCTTTTTGTTTGGTCCATTCTTTTCCAGAAATCACAATAACATTTACCGTGTCTTTATGCCTAATTATATAATCTAACATTGCTTTTTGCATCATTTCGTTGGAAGGCATGGTTTGATATAAATTCGGAAATGATTTTATTGTCACTTTGCTTAAGGGCGAAAAAACAGGAATATTTTTAGATTGTAGGCTTGAAGCCGTTTTTTCAATATTTTTACTCAAAAGCGGACCAATAACTGCATCTACCTCATCAAAATTATTTGAGCTGATTATAGTTCCTACTTTGGTCACACTACCTTCGGTATCGTAAATAGTAATATTTGTTGAAATACCATGGTCTTTTGCAAATTCGGAAGCCATTAAAACGCCACTGTAAAAATCAATTGCTGCCCGGAGGTTTCCGTCAGATTTCAACAATTCTTTGTTTACGTTAAAGGAATCTAAATCAATCCGGCTTAATTTAAACGGAAGCATTACCGCAATGTTCTTTACCTTATAATTAGTAATATGGTCTTCTAGATTTACGGCTGTAAACTCTTCGGTAATTAAACTTTTATTTTTTGGGATTTTTAAAATCATTCCTTCTTTTAAACCTTCTTTAACATACGGATTTAAAGCAATAATTTCTTCTTCTGAAAGTCCTAATTTTATTTTTAATCTAAAGAATCCTTCCTTCGGAAGCACTTCATAATACTCAAAATCAGCTTCTTCAATAATCGTTGCACCTTCTGAAACTACCAAATTCGGAATCACAATTTCTTGACCAATTTGAATATTTTTACCCATTGTCGGGTTTAGTTGTTCTAATTCTGCAATAGAGATTCCATATTTTCTTGCAATACCGAATTTTGTTTCTTTTGGAAGTACTAAATGTTTTGAAATGGCATCTTTTGAGGTTTCAGTAACTTCAACAATCGTATTGTTTTTTGAAGGCTTTGCAAAAATAGGAATAGCTAACTTCTCTCCTTTTTTAACTTCTCTAGCATACAAATTTTTATTGTATTTTTTTAAAGCGTCTTCGGTGATATTATATTTTAAAGCGATGCTTTTTATTGTTTCTTTACGTTTTACTCGGTGTTTTTTCAAATCCTTAAGAACAACAGAATCTTGTGCAGGAACAATTAAAAAATCTCCTGTTTGAATTCCGTTTTTAACATCTGGATTTAATTGATATAATAAACTTTCAGAAATACCGTATTGTTTGGCAATACTGTAAATAGTTTCGCCTTTTTTTACGTTATGACTTGCAAATTCTTGGGCAAAAGTAGCGGTTGCTAAAAAGCTAAAAAGAAGTATAAAAAATATGTTTTTCATTTATAATGTTTTTGTTCTCGCAAAGGTGCGAAGACGCAAAATTTTAAATATTATTAATCTTTATTTCTAGTAGTAAATTTAATTCTTAAATCAAAAATCGACAATCCCCAATCGTTAATTAATATTCATGAGATTACTGCCTTAATTGATAAAAACTCAGCACAAGTCGCAGGAATTTACTCCCACTCAATAGTCGCAGGTGGCTTTGAACTTATATCGTACACTACTCTATTAACGCCTTTTACTCTATTTATTATATTATTAGACGTTTCTTGTAGGAATTTATAAGGTAAATCTACCCAATCTGCTGTCATTCCATCGGTGGATTCTACTGCTCGCAAAGCTACTACTTTTTCGTAAGTACGTTCGTCTCCCATTACTCCCACACTATTTACTGGAAGCAACATTGCTCCTGCTTGCCATACTTTGTCGTACAATCCCCACTTTTTTAATCCGTTGATAAAAATAGCATCAACTTCTTGAAGGATTCTTACTTTCTCGGCAGTTACATCGCCTAAAATACGTATTCCTAATCCTGGACCTGGAAATGGATGTCTTCCTAAAAGTTCTGCATCAATTCCCATTTCTTTTCCGACTCTTCGTACTTCGTCTTTAAAAATCATTCGCAAAGGCTCTACCACTTTCAGCTTCATAAAATCGGGCAACCCTCCTACATTATGGTGTGATTTTATGGTTGCTGAAGGACCTCCAGAAACCGAAACGCTTTCAATAACATCTGGGTAAATAGTTCCTTGTGCCAACCAATGCACATCTTGTACCAAATGCGCTTCATCGTCAAAAACTTCTATAAAAACACGTCCGATTGCTTTTCTTTTAAGTTCTGGATCACTAATTCCTTTTAAGGCTTCTAAAAACCGTTCCGAAGCATCTACGCCTTTCACATTCAAGCCCATATGCTCATATTGATCGAGTACACTTTGGTATTCGTCTTTCCGAAGCAAGCCGTTATTTACAAAAATACAATACAGATTTTTTCCAATTGCTTTGTGTAACAAAACCGCTGCAACGGTAGAATCTACGCCACCACTCAGTCCTAAAACCACTTTATCATTTCCTACTTTTGCTTTTAAATCGGCTACCGTAGTATCTACAAATGCGGCTGGCGTCCAGGTTTGTTCCACCTTAGCAATGTTTACTAAAAAATTTTCTAATAATTGTTTTCCGTAGTTGGTATGATATACTTCTGGATGAAATTGAATGGCATAGGTTTCTTCTCCATCAATTCGGTAAGCAGCATTTGCCACATCTTTGGTGCTTGCTAATCGGATTCCTTTCTCAGGAAGTTTCGCAATAGTATCGCTATGACTCATCCATACTTGGCAGTCTTTTTCGAAGCCGTTGAATAAGGTTTCGTTTTCAGAAATTTCAGAAAGATTAGCACGGCCATATTCGCGAATATTGGAAGGCTCCACACTTCCACCGTAAAAATGTGCTAAATATTGAGCACCATAACAAACGCCTAAAAGTGGCTTATGACCTTTTATTTTTGAAAGATCTGGATGCGGGGCATTTTCAGCACGAACCGAGAAAGGACTTCCTGATAAAATTACCGCTTTAAAGTTTTCTACGTTTTCTGGAACTTTGTTAAAAGGATGGATTTCGCAATAAATATTCAACTCTCTAACGCGTCTTGCAATTAATTGAGTGTATTGCGAACCGAAATCTAAAATAAGGACGTTGTTTTGCATCCGCAAAAATAAGCTAAAAAAATAGTTTGCTAAACTCTTTTGTGTAAATTTTAAATGAATATTTTCTATAAATATCAAAACTCAGGGCAAACTCATACTTTTATTTTTAAAAAGCGTAACATTTCATTTTCAGCACGTTATCTTTTTTAAAAATCTAACAGTTAGAAAAATCAAAAAACACAACTCTCTGGATATCAACATACACAAAAAAGTGTGAGTTTGCCCTGTATCAAAACTATCATTAATTGTTTTTTTATTTATAAAACCCTATATTCGTGTCATATAAGTTTCTATAAAAATGTACAGTAATTATCAAAATAATTATTTATGAAAAAGACAATACTCTTATTATTTATACTCCTAAATATTTCATTTGCACAAAGTCAAGACTGTCTACAAGATGATGGTACTTATCAATATCGAACAGTTTTAAATATTGAAAATCTACCTGCCGATTTTAATAAGAATGATTTTATAAACCGTATTACTGAAATAGATGTTATATCCAACGACGATTTAGCCTTATTAAACGACAACATAACCGCTGTTTTCAAATTAATTCCTTCGTATAACACTCATAAATCTATTACAATTGTTGCTGCTATCGAAATCTATTCAATATTAGATAGTTTAGAAAACTCTTTAGACTTTCTTTATTGTGTTGTAACCGATTGTGAAGAAACTGACGGGACTTTTGGATATTACTCGGCACTAACTCTTACCGAGGTTCCTAACGGTTTTAACAAAGATGCCTTTATTAATTTTATTGTAAATTCAGATACCATTTATCCAGAAGATTTGGCAACGTTAAATGCAGAAATCACTTCGGTTTATAAAGCTTTTCCCACTGCTCAATCCGAATTTCTTTTACGAATAATTTCTATTGATGCTACTACTGAAATTTACGCTATTTTGGATAGCTTAATTAATGCTATTGAATTTAACGAGTGTAATGGTGAAGGTGTGATATTAAGTAATAATGATTTGGAAACTTCTGAAACATTTGTAGTGTATCCAAATCCAATTACCGAAAAATCTGTCATAAAATTTAGTGAATCTAACAATTATAAATTGGAATTTTTCAACAGCCTTGGACAACTAATTTACAAAGAAAACATAGCTAACAGTACTGTTTTTAATCTTAAAAATGTGCCTTTAACAAAAGGATTGTATTTTGTTACAATTAAAACAAATGATGCTAGCTATAGTTTGAAAATAGTGAAGGAGTAAAACATTACTAATTTAAAGTAATTTGTATAAGAATATAATAGAAATAATTTTCACTTTCAATATCTAGCATAAAGCAATATGAAAAATATAATATTATTTTTAATCATAATTAATAGTTTCTCTCTCTTCTGTCAAGATGGTCAATTAGACTCAACCTTTGCAATAACTAATATTGACACTTCAATAGATGTAATTGCTGAACAAGACGACCACAAAATCCTTATTGGAGGTAGTTTTGGATCAATTGAAAGACTTTAATACAGACGGGTCAATTGACACTAGCTTTGACGCAAGTACAAGTTACTTTGGGATTGTAAGATATATTGCAATACAGGATGATAATAAAATACTAATAGCTGGAGGCGGTTCGTCTTATGTTAGAAGACTCAATAATAGATGGAAGTATAGACCCTTTCTTTTCCTCAAAATAATTCAATTTCGGTAGTAAATAAAATCGAAATACTGAATGATGGAAAAATAATCATTGCAGGAACTTTTGACTTAATAGATAACACACCAATTGAAGCTGCAGCACGTTTAAATTCTGATGGGAGTTTAGATACTACTTTCAATTTGAATTTGCCACCTGTCTCTTCAATTAGAGATTTAGCTGTACAAGCAGATGGAAAAACAATAATTACTGGGCAGAATGACGAATCAAATCAATATAAGCTATTCAGAAGATTTTTTCCAAACGGAACATTTGACCCAAGTTTTAATGGAGATGAATCACATTACATTTACGACATTAAAATTCAGGAAGATGGAAAAATAATGATAAGCGGTCCTCTTCAAGAATATCAGAATATCGCAAGAAACGGACTTGTACGACTTAATATTGACGGTAGTTTAGACACTTCATTTGATTCCTACAACCTACCTCAAAACGGCACTTATTCTACAATTTTTGATGTAACTATATTAAATGATGGTAAGTATTTTATCAATGGTGCTTTTAATATTTACAATGACGTTTCAAGTAATTTTATTGCTAAAATCAATTCAGATGGGACTATAGACAGCTTTTTCAACATAGGGTCTGGTCCTAATGATTATGTTTGAGAAACGTTTGCTCAAGTAAGCAAAGAGAATTTCAGCCTAAGCCTCTCACAGAACCGTACGTGATACTCTCGCATCATACGACTCTTGTTATACCAATAGTCCGTTTCACTTGTTAGAACACTTTTCAGTAAATATCCCTCATAAAAATAACCTTATGCCAAAATATTTATTTTTAAAAAAAAAATAAAAATTGTAATAAAAAAAAAAAAAAAAAAAAAATTAAAAA
>CAZIMW010000163.1:0-6152 GCA_964540425.1 uncultured Flavobacterium sp.
ACAAAAATTATTTGCGTAAATATTCAAATCCCACAAGTTTTGTGCTTGATCCCATAAAAACCTACAGAGCAAAATCTCAAGAAGCCTATACAGACCATGATTTTGAACGGGCTGAATTTTTATTCGATTCATTAATAAACAATATTGTTAACGGCAGTTATTTAGATAATTTTAAAGTTAGAAAATTATCAGGAAGAAAAATAGAATTGTACGACTTTGACAAACCTGTATTTTTAATGACTTATGCTTCGTGGTGTACTCCTGGTTCTGGAGAAATTCCAGCATTAAATGAAATTGCAAAAAAATACCATAAGGAAATCGATTTTGTAATTCTATTTTGGGATAAAAAAAGTAAAGTAAAAAAAGCAACTAAGGATTATAATAAGCACATTACGATTGTATATGTTGATGAAAAAGAAAACACCAACGACCACATTATTGAAACAATGAAACACAGTTTAGGTTTTCCAACTTCATTTTTCATTGATAAAAACAAAAAAATTGCAGATGTACGGCGAGGAGTTTTACATCATTATAATGAAGCGTTTGAAATTTCTTTTGAACTGAATTACAGTTCATTTTTAAACGGAATTTCATTAATGAACTACCTCGAGGCAGAGCCATAGAGGTATCAAGCGGAAAAAATTTTATTTTTAGTTTGATGAAAACCTCAGGTTTTCAAACTTTCCTTTTTGACCACCGAGGCAGAGCCTCGGGGAATTCTTTCGATTAAAGAATATGAATTCTGATAAAAATCAATTAAGTTCTAAAGAAAAACAATAAAATTACTTTCCAAAAAACATTTTAAAAGCAGCTATTAAAAGTATCACTCCAAATATTTTTTTAAGTATTTCTTGGTTAATGGAAATTGCTAATTTAGAACCAAAATAACCACCTACCACAAAACCAATTGCTATAATTAAAGCAAATTTCCAATTAATATAACCCTCTGAATAATAATTATAGGCAGCTAAAAAAGTAACTGGAATAGCAAGTACAGCAAGGCTTGTCCCTTGTGCTGCATGTTGCGAATATCCTAAAACAACCACCAATAAGGGAATCATTATAACACCTCCTCCTACCCCAATTAACCCACTAAGCATTCCTGCTAAAACTCCAATAATTAATAAGGATACAATAATTGTTGTACTCATTTTCATAGGTTTAAATTATATTTTCTACGTAATCCCGATAACTATCGGGACTGTTCGTAATTAATCTCCGTATCAAATACGGGGGAGGCTATTTTCTTATGTGATTACCCCGAAACTTCGGGGTAACATGCTCGTTTCATTTGATAGTTTTATAATATCCTTCTTCTGGTATTTCAATATAGTATTCTTTTCCTGAAGAGTTTTTTAAATAATTATCTCGCAACCAAGGATTGTGAATTTTTAAAATTTTATAATTAATACCATGTTTTATAGCAAAGGAGGCGAAATCTGTAACTACCGTATCTACCTTTACCTTGTAAGTTGGTATCGTTTCATATAAATCGGACTCTCTAAAATTAAATCCGTATTTCTGCGGATTGGACATTATTTCTTTAAAAGCTAAAATTCTAAAAACATATCGACTTGTCTCGCTGTTTAACAGTAAATCATAATAACTATTTGAAGCTTGTTGCCTTGTTTGTTGTTTAGCAATTCCTGCTCTTCCAGCATTATATGCAGCTGCGGCTAATGTCCAACTTCCAAATTTTTCCTTTGCACTTATTAAGTATTCCGCAGCAACCCTTGTAGCAATTTCTAAATTATAACGCTCATCAACATAACTATTAATTTCTAGACCATATTCTTTTCCTGTTCCTTTCATAAAATGCCAAAACCCAGCCGCTCCAGCTGGAGAACGATTATTCATCAAACCACTTTCTGCAACTACCAAATATTTAAAATCATCAGGAAGCCCATATTTTTTTAATAAAGGTTCGATAATTGGAAAATATTTATGAGCCCGTTTAAATAATAATAATCCGTTTGATTGCCAGTAGGTATTTACCAATAATTCGCGATCCATTCGCTCTCTAATATCAGGATTATCCAAAGGAACAGGTTCACCAGCAAAGTCCATTTTCTCTGGAATTGGCAAAGCATAAATATTATAATCATTTATTATTTTACGTTTAACGATAGCATCTGTCGGTGCTTCTTGAACTGCATTTATAAATAAAGTACCCGCTCCAAGGAGAAGGATTCCAAATAAAATTTTTGTTGTAAGTTTCATAGCTTCAGAAATAGTATAGATTAATATGAACCTAAAAGGCGGGGGATTTCCTTATGATAAATTCAATTATATTATTGAATAAAGATATTAAAAAATGAATAGTAATTTCTATTTTTTACGTTAATGATTCACAATTTATCAAAAACTTTTTAACGGAAATAATATTACAACTGTTCAGAATCTATTGAAGTATCCTTTTCAATGTCAAGTGTTATTTCATTGAAATTCTCGGAAGCTTTTACCATTAAGGTAGAACCTATAGTTTCAAATAACTGATTGGTTTCTGTAACAAATTGAGCTTGTTTTTTAATAATAAAATTCGGAATCCCTAATACTATTAAGTCAGTTTTAGCAGAATGTTTTTCAATTAATTCATAAAAAGGAATTTGTTCTACTGTATTATAAATTATTTTAGTTTCAACTTTAACGCGAATATCTTCTACTAAATTGAGAATATTATTTTCTATAATCGCGCTATCAGTATTACTATTATTTACAAACAATACACGAATAGTTGTCTTTGACCATTTGGGAGATTGAATAATAAAACGAGCAATATTTAACATCATTTCGGCATTCTTACTATCGGTTTCTCGCCACCATAAATCGATTGTTTGGTAATCACCAAATTTCTTTTGTCTATCAAAATCTAGATACAATAAATTATAATCCAAATACAACAACTTCTGTGTCATTGCTGAATATTCTTCAGAATTCTCCAAACCCTTTGGCCAACCCATCATAATAGTATTTGGATCGACTCCAGAAAAGCCAAATATGGAAGCGATATCCTCAATTCCCTTATAAATATTATTCACTTTTATCTGACGTGCAAAAACTCCAATTTTTTCAAAATATTCTTCTTTTACAATCTGATTAGATTTTGGCAATGGTATAGAATTATCTCTGTCTAAAATTAATTTAAAATTAGTAACAATTCCTGCTCTTCCGGCTAATGTTTTTCCTAATTCAACCAAATATGCACGATGTTCACTTTCGCCACTAAAAAGAATAATATTAGGATTCCATTGATTACTAATTTCGGTTGGTTTTGATTCTATTTTTTGCAATCCATTGGCAACAATTTTTTTCCAAACACTCAACCAAACATCACCCGTCATTAAAACTATTTGTTTGTGTTGCAACCAAATATAAATCCCTAAAATTATAGCAATAGAAACAAACATCGCCAATGCATCAAGCTTAAACATCACTCCAAAACAAGCCATAAAACCCAAAAGTCCAATCCATCGTTTTATCTTAAAAGTGGGTTGAAAATCTGGATTTGCCCAACTTTCAAGAAAAAATGAAAGGTTGATAAAACCATAAGCCGACAAATAAAACATAGAAACAATACGAGCAATAACATCTAATTCCCCAATTAAAACTCCTAATTGGGCAATTACAAACACCATAAATAAAGCGTTAACTGGCTCATTGTTTTTCCCCTTTACTTTTCGGAAAAACTGAGGAGTAATCTTATCAATCGACATTGCTTGTAATATCCTTGGACCACCTAGAATTCCACCCAAAGCAGAAGAAAGTGTTGCTCCCCAAATTCCCGCAACAACGGCTGGAGCAAATAAGGCTATTTTCATTAAAATATTATTATCTGATTTTAAAACTTCAGCGTCAACTTTATAATATAAAAAAATAGCTAAGACTATATAAACTACAAATCCAACAGTAATAGCAGCAATTGTTCCATTTGGAATTGCTTTTTTAGGGTTATCCAAGTCGCCACTCATAGCTATTCCTGCTGCAAAGCCAGTAACTGCAGGAAAGAAAACCGCGAATAACACTTCCATAGGGATGGATTTAGGTTGAGTTACTGTTTCTACAACTTCCGGAATAGCTTCTGATCTTCCAATAAATATAGAAAACAACGAAACGACAATGGCAATTAAAATAATAAACTGTGTTTTTAATGCAAATGAAGTGCTAATTAATGCAATTGCAGTAAGTACTAATAGTGCAATAGACCCTGAAATTCGCAAACCATTTATATCGGTTTCAAACCCTAAATAACTATTAAAACTTTCGGCAAAACCAATTAAATAAAGAGAAATGGAAAGCGCCGTCCCAACATACAAGGCAATACCAATAGCACCACCAATAGGGATTCCCATACTTCTAGAAAGGATGTAATAAATTCCTCCTGGTCCAACTTTTTTATCTGTTGAAATAGATGAAACACTCAATCCTGTTGAAACCGAAATAACATGAGCAAGAACGATTATCATGATAGAGCCCAAAAGACCTGCATTACCAATAACCCAGCCCATTCTTAGGTACATAATTACTCCTAAAATTGTAAGAATTGAAGGTGTAAATACTCCAGTAAAGGTTCCAAATTTCTTTTTTTCTGACATATTTTATTAATAGGTACCTTCTATAATTTTAGGTAAATTAGTGTTCAACCATTTATATTTTGTAAGCAACATAATGTGTGTTCCTTCGAGAACGACAATACATTTTTTAATTTTTTTAATAGGAAACACCGTGTCTTTATCACCGTGAATATGGATAATATTTTCAATTTCTTCAGACTGATTCCAACTAACCATTTGCTTAATTGCCCATTTTAGATAATCTGTATTTTTTACGGAAAGGTAATTTTGGTATAATTCTAATTTCTTTTTAGATTTAATTCCCAATCCATATTTCACCAAGCTTTTGGTGTTTTCTAAAAAACTTTTTGGAATTAAACGATACGCAGGAATCATTTTAAACACCTTCATTTTTCGGGGCATTTCTCTTTTGGATTTCACACTCGAAATGATAATTAGTTTCCGAACATTTAAAAAAGCATTCATTTCTTGAACCATCACACCTCCAAACGAAACCCCTATTAAAACAGGGTTTGGCTCTTTTATTTTGGAAGCCATCCGCTTTGCGTAATCTTGTATAGATTCATTTTTTACAGGAATTATCCATTCGATAATATGGACTTCATACTTATCTTTTGGAAATGAAATATGTTCGAATATTTCTTTCCCTGCAGCAAGTCCAGGCACAAAATAAATGTGAATTTTAGCTTGATTCATATAGCTTTATCAAAAGAATAAAGGGTTAGCTCAATAATTAATCGTAAATTTACGCTTTATAGGAAAATAATCCTAACAGTATTTTAATTTTGAATATAATACCAAAACTACCGTTAAAAAATAGAATGCAAATTCTTAGCTGATAATCGCAAATTAATTTAAACCAACTCCCTATGATTGAAGATGTAGAAATTACCGACAATGTATTTTTAAGACAATTTGAATTAGAAGTAGGCGATAATATGGCTCGCATTGAATACGCATTACAAGACCGAAAAATTTTCCTAACCAAGTACGAAATGCCTGAAGACATGGAAGAACAAGGTTTTAGAGAAATTTTTATCAAAGCTGTATTTACTGAAGTAGAAGAGCGTAGAATCCACTTGGTTCCTACTAGTCCTGAAATCGCAGGATTTCTAAGAAAAAATCGTAGAAAATATAAAAAGTTGCTTCCTATTGGGATTAATATATAAATTCATTAATGTCCATGAAAGACAAAAGACCGCTCCGCTTTAAGACATAAGAAGAAAGACTATATTTATAACTGATAATAATTTTAGGCTCTATGTCGTTTGTAATGGGTAATTATAAAACGCTACAATTGTTTTAAGTTTCAAATTTAAATATTCGATTAATTTTAAAAATAAAAGGGAGTTTATACATACTATTATTTCCATACTTATAATGGAGTTAATCCTTATAAACACAAGTGATTTAGTACAGAATGTTGAAGAAATATTATTAATTAAAACAGTATAAATTCTATTTTTTTTTTATCTTTAAAATGAATCGTTTTTTTGATAATTAACTATAGTAATTAATGTATCATTGGATCAGTCTCAAAACTTGTGGGATTTGAAAAATAATTTGGATATTTGTTTT
>CAZIMW010000164.1:0-5889 GCA_964540425.1 uncultured Flavobacterium sp.
CCAAGATGGGAATTACTTAAAAAAAAGAATTTGTAATCAACTGATTTCCCAAACTCGTTTTAAGCATTTTTATTTAAATAACTAGCTAAATATACACCAGTACTCACACAAGCTTGTAATAGATATCCGCCAGTTGGGGCATCCCAATCTAACATTTCGCCAATACAAAATTGATTAGGAAGATTATTAAGTTCAAAATTATCAGAAACTGCATTTAAATCAATGCCTCCAACGGTAGAAATCGCTTCATTAATAGCTGCTGTACTTATTATTTTTAAAGGAAATTTCTTGATATTATTTGATAATGATTCGGTATTTAAATACGTTTCTTTAGATAAATATAATTTTAATAAATCTATTTGAGAAGTGCTTAATTTAAGTTCTTTTTTTAAAATCTCAGTTGTATTTCTATAGGTAGAAAATTTAATTTTTGAATGAACTTTTTCTAAAGTTAATGAAGGTTTAAAATCGATAAAAATACTTGCTTTTGATTTGGAATTTAACTGTTCTCTAATTTGTGGACTCAGCCCGTAAATAGCATTTCCTTCCAATCCAAATTTAGTAATAACCGCTTCTCCTTTCTGAAGTACGTTATTGCAAGAAATAGCAATGTTTTTTAAAGGAGTTCCTTCATGTTTTTGAATAAAATTAGGTTTCCAATCTATTTGATATCCACAGTTTGATGCTTGAAATGGTTTTGTTTTAATTCCTTTATTAGAAAAAGTATCGAGCCATTTTCCATCAGATCCAGTAATATTCCAACTTGCTCCTCCTAAAGAAAATACGGTATAATCTGTTTGTATTGTTTTCTGATTTATAATCGGGTTATTATCACCGTCCAATTCAGTAAAAGTATGATCATACTTAATAACAACTCCTTTTTCTTTGAGAAATTTGAGAATTGTATTCAGTACTTCCATAGGTTTAATTCCTTCTTTTGGAAATACTCTTTTACTGCTTCCTATGTATGTTGGAATTCCAATTTTATCAAGCCAATTTCTAAAGTCAGTATTGGTAAAATGAAGTAGGGCTTTGTCTAAAAAATCATTTTGTGTGTAACGTTTTATAAGCAAATCAATTGGTTCTGAATGCGTTAAATTAAACCCACCTTTACCAGCGACTAAAAATTTACGACCAGCAGTTTTCTTTTTTTCATAGATAGTAATTGTAAATTTATCGGCATCTAAAAAAGCTGCCAATAATAAAGCAGAAGGTCCGCCGCCAATAATAGCAATTTGTTTTTTCATAAAACCAAAAGAGTTAGTTACCTCCTTTAAAATTGAAACTAGTTACAAGCTTTGTTATATCATTATAGATCTTTACTCACAATGTTTTCTCTTGCCAAAAGTTTCTTAGATACTTTATAGGTTGCAGAATAAGAAAGTCCAGTTTGACTTTTTCTAAAGGTTAAAAACGCTTTTTTGTACCATCGTGGATCGGTCGCTTTTTTATTATGATCTCCGTGTACGGAAACATCTAGGAATTCCTTATTAAACCAAGGTTTAATTTCATAAATACTAACTCCAAAATGTTCCACACGTTGAAGAAGGATTTCGAAATCCGATTCAGAAAAATATTGGATGTCTTCTTGGTCAAATCCGTCATTCAGATTTTTTAAGCCTTTAAATATATGTTGTTCTAAAAATTCAGTTTGTTCCATTTTTATATTTTAGGTAAGGTTACTATAATAGCAGATTCAATTACAGATTTTAGCTATCTTGCTACTGTTGCAAAATTAGTCTAAATAAAAGGATAATTCCAATAGTTCTCGGACAAGTTAAAATTAGAACTTATTTTTAAGGAATTAGGACGACAGAGAAGGTGTGAGTTCCTGAGTTTTTAAAGTTTATTATAGCATAGTTTACCTGAATTGGGATTTGCTTTATTAACACAGTTCTTGAATAGTTGCGGTTTTGTATGCGAGGATTTTCCGAAGGAAAAATCAGACGTAACAAAATTGCACTAACCTTTGATTAAGCACTAAGTTACACATTATTTTTATACGCTATTACCTGCCTGGCTTTATTCCGTTTTGTTAAATCCCTTCCAAACTAGCATTGCTAAAATTGCGCCTAATGTTGGTGCTGTAATATAAATCCAAAGTGTAGTAATATTACCAGATACAATTGCTGGTGCAAAACTTCTCGCAGGGTTAAAAGATCCTCCAGAAATTGGGCCAGCAAAAAGGATGATTCCTGTAACTACCAATCCAATTACAAGTCCAGCGATATTAGAAAATTCCTTTTTAGATGTTACACCTAAAATCGTAAGCATTAAAAAGAATGTCAATATAAATTCTATAATGAAGGATTGTAGTAATTCGCCAGAAGGGATTGTAGCTCCTAATGTTAAACTTTCAGGGAAAATAAACTTAAGCAACCAACTTGCCAAAATAGCTCCAATAATTTGAGCAAAAATATAAAATATAGCCTCTTTTTTCGACGTTAATTTTCCAATTGTTAATGCAATTGTAACAGATGGATTTATGTGTGCACCAGAAATATTCCCGAAAATATAAATCATAGCACTAATTATAATCCCAAAAACTAAAGAAACTCCTATTAAACCTAAATCTCCACCATTTTGTTGGTTTACAATTATTGCTCCTGTACCACAAAATACCAAAGCAAACGTGCCAATAAATTCAGCAAAATATCTTTTCATATTATTTTATAAATGAAAAGAGGATAATTAAAACTAATTATCCTCTTTTCATATTATTTTATAAATGAAAAGAGGATAATTAAAACTAATTATCCTCTTTATATTAATTATGTTCTGTCTATAAAGTCTGTCTGATTCAGTAAGTTATTAGATTGCTAATGCACCAGCTTCTGCAACTGTGTGGTCGTTTTCAACCGAGCTTCCGCTTACTCCAATAGCTCCAATTATTTCTCCAGATTCGTTTTTGATTGGAATCCCTCCTGGAAAAGTAATCAATCCATTATTTGAATGTTCGATATTAAATAAAGGCTGACCTGGCTGAGATAATTCTCCGATAATTCCAGTATTCATATCAAAAAATCGAGCTGTTTTTGCTTTTTTAATAGAAATGTCTAACGAACCTAACCAAGCACCATCCATTCTACCGAATGCTACTAAATTTGCTCCTGCATCTACAACTGCAATGTTCATTTTTGTGTCTATTGCTGTAGATTTTTGTTTTGCTGCTACTATTGCTTTTTCTGCTTGTGCTAATGTAATGTTCATAATTCTCTGTTTTAGTATTGTTATTAATTTGATGCAAATCTACAACAAGAGCTGTCTCATCGAATTACTAAAACAGTTCAATAGCTTATGAAAAAAGGTCAAGTTAAAATATAAAAATTATGAAGCTGTTTCGCTAGGGTTAAAACCGAATTTGTTTTTAAAAGCGATACTAAAGTTTGAAAGGTTGTTGTAGCCAAAGTCTAAATAGATGTCTGATGGTTTTAAATTGCCTTGCTCTAACGTTTCTTTTGCTTTTTGAAGACGTTTGTCTTGAAGCCATTTTCCGGGTGAGGCTTTGTATTCTTTAATGAAATGACGTTTAAAAGTTGATAAACTCATATTGCATAGAAATGCAATTTCTTCTAATTTTAAATTAGAATGTATTTTATTTTCTACAACTTTTTTAAAAGGCGAAGTTTCTTTAATTATTAAAGAATGTAGGTATAGTTCAAATGTTCTTCCATATTTCTGTAAAAGATAAAGCATCAATTCTTCAAATTTTACAGAAAGTAAATTTTCCATAAAGACTGTTGGTGCTTCGGTAATTGTTGATAATGAATTTAAATAGGAAGTAATATATGCATCATTCCTAATGATAAAATAGGGTATTTCATCTTTTATTATTTCTTTGTTTTTAGAGTGTTTTTCTAAAAATTCTTTTAGTTTTTGTTCTGAAAAAAAGAACAGCTTACAGTAATAAATTGCTTCTTTATCTAGTAACTCTGTCCATAGCCAGTTTCCTTTTTTTAGCAACAACGATTGGTCTTTATTTACTGCTACAGATGTTCCAGCGAAATGCACTTGTTTTTTTCCGACTTGTAAAAAGCTAAACATATTCATTCCTAAAATAACCTTGCTTTTAACAATATCATTGGTCATTTTAAAATCATAAATAAACAAATCAGGATTCTCCTTTTTGTTCTTATAGTAGATTTTAGGTATGTTTTCTATTGACATTTAGATTTTTTTTTAGCTTGCAGGTAATATAAGTATATCAGCAGTTTACTAATTAAATTGACTGATATGCACTGTTGTAATTTAGGTAAAAAAAAACGAAATCCCGATAATTATCGGGGCAAATGATTTTAATAAATATTATAAGTAATACGTGTCTTGATAAAACTATTTTTTCTTTTTAACTCGTTTTAAAACCAAAAAATCATAAGGATTTATTCCTAATCCACTTACTTTTTTATTTACAAAATGTACGATATAATATAAAATATTAGAACTTGTTTTAAAGGAATTTGAACAACATAGAAGATGTGAATTCCTGATTTTTAAAGTATATTAAGTATAGCCGCTATTGAACTAATCCTCGTGCCTAGGAAGCCTTTTTAGTTCCTGATAAAAATACATTAACTTGAAGACTTCATAAAAACTTTAAGATTATGTATAAAAAAAAGTAAAAACGATTTTAAAAACGGCCTTAGACCAAGTACCCGAATTTAAAGAACTAGCCCTTAGATTAGAAAAGAGTTTTGCCATAAACGGTAAATCAACCAGTACCTTAACCAATTACCTACGCTGTCTTTCTCATCTTTCTATTTATTACAAACAGCGTCCAGAGCATCTTAATCAAGAGCAGATCAACGACTATCTTTACCACTGTCAAAACCTACATAAAACCCCATCAGAGAGTTTTTTCAAGCATACCATTTATGGACTTCGAGCCGCTTATAAGGATATGGGTTTGGATAAAAAGCGCATCCAACTTCCTCAAAAAGGCAAAAAGAACCTTAGCATACCAATGTCCAAACTGAAGAAAATGACCGAAAAAGCGAGATTCTTACACCAAAAAAATGGGAGTTTCCTTAAAAAATGGTCTCTTTGGATAACATTCTAAAAAAAGAAGCTTTAAAGTGGAATCAAAACGGCGTTCTTCTTTTTTAAGGTTCTGGCAAACTCCTCGATTTCCCCCTTATCAATATATTCCGGATCAGTCAACAAGATATATAGCGCTGGTCTATCGGCGCGCCATATACTTAGTTATAGCCAACAGTAATTTATTCAAATTTCATTTCAAATAAAAGATAGTGTTTTATTCCAAATTTATTTCCCCAATTTTCGATTTCCTTTCCACTTGTTCCAACTTCACACCAAGATTTTGAGCCATCTTCTCTTTCGTATGGAAGAATGTAAGCCAATAAGTAAAATTTTTCATTATAACCAATTTCTAACTTACTTTCGTCCGCAATATTTCTCAAACTATATTCATCAGTGTCAATTGCGTCATATTCTTTTGTTATTGAAAATCTTGGAAATTTAAAAGTCATTCTCAATTTATTTTTATGAGTTAGTTTTGAAATTATTTTAAAATTTAAAATAGTATCATTTACTTTTTCAAATTGTTTAATTCCAATAGTTTTACTATTAAAAACGGTTGTGTCTCTTACGATTTTTCCGTCCCAAATTTCCTTAACTGTGAGATGGTAACTTTTATCTTTTAATTCTTTTCCAATGAATTTTAATTTCAAATATTCAATTCCTTCAAATTGTAAAATATCTCTAATTTCAGAATTGTCAGAAGAGTAGTCCGAAACCATTTTCAGCCCGTTATCTGAGTTAGTTTTGTCCGAACGAAATATTTGTAACTATAATGCAAATTAAAATCAGAATTCTTTTTGGTTCTACCACGATTTGTGTGGAAATGTTAAATTTGCAATAAAATAATAAATT
>CAZIMW010000165.1:0-5787 GCA_964540425.1 uncultured Flavobacterium sp.
CTTCTTCTGAAAAAACAGTCGCTGTTAATGATTTAGTGAGTGGAATTTATTTAGTGAAGATAACATCAGAAAGCGGGAAATCCGTAGTAGAAAAATTGGTAATAAAATAAATACAAATGCAAAAACGCGGTAACTTATATTTAATCCCCTGTACTTTAGGAGAAACTGCACCTTTAGAAGTTTTACCATTATTGGTTAAAAAGGCTGTAGAAGAAATTGATATCTATATAGTTGAAAACGAAAAAAACGCCAGAAGGTTTATAAAAACTATCTGCCCAAAAAAATCACAACCAGACCTAAATATCAGTTTAATCAATAAATATACGCAAGATTCTGAAATTCCAAGTATGCTGCTTCCTTGTTTAGAAGGGCAGGATATTGGTGTAATTTCGGATGCTGGTTGCCCCGGAATTGCAGATCCTGGTGCTGCAGTTGTAGAGCAAGCTCATTTAAAAGGAATAAAAGTGGTGCCTTTAGTAGGTCCCTCGTCTATATTATTAGCAATGATGGCGAGCGGATTTAATGGCCAGAATTTTTCGTTTAATGGTTATCTCCCTATAGATAAACGAGAACGCAGAATAGAAATCAAACGTTTAGAACGTCTTTCAGAAGAGCAAAATCAATCACAATTGTTTATTGAAACACCATATCGAAATAATCAAATGCTAGAAAGTATTATTTCAACATTACAACCACAATCTAAGTTATGTGTGGCTTGCGACATTACATTATCTACAGAATATATTAAAACATTAACTGCAAACGAGTGGAAAAAAACAAAGGTGGATCTTCATAAAAGACCCACCTTATTTATAATTCAGAAATAAATTTTAAACTTTTGCCTTTCTGTTAGCAACAACAAAAGAAGTATCGTAACCCGAAAATTTCTTTAAATAATACCTAATCGTTGTTCCGAAAGCATCGTTAAAATTAATAGTTCCTCCACTTCTTAAATATTTTTTAACATTTCCAGCACCTGCTAAATGAGCGGCTGCTAAAATACCTGACTCCGTAACTTTAACACCACCTACATATTTACCTTCAAAGCGTACAATATCTCTACGTAAAATCCATTTGTTTCTAGAAGTGTTAGCAGAAAATGCTTTTTCTTGAAGATGACTGTCAGTAAGAAAGTCACTAGAATCATAAATTCCAATTAATTTTAAGGTGCTTTTTCCAAATTGATATTTTCCTAAATATCCATATTTGTTAATTATCATATAATCACCTCTTGATTCTTTAAAGCCTAAAGCTTCTTTAAATCCATCGTACGATTTTCCTAAGAAAATGTAATTACCTGGTTGGGCTGGATGGTTGTTTTCAACTTCATCCGCATCTAGTACATTATAGCAAAGCTCCAAGTCATTCATCTTGTACTTTGAAAAATCTACCTTTTCTTTAAAAGAAAAACCGGTCGTTATACCTAGTACTACGACAAGTAATAAACTCGAAATAAATAAGTTACCTTTCATTTTTATCAAATTTTAAAGTGTATTTACACATCCTTAATTTGCGAGTGCAAAGATACTACTTTTTAAATTAAAATATTTTAGTTCTTATTGTGTTAACTTTATTTTAATATTTGACAAAAATACGTAGGTTTTTTCTTACGAAATGAAAAACTAACAAGTATTAGTTATACCGCAGAATAAGTCCGATTAAATACGTTGCAAAAATTAAAGAAATGTTAAATTATGAAGAATTGGAAATTACCTATTCACTTTTTGTTTATTAATCCAACGCACATATTCTTGTTTATTTCGGTTGTGCTGTGCATAGGTTTTTGCAAACTTATGATATCCAAAATTAGTTACGTCAGCAACAAAGAATATATAGTTATGATTTTCATAATTTAAAACTGCATCTATCGAAGAAATATCTGGCATGGTGATTGGCCCTGGCGGAACTCCGACATACTTATAAGTATTAAAAGGAGAATCTAACTCCAAATCTTTATAAAGTACTCGTTTTATCTGTTGGTCAAAATCGTTATCCAACAACTTTTTAGAATAGATAACTGTTGGATCTGCTTGTAGTAACATCCCTTTCTTTAAACGATTTACATACACTCCTGCTACTCGTTTTCGTTCATCTTCTTTTGCTGTTTCTTTCTGTACGATAGCGGCAAGGTTGATTACTTCGGTTTCAGTTAAATTGAGTTTCTTAGCTTTCCCAACTCTACTTGCATTCCAAAAATTTTGATATTCTTTAAACATTTTATCTCTAAATCCATCTGCCGAAATATTCCAATACACCTCATAGGTATTAGGAATATACATTGCTAAGGCATTTGTTAAATCAAAACCTTTTTCAATTAAAAACTTAGGATCTTTAAAACTGTTTAATAAAGACAAGCTATCTATTTCAATTTGCTTGGAAACGCTTCCTGCCAAATTCTCCAAACGTTCTTGATTATTAAATTTTATTGAAATAGGAATATTACCAGTTCTAATAGCATTCACAAGGTCATTATTATTCATTCCTTTTTTAATAATGAAATGTCCCGACTTAATGTTTTTGTGATATTCCTTTTTAACAGCTACAGTTTTAAAGGAATTTATATCTTTTAAAAGCGGTTCTAATTCTTCTAATACCATAGTAAAATCAGCACCTGAACGAATATAAATATGGGCTTCCTTATTATTGAAAGCTGTATTGGGTACAAAAATATTATTATATACATAATAAGCAAATCCACCCATTCCCACCAAACCTAATAATAAGGTAGCTACTAATACTTTTTTTAAATTACTCATTTATTAATTGGTATTGCAATTCGTTTTTATATTTTCTGTTGGACAAAATCCAATCTTTTTTTATTCCTGTCTTTATAAAACCTGTTTTCTCAAATAGTTTGATGCTTGCGATATTATCTTCGCTAATTCCTGCGTAAATTTGATGTAATCCTAAATGAGTAAACACATAATTATTCAATAATTTCATAGCTTCTAAAGCATGTCCTTTTTGTTTATTTTCTTCTGAAGCGATTAATATTCCAACTCCTACCCTTTTATGTTTAGGTTCAAAATCGAATAAATCAATACAGCCAATTGCTTTTTTACTTTCTGAAACACAAATCACCAAACGCAACTGTTTTGCTTCGTAAATATCTTTATGTGAATTTTCTAAATACTTTTTTAACATAAACCTCGAAAATGGACTCGTAGTATTACTTACTTCCCAAACGGTTTCATTATTTTCTAACTGAAATAAAAAATCCAAATCAGTTGGCTCTAAGGCTCGTAAATAAACGGTATTTCCTTTTAGAGTTTTCATTCCCATACTCCTTTAAATACTTGTGTTGCGGGTCCTATTAAAAATATATTTTCATATCCTTTTTTAGTTTTATCAAAACTTACTTTTAAATCGCCTCCTTGTGTTCTTAAAGTAATTTTATTGGAGTTGATTTTATTGGTTTCCGATAATGCAATAGCAACAGCTGTTACTCCTGTTCCGCAAGATAAGGTTTCTGCTTCCACACCTCTTTCATAGGTTCTTACTGCAAAGATGTTTTTAGAAATATGTTCCACAAAATTAATATTAGATCCTTCTTTCCCATAAATATTATTCCGAATAGATGCTCCCTCTTGTTCTACATTATAGGTTTCTAAACCTGAAACTAATGCTACATGATGCGGAGAACCTGTATCTAAAAAAGCATACTCTGAAGTCGTTTTAATCTCATCTACATCATTCATTTTTAATGAAACAATTCCTTTCTCAATAGTTGCTTCATGCAAACCATCTACTGCTTCAAAAGTTGTTTTACCCTCTATAATTCCAAGAAAATTCGCGAAATGTACCATACATCTTCCGCCGTTTCCACACATAGAACCCAGGTTTCCGTCAGCATTATAATAAAGCATAGTGAAATCCACTTTAGAATTTTCTTCTAATAATAGCAATCCATCTGCACCTATACCAAATTTACGATCGCATAATTTTGAAATTAAAGCAACATCATTTTTCGGAAAATCCCCTTTTCGGTTATCGATCATTATAAAATCGTTTCCGGTACCTTGGTATTTATAGAATGAAATATTCATCTCGCAAATATAACAAAATACCTCGATGCTTGCATATCTTATTATCTTGTTAAATAGACGTTAAATACACGTTAAAGTCATGTTGACACGAAATATTTTAAAGGAAACCTTGTTAGTTTTACACGATCAAAACATCAATTAAACAATATAAATCATGAAACAGACATTTAAACTTTTTACCGTGGCACTATTTGCAGGTGCATTTACATTATTTGGATATAAGTATTTTATTGAATCGAATAAAATTACATTTATTCAACAGGAAGAAAACCCAGGTTTAACAGCGACAAACTTTACAAAACCTAATAACATACCTTTTAATT
Source organism: uncultured Flavobacterium sp. (assembly GCA_964540425.1). Taxonomy (GTDB): domain Bacteria; phylum Bacteroidota; class Bacteroidia; order Flavobacteriales; family Flavobacteriaceae; genus Marifrigoribacter. Next base: position 4,370 of record CAZIMW010000165.1, read on the forward strand.
TAGATTTTACCGAAGCCGCCGAAAAAACAATACACGCAGTAGTTCACGTAAAAAACACAACTATTGCAAGACAATCAAACAACAATCAAAACCATTTTTTTGGAGGCAGACAACCTCGTGCATTGGTAGGAACAGGGAGTGGCGTAATTATTTCTGCAGACGGATATATAGTAACAAATAATCACGTAATTGAAAACTCTTCACAACTAGAAGTCACTTTAAATAATAATAAAACTTATTCCGCAGAATTAATAGGAACTGACCCCAATACCGATATTGCATTAATTAAGATTAACCCAGATAAAGAATTGGAATACATTCCTTTTGGCAATTCTAACGATTTAAAAATTGGCGAATGGGTGTTAGCTGTTGGAAATCCGTTTAATTTAACTTCCACAGTTACCGCAGGAATTATAAGTGCAAAATCGCGTGATTTAAATGAAATGGACGGAATATCACAGTCTTTTATCCAAACCGATGCTGCTGTAAATCGTGGAAATAGTGGTGGTGCTTTGGTAAATACTCGTGGCGAACTCATAGGAATTAACACTGCAATTACTTCTGAAACGGGTTCGTATGTTGGTTATTCTTTTGCAGTGCCTTCCAATAATGCCAGAAAAGTAATTGAAGATATTATGGAATACGGAAACGTACAACGTGGTATTTTAGGAATTACCGGCGGAAACCTAAATAGCAATATCGCCAATCAATTAGGAATTGATGAAACCGAAGGTGTTTATGTGAATACCGTTGAAGAAGGAAGTGGCGCTGATAAAGGAGGAATTGAAAAAGGTGATATTATAAAAGAAATCGATGGTTTAAAAATTGGTAAATTTTCAGATTTAGTGGGTTATTTAGGCTCTAAACGTCCGAGTGATACAGTACAAGTTACTTTGTTACGGGATGGTTCAGAAAAAGTTGTTCCAGTAACTTTAGTAAAATTAGATACTTATGAAATTGAATATCTAGGCTTGGAAATTAAAAACAGCAACCCTTCCGAATTAAAAAATTACGGAGTCAATCATGGTGTAAAAGTAAACAGGGCTTTAAACAAAACGATGAAGAGTTACGGATTGGAAAATATTATCATTTTAAAACTGAATGATTATTCCATTTCAAGTATTGAAGATGTAAAACAAATAATGAACGAACGTAATTATAACGAACCTGTAAAAATGACATTTGCGAATAGAAATGGCGAGGTAAATACTTTTATTTTTAGGTAGAAGTAAAAGCGCTTTTTAGAAACCCTTCTAAATATTTGATTATTGGAAGGGTTTTGTTTTGTTGATATAAAAATAGACTTTTTATACCCGTATTGGGTTTACTTTATCAACGCTTAGGCTAAGAAATCGTAGGGGAATTTGAAACTCTGCCCTTTCAATTTAGCACTTAGCCAAAGCAAATATTTTTATAAT
>CAZIMW010000166.1:0-5771 GCA_964540425.1 uncultured Flavobacterium sp.
GGTTTGCGACCGATCATTCTACAACAGCCAATAATTATAATGTTTTGTGGGCATTTCCACTTTCCTTATTATTTGTAAAAACCATTGCTAAAAAGTCGCCACCAAATTGGATTGGAAAGTATATTTTCTTTTTAGTTTTAATGTTAGCATTAATTTCCATTCATTCGATAACTAGTGTTCAAGTTTTTGCTTTAGGATTGATTCCTTTGTTGGTTGCACTATTTATTAGGTATATTTTTCTAATTCGTTATTTTAAAAGAAATAACATTTAGTTTTTCACAAACCTACGCTGTAAAATAAGTTGCAATCGGTAGAAAACCCAACCAATAATACTTCCAAAAGCCATTCCTGTAAAGACATCTAATGGATAATGCACGCCTACATAAATCCGGCTATAGCCAACAATAGAAGCCCAAAAAAGCAATAAAAACGGAAGGTATTTAAATTTGTCTTTTAAGATTAAGCCCAGAAAAACAGCCGTTGCCATAGAGTTTACTGCGTGTCCAGAAAAATACCCATAACGCCCGCAATTTTCAACTACGTGCCGTATTAGGCTTTGCAAATCTTCTTCTCTGCAAGGTCTGGGTCTTTGGAAACCATGTTTAAATAAATTGGCTAATTGGTCAGCGAAAGCAATCATCAATGCTGCTGAAAATATAATCGCAAACATTCCTTTTAAACCATAGCTTTTATACACTAAGAAAAGCAATACCGCATACAGTGGAATAAAAGTAAGTTTGTTGGTAATAATTTGCCAAAGTAAATCCCAAGGCTCACTTCCTAACTGATTTAGGTATAAAAATAGTTTGGTATCAAGTTTTAGTAATTCTTCAATCATTTTCGTACAATGCTACTTCACGATCGTAAAACTCACTGGCATCTTTTACGGCAGTTTCCATTTCGGATTCTAGTTCCTTTTGGTCTTCTTTGTCAAATTCTTCCAACCATTCTACCTCATCGTCTTGAAGATTAATGATAAAACGAGGAAATTCTGTATGAATTACAAATATTGCTTCAGGAAAATCGGTGTTGTCTCCTAATATAAATTTTGGCAGTGTCATCGTAGTTTTTTTTACGGCAACAAGATACAAGATTAAATATAAACCCCGCAACTATTTTTAGTTTTGGGATTTATATTTGGTTTGAAAAAAATTACTTTTTCACTAGTTTCTTTGTAAGAGTATTGTTTTCAGAATCTTTAATGTGTGCAATATAAATTGCACTAGATAGGTTAGAAATATCTATTTCTAAAATTTTATTTGCTTGTTTGTTTAACACAAGGTTTCCTAATAAATCGTATATTTTAACATTTGTAATGTTAGAATTTTTAGACTCAAAATTAATTATGTTTTTTGCTGGGTTTGGGAATATTTTAAACTCTGCAAGCTCTACGTTTTCAAAACCTAAAGTGGGATCAAACTTACTTACGCCGTCAAATGTTCCTATCCACATAACTCCATCATTATCTTGAGTTATAGCACGGACAAAGTTACTTATCAATCCATCTGCTTCAGTATAACTTACCCAAGTAGTTCCGTCAAATTTACTTACTCCACTACCTGTACCAAACCAGATGCTTCCTTCATTGTCTAGTGTTATTTCTCTTACACGATTACCAATAAGCCCGTTTTCTGTGTTATATATTGTCCAATTTACCCCATCAAATTTAGTTACTCCAACGGTTCCACTAACAAAGTCTCCAAACCAATAATTACCATCATTATCTTGAAGAATATTAAATATATTATTTGTACCAAGACCGTCATCTGTGGTATATGTAACAAAATTTACTCCGTCGTATTTTATAACACCATTACCACAAGTTCCAAACCAAAAATCTCCTGCAGTATCTTCTATTATTGAATATACACAACCCGTATCTAAAATAGTTGTAAAACTACTTCCATCAAATTTACTTATTCCATCTAGAGTAGCAATCCAAATATTCCCTTCGCTATCTTCAATTAGATCAGTTATATCATTATATATAAGCCCATCCAAGGTTGTGTATGTTGTCCAAGTTGTTCCGTCAAAAAGGATTAGCCCTGCATCGTTCAAAAAAGTGCCAAACCAGAAATTTTCGTTACTATCTTGCAAAAGAGCTCTTATTTGGTTGCTCGATATGCCTTCTATTGTTTCGTCATACTGTGTCCAATTTGTGCCATCAAATTTTCCAATTACAGCTTGCGAATCATTAGTCCATTCTGTAAACCACATATTTCCGTCATTATCTTGAATTATTTCAGAAATAACCCCTTCAATTAATCCGTCTGCAGCGGTGTAATTAGTCCAAGTCTGTGCATTTGTCACACAAAAAGTAATCATCATAATCATTGTAATAAAATTTTTCATAATTTAAATTTTTAAATTAGTTACTATTCATTTTCGAGTACTAAATAATAATATAATAAGGCTATTCGCAAATAGTGTAACTCGACATTTATAAATTCCAACTTGAAATTTATAAATGTCATTAATAAAAAAATTGTATTTAAATAGTGGGAGAAACTTTAAATTTAAATTTTGGAAGTATTATTTTTAGCATCTAATTTAAGGACAAAGCTACAAATTAAAAATTGAGCCAACACATAGGTAAGCATAATTACCAATGAGAAATACGCTTCTTTTTGATAAAACATATTGATTGCCAGGACTGAATCTGAAACAATAAATATAAAAACACCCATCACTAAAAGTAAGAACGTATCTGTTTTTTTTTGAACAAATAACAATAATGAAACGGTTCCGAAAACTGAAATTACCAAGGCATAAATTATCACTGGTATTTTCATTCCGCCTAGATGTTCATATAATAAATTAAGAAGCAAAATAAAAATTAATAAATAGGGAATTGAGACTGAAAACACCTCCTTAACGGTTGTTTTTACAAGTAGTTTTAAAACCATAATTATATAAAAAAGATGTGCAATTAAAAAGGAAGCCAATCCTAAAATAAAAAACAATTCTCCTTTTCCAAGCAAAAAAACATCGCCTAAAAAGCTGAAGAATAATCCTAAAACAAACCACTTATTTACGTTAGTTGTATTTGCTTTATAATACCAAAATAAACTCAGCATTAAAAGCGGTTTTACAATATAAATTACGATTTGTTTTTCAAAATATATTGCAAAAAGATCTATAATGCAAACTGAAATAAATACTATTAATGGAAGAATTTTTCTCAAAACGTTAAGCTTCTTTGGTTAGTAAATCATTTTCAACAATCAATTTTTTTGAAAGATAATTAAAGCGAATAAACAACATAATTCCAGATGAAGTAAGTCCTGCCAATAAGCCAATCCAAATTCCTGCACTTTTATATTCGGTGTATAAACTTAAATAATATGAAATAGGAAAACCAATAAGCCAATAAGCAATAAAAGTCATAAATGTAGGTATTTTTACATCCTGCATACCTCGTAAAGCTCCAAGAGCAACAACTTGTATGGTATCTGAAATTTGAAAAACAGCAGCAATTAATAATAGTTTTGATGCAATACTAACTACTTCAAAATTGTCTGCAAATTTTGCAGGATCATCAAAATCTAAGTATAATTTTGGAAGGCTTCCGCTAAAAACAAAAAACAAAATTGCAAATACTACTGCAAATAATGTTGAAATCATAAATATTGAAAAAGCGATTCTACGAAGCTCTCTAAATCGTTTCAATCCTTTTTGGTTCCCAATTCGCACCATAGCTGTAACACTCAGCCCTATCGCCACCATAAAAGTCATTGACGAAAGATTTAATGCTATCTGATTTGCTGCTTGAGGGTTTTTACCCAAAATCCCCGAAAGCCAAATGGCAGCGGTAAAAATCCCCACTTCAAAAAACATTTGCATCGCCGATGGAAACCCTAAATCAAAAAGTTTTTTAAATACTTTTTTTGAAAAATCATAGAATTTTATATGCAAAACATAATCCCTAGTTTTATGATGTTGCGATAATAAATACCATAAATAAATTACCATAATAACTCTTGAAACCAACGTGCCAATTGCTGCTCCCACCATACCTAATTCGGGAAAACCAAACTTTCCGAAGATGAATAAATAGTTTAAAATTACATTCACCACATTGGCGACTAAGGTAGCATACATCGGGTATTTGGTGATAGACATCCCGTCGCTAAATTGTTTAAATGCTTGAAAAATAATTAATGGAATTAAGGAGGCTGCTACTAAATTTAAATACGGAATAGCAAGCGCTACAACCTCTTCAGGTTGTCGCATTAAATGCAATAAAGGCTCTGCAATAAACACGCCTAAGAATAAAAATATTCCTAAAACGGCACATAAAAAAAGGCCATGTTTAAAGGTAGATTTTCCTGCTTCAAAATTTCCTTCACCATCGGCTTCAGCAATTAAAGGAGTAATTGCTGTTGAAAATCCAATTCCCAACGACATCGCGACAAACATAAAACTATTGGCTAAGGAAACAGCTGCAAGTTCGGCAGTTCCTAATTGCCCAACCATTATATTATCGACAAATGCTACCATTGTATGCCCCAACATTCCTAAAATAACAGGATATGAGAGCTTTAGATTGTATTTAAATTCTTTGGTGTAATCGGTTATGTTCAACGAAAGTTAATTTATTGCTAAAGTAAAAAACACATTCAACATTCAGCAGTTTCTTTCTTATATTTAGAAAATAAAATCAATCAGATGAAATACGAAGCTACTACTGTTGAAGAATATATTTTACAGCTTCCTGATGAAAGAATTGAAGCTTTTAAAAAACTTAGAAAAATAATTTTAGACAACTTACCAGAAGGTTTTGAAGAAGGAATAAACTACGGAATGCCTTTCTATACTCAATACACATAGCTTTTCAGGTTTTTCACTCTTTATTTTCCCCTTTACTCGCGAATCTAATTTTCTTTCATAGGTACTCGTGATTGCTTCGCAGTTATCATCGTTAAAGTTTTAAACCGTAAAAAGGCTATGCTTGAATATTTTGCCTAGATAAAGAAAAAAATAAATTCGTCAAAATTTCCGAAAAACTAAATCCATTAAGCATATTCTATTTATCCAGATGGTTATCATTGTATTCCAAAATTACCCCTACCATTTATAAGCATTGCTTCTTAAAAGAATTTTATAGCTTTTTATAATATGGGAATGTTGTGAAAAAGAAATAAATTCCAAAATTATAATTATTTCATAAAAATTAAACATTACTTGTACCTACAAATATTTCACTTACATTTGTACCTACAATTATTTTCAGTACAATGAATAAAGCTTATTTTAATACCGTTTTAGAGTTAATTAAAACAGGACATTGGTTAACCGATTCGGTAAGTAAAGAACTAAAGGAATACGATATTTACGAACCACAGTTTAATGTGCTTCGGATTTTAAAAGGCGCAAAAGGAACTCCAATTTCAGTAAACTCGATACTTAGTAGGATGATTCAAAAATCTAGTAATGTAACTCGTATTATAGATAAATTAGAGTCCAAAAAATTGGTTGAAAGAATACTTTGCTCAAAAGACAGGCGAAAAATGGATGTTAGTATAACCACTAAAGGAGAAGAGCTTCTTACTGTTTTAAATAAAAAAGTTGAAGCATTCCATAAACAAATGGAAAACAACCTAAACAAAAAAGAACTCGAAACCTTACAATCATTAATAATAAAATTAAAAGGAGATAACAAATGAAAAAAATAATCACACTCGGTGCAAGTAATAGCAAAAAATCTATCAATAAAAAGTTGGCTATTTTTGTTGCAAATCAACTTAAAAACACCGAAACAATCATTATTG
>CAZIMW010000167.1:0-4515 GCA_964540425.1 uncultured Flavobacterium sp.
AAATGTAACTAATCTAGCCTGCGGATAAACCCTGTCGTATAAAATCCCATTTTTAAATTCACTTACATCGTTTAGTTTTAAAGACTCTAAAACATTATCCATATACTCTGTGTATGATTTTTCGTTTGAGGGTTGCAAGATGTTTTGAGAAAAAAGTTGATTTGTAACAAAAAAAAACATTACAAAAAATACGAAAAAACTATATCGCTTGAGTGCTTGAGTGCTTCATGATTACTTATTTATAAGGTTAATTAAGTTTTAAAGGTACTAAAAAAAATATAAATATCAATCTAAAATAAAAAAAATATACAGTCACTCTCATCCGAAAGTTTTTTAAATCGTAGCCGTAATTACTTTTTAACCCTTGTAAACGGGTTTGTTTTTGTAATTAAATATCCGAACATCATTAAAGCCAGTCATAAATTCACCTTGAGATAGGTCACTCTTAGTCCAATCAAAATTATGGTGGGTAATTCGATAATAAAAATCGGCTTCCTCACCATTTAAAGCGTCAAAAGTTAAATAAAGCGGTTCACCTAATCTTAGAATAGGTAATTGACTTTGGTTGGTGTTACCAACAAATTGTATAGTTTTAATATATTCGGGTTCTATTTGTTCGTCGTATTGAGCTAAAAGTGAAAAAGATAGTGTAGTGAATAGTAAGAAGGCTAAAAGACTTTTAAACATGTTGATTGGTTTTTGAGGATAAATATAACAATTATTATGCCTAATAATTACAATTGTATAAAGTGTTTTTATTATGCTATTTTATATGGTATAGTGTGTATGACAGGTAAAACTATTAATTCGTTTGCGAATTTTGGAACATACACACACACAAGTCTAAAAGCAGGTTATGTATAATCGTTCTAAATAAACTAAATAGTAAGATGGTTTATTTCAAAATATTATGAGAGGTGGTAATTAATATATAAATTTGCAAACCCTTAAAAAAGGAATATTTATTTGAATTAAATAAAAGTTTTCTATGTCAAAAGACATTAAGATTAAAAAAGGTCTTAACATTCGTTTAAAAGGTGAGGCAGATAAAACACTTTCGAAATCGCCTCGTTCAAGAACATTCGTTATTCGACCCTCAGAGTTTCATTTAATTACACCCAAATTGGTTGTAAGAGAAGGAGCTAAATTACAAGCAGGAGATGTTATATTTTACTCTAAAGCTAACGAAGACATTAAATTTGTTTCTCCAGTTAGTGGTACACTCGTTACAATAGAAAGAGGAGCGAAACGTGTAATTAAAGAGTTAATCATTCAAGCCGATCAGCAAGATACTTATAAGGATTTTGGAGCTGTGAATGTAACTTCAATGAAATCTGAAGAAATTAAAAATCATTTATTAGCATCTGGTTGTTGGGCTTTTGTCAAGCAAAGACCTTACGATGTGATTGCTGATCCAGCGGTGATGCCAAAAGCGATTTTTGTTTCGGCTTACACTACTGCGCCTTTGGCTGCCGATTATGACTTTACCTTAACAGGGAAAGAAAAAGAATTACAGGCAGCAGTTACTGCATTTAGCAAGTTAACAAATGGTACAGTACATGTTAGCGTTGGAGCAAATAGCAACAGTATTTTTAATGGGATGAAAGACATTTCGGTTCATAAAGTATCTGGAATACACCCTGCAGGAAATGTTGGAACTCAAATTGGAAAAATTGACCCTGTAAACAAAGGAGAAGTTGTTTGGACAGTAACTCCTCAGGATTTAGTAATAATTGGCGAACTATTATTAACTGGTAAATTTAATGCAGAACGGATTATTGCATTATCTGGTTCTTCCGTAAAATCTCCAAAATATTATACCACAAAAATTGGAGCTGAGGTTTCTACTTTTGTTTATGATTCTGGTTTGAATGAAGAAAATGTTCGTGTGATAAGCGGAAATGTACTTTCAGGAGAAAAAATTTCTTTAAAAAGTCATTTAGGTTATTACCCAAATACAGTAACTGTGATTCCTGAAGGAGATGATTACGAATTTTTTGGATGGGCAAAACCTGTTTTCAATAAAGAGTCTATTAACCGATCGTTAACTTTTGGTTGGTTAACGCCAAACAAAGAATATACACTAGACACTAATACTAATGGAGAACACAGAGCTTTTGTGTTAACAGGTAATTATGAGCAAGTATTTCCGTTGGATATTTTTCCAATGCAAATATTAAAAGCTTGTATGGTTGGAGATTTAGACAATATGGAAGCATTAGGAATGTACGAAGTAGCCCCAGAAGATTTTGCACTTACTGAATTTGTTTGTGTTTCTAAACAGCCTCATCAAAAGATTATTAGAGAGGGTTTAGATTTAATGTATAAAGAAATAGGATAAGGTTATGGGAATGAAACAAAAACTGGATACGTTAAAAAAGAAGTATGAAGGGACTAAGATGCAAACCACATTTAATGCATTGCATACCTTTTTATATACACCTAACGAAACTACAACTTCTGGCTCTCACATTAGAGTAGTAGACGATTTAAAACGTACCATGAATATGGTAGTATTGGCAATGGTGCCAGTACTTATCTTCGGAATATTTAACACAGGATACCAACATTATTTAGCTTTAGGAGAAATTGAAAGAGCCACCAACGGCTTTTTTAGTGCAACCTTTTGGTCTTGGGATAACTTTTCGGTAGGAGCTATGGCAGTCTTACCTTTAGTGATTATATCTTATGTTGTAGGGCTTGGGGTTGAATTTATTTTCGCTACCATTAATAATCACGAAGTAGAAGAAGGGTACTTAGTTACCGGGATGTTAGTGCCTTTAATAGTTCCTATAGATATTCCAATTTGGATGTTAATAGTAGCTATTGTCTTTGGTGTAGTAATAGGTAAAGAAGTGTTTGGTGGTACAGGAATGAATATTTTAAATCCTGCATTAACCATTAGAGCATTCTTATTCTTTGCGTATCCTACTTGGATGAGTGGAGACAAAGTATGGGTTCTAGGAGCAGAAGCAATGAAAGGACAACCGGATGCAATTTCTGGAGAAACCGTTTTAGGTGTCTTGGCACAAGGAGGTGAAGCACCAAGTGTCATGGATATGTTTTATGGCTTTATGCCTGGCTCCATCGGAGAGACCTCTGCTTTATTAATACTATTGGCAGGAATATTTCTCATCTATACAAAGATTGCAAGTTGGCAAATTATGGTTTCGGCAGTAGTAGGATCTTTAGTAATGGGGCTTATTTTTAATTGGGCAACTTATACAAATCTAATTGCTGAAACAAATAGTTTCTACGGATTAATGAATACTGAATATTGGCATCATCTTCTTATGGGAGGATTGGCCTTTGGTATTGTTTATATGGCAACAGACCCTGTAACTGCAAGTCAGACAACAAGAGGGAAATGGATTTACGGATTTTTAATTGGTTTTATTGCGGTAATGATTCGAGTATTTAATCCCGCCTACCCTGAAGGAGTAATGCTTGCGATATTATTAATGAATGTGTTCGCACCAACTATAGATCATTATGTGGTTCAAGGGAATATTAAAAAAAGAATGAAGCGTTTAAAAGTTAAAACCAATTAATTATGGCTATTAATACAGATAAAAATAGTTACACCATCATTTTTGCCATTATTATGGTAGTAGTGGTTGGGTCAATATTAGCTTTTGCTGCGGAAGGATTAAAAGGTAATATTAATGAAAACAAGCGTATTGAAAAGCAACAAAATATTTTATACGCATTAGGAATTAATGAAAACGATGGAGGAAGCGTAGCGTTTGTATCTAGGGAGAATGTAGCGGAAGTGTTTTCTGAAAATATTAAGAAGCAAATAGTAATACAGGGTGATAAAATTACAGAAGATCCAGAAGCATATTTAATAAATATTAAAAAAGAAATGGCTGCTGCTAAAGATCCTGATTACGAAAGAAAATTACCATTGTTTATAAGCGAAATAGATGGAAAAACAAAGTATGTAGCACCTATTAGAGGAAAAGGACTTTGGGATGCAATATGGGCGTATGTTGCTTTAGATAAAAATATGATAGTTCAAGGCATATTTTTAGATCACAAAGCAGAAACTCCTGGTTTAGGAGCTAATATTAATCAGCGCTTTTTTATGGATGATTTCATAGGAGAGCACCTTTACAACGAAACTGGAGTTTTTACCGGAATTAAAGTTGCTAAAGGCAATGGGGATCCAAAAAACGAACGAAAAACAGATAATAAAGTAGATGCAATTGCTGGTTCTACTATAACAGGAGATGGAGTTTCAGCTATGATTAAAAGCGAATTGAAACTTTATATACCTTATTTTAAAACTTTAAAAAACAATTAATTTATGGGACTTTTATCAAAAAAAGACGCAAAATTAATAATGGATCCCTTATTGGATAACAACCCAATAACGATTCAGGTATTAGGAATCTGCTCTGCTTTGGCAATTACAGCAGAATTAGAAGCCGCTATAGTTATGTCTGTTTCCGTATTATTTGTTATGGGAATGGGTAACGTAGTAATATCATTAATGCGAAACATAATTCCTTC
>CAZIMW010000167.1:4525-5723 GCA_964540425.1 uncultured Flavobacterium sp.
GAATGAGTATTATCGTAATACCTAGTCTAGAATTAGAATTATCGTACAATTGGTAGTCGTTGCTGCATTGGTAATTATTGTCGATTTAGTGCTAAAAGCATTCGCTTACGAATTAAGTAAAACGCTTTCGGTATTTGTAGGATTGATTATTACAAACTGTATTATTATGGGGCGTTTTGAAGCATTCGCATTGGCAAATAAACCTTGGCGTTCGTTTCTAGATGGTATCGGAAATGCTTTAGGTTATGCTTTAATATTGATTATAGTTGGATTCTTTAGAGAATTATTAGGCTCTGGAACCTTATTAGGTATTCAAGTTTTAGGAGATCCTATTGAAAAAACTGGAGTTTATGCTTTTGGGTATGAAAATAACGGATTTATGTTATTATCACCAATGGCACTAATTGTTGTAGGAATTATAATTTGGATACAACGCTCAAGAAATACATCATTAATTGAAGACGAGTAGATTTCAGTACTCAGTAATTCAGTACGCAGTAGTCAGTAATTCAGTACGCAGTAGTCAGTAATTCAGTACGCAGATTGAGTTTGTTGAAATATTTGAAATAAATAAAAGCAGTTAAAAATAAATGAAGTTTCAAGACTTGTTTGCTTATAAAAAATCATTTGAATTAGCAATGCAAATTTTTGAAATTTCAAAATCATTTCCAAAGGAAGAAAAATATTCCTTGACAGATCAAGTAAGAAGATCTTCAAGAGCTGTTTCAGCAGCAATATCAGAATCCTATGGAAAAAGAAAATATCCGAAGCATTTTGTTAGTAAATTAACTGACAGTGATTCGGAAAATTTAGAAACACAATCTTGGATTGCTTATGCAAAAGCTTGTGGATATATTAACGAAAAAGACAAATTAGAATTAATTAATAAAAGTGAAGAAGTAGGTAAGTTGTTAAATTATATGATGAATAATCCTGAAAAATTTGGAGTTATACTGTCAAACTGATTACTGCGTACTGATTCACTGATTAACTGAGAATATGGAACATTTAGAGTTATTTTTTAAATCAATTTTTATAGACAATATGGTATTTGCAACCTTCCTTGGGATGTGTTCGTACCTTGCTGTTTCTAAAAAAGTATCAACAGCTGTAGGTCTTGGTGCTGCTGTAATTTTTGTATTAGCGGTAACCGTACCTTTAAACTGGCTTTTAGATCAATATATTTTGCAACCTGATG
>CAZIMW010000168.1:0-5647 GCA_964540425.1 uncultured Flavobacterium sp.
GGTTCTCCCCAATAGCGTTGTCTTGAAAAAACGGCATCTCGTAATCGGTAATTTATTTCTTTTTTACCTTTATAGCTTTTTTCTAAAGCTTCAATCACTTTATCTGAAGCGTCTTTATATGAATAACCACTAATAAAATCGCTATTGGCAATAATAGTTCCTTCCTTATCGCTATGTGCTGCTTCCGAAATATCCACTCCGTCAAATATATTTTTAATCGGAATATCAAAATGCTTGGCGAAATCATAATCACGTTGATCCCCACAAGGTACAGCCATAACCGCTCCTGTTCCGTAGCCAGCCAACACATAATCACCAATCCAAATAGGAACTAGCTCCTTTGTTAATGGATGCTTTGCATAGGCTCCTGTAAAAACTCCTGTAATGTTTTTTACATCTGCCAAACGTTCTCTTTCGCTCTTTTTTGCAGTTTCAGTAATATAATTTGCAACTTCTATTCGTTGCTCGATAGTGGTAATTTTATCTACCAAATCACTTTCTGGAGCTATCGTTAAAAAGGTTACTCCATAAATAGTATCGGGTCTGGTGGTAAAGGTTTTGATGGCAATTCCTTGAAACTCTTCCTTGTCATTTACTACTCTAAATTCTACCGAAGCTCCAACGGATTTTCCAATCCAGTTGCGTTGTGTTTCTTTTAAAGATTCACTCCAGTCTAAATTTTCTAATCCTTGTAATAATCGTTCTGCAAAAACAGAGATTCGCATACTCCACTGGGTCATTTTCTTTTTAATTACTGAAAAACCACCTCTTTCTGAAACGCCATTTATAATTTCGTCATTTGCTAAAACCGTTCCTAATTGCGGACACCAGTTTACTTCGGTTTCCGCTAAATAAGTAAGGCGATAATTAAGTAATACTTTTTGTTGTTTTTCTTCGGAAAAGCTATTCCACATTTCAGCTGAAAAATCAGGTTGATTGTTTCCACATTTAGCGTTTAATCCAATATTTCCTTCCTCTTCAAAAATATCTATCAATTCAGAAATTGGAAAAGACTGTTCCAACATATTACAATACCAAGATTCGAACAATTGAATAAAAATCCATTGTGTCCACTTGTAATATGAAGGGTCTGAAGTACGGACTTCTCGGCTCCAATCGAAAGAAAAACCAATTCGGTCTAACTGTTCTCGATACCTTGCAATATTTTCCTTTGTTGTTTTTGCAGGATGCTGTCCTGTTTGTATGGCATATTGTTCGGCAGGCAATCCAAACGAATCATATCCTTGAGGATGCAGCACATTAAACCCTTGATGCCTTTTGTAACGCGCATAAATATCGCCAGCAATATAACCTAATGGATGTCCAACGTGAAGCCCTGCTCCCGAAGGATAAGGAAACATATCCAATACATAATATTTTGGTTTTTCGCTATTATTTTCGGCTTTAAACGTTTGATTTTCTGCCCAATATTTTTGCCATTTGGCTTCAATATCGTTGAAGTGATAGTTGCTCATGATTTCTTTTTAAGGAAGGCACAAATTTAATATTTCTTATAAGAAGAAATTGTAATTTTTTATTAAAAATTTGGATGTAATAAATTACCTGAGTATAAGACCCATAACATGGATACGAAAGCAACAAAATTCATTGCAACTCCAAATAATTTCATTTGAAATAGGTTATAGGGTTTTCCTTTAAACAAAACAAAAACATCTAATAAAAGCCATAGAATAAATAAGATTAAAAATGAAGACAGAACAAGGTCGTTAAACCAAAAATAAAGGAGGTAAGTTTCGTATACCAAAAGTAATAGCATTAAATATTTTGAGTTTTTTCTTCCTATTAAAGTAGCGGTGGTTTTCTTGTTTGCCTTTAAATCTGGATCTATATCCATAATTTCACCAGCAATGTGGGCTTGGAAGGAAAATAATGTTAAATATAGAATTGTCTGCCAAGGAATCATTTCTAAGTCATTTAATAATACACTAAAAAAAGCAGTAAACACATAGCCTATTTGAATAGTAATTTCAAAAGGAGGCCGTTCTTTTATTCTGAATGGTTTGAAATTATAAACAATATTTATGGCAATCATAAAAATTAATAAAAGCAACATTTTAAGTCCTGATATTACAGTAAAAATGACCAAAAACGGAACTATTATTAATCCCACTTTAAGGGGGACATTTTTTAACTCTCGACTTGTTAATTTAGCACCAAATAAAAAGTTACCTTTTCTTTTATTTATGGCATCTGGAGCTACATCATTAAAATCATTTAAGCCATAAACCAAATAATTTAACGGAAAACATACAAAAAAGAACCCCAACCAAAAGAAAGGTTGCTCCCAAAATTTTGTTTCAAGACTAAAAGGAACTAAATAAATCCAAATAGTTGGAAACCACAAGCCTGGTCTTGATATTTTTAAATCATTAAGTAGTGATTTTTTAATTTTATAAGAATTTTTAATTAGCTTCAAATTTATAGGATTATAACAAATTAGAAAATTTATACGTTGTAAAGTTATTCAAAGTAAAATTCTTGTATTTTTACGCAACATTGAAAATTAATTTATGGCTTCATCTTTTGACAAATACCAAAAACGACGATTACTCTCTTCTTACTTTTCTGTAGTAATTAGCATTTCGTTAGTATTGTTTTTATTGGGCTTATTAGGTTTATTAGTATTGAATTCCAAAAGAGTTGCTGATTATTTTAAGGAGCAAATATCCGTTACCATATTTCTAAAAAACGATGCCAAAGAAGTTGAAGTTACGCAATTAAAACAAAGTTTGGCCTTGGCAGAATACATAAAATCTGCCCATTATATATCAAAAGAACAGGCCGCCGAAGAACATAGTGAAACAATTGGTGAGAATTTTATTGATTATTTGGGTTACAATCCTTTGCAAAATAGTATTGATGTGCATATGATCGCAGACTTTGTGACACCTGAATTGATAGATACCATTACTACAGAAATTAAAAGCAAAGATTTTGTGGACGATGTAGTTTATGACAAACCCTTGATTGCAAAACTGACCGAAAACGTACAAAAAATTAGTTTTTGGATATTAGTCGTGAGTAGTGTTTTCTTATTTATTGCGGTGCTTTTAATTAATAGTTCTATTCGCCTTTCGGTGTATGCCAAACGATTTACCATAAAAACAATGCAAATGGTTGGGGCAACCAAAACCTTTATTCGTCGTCCTTTTATTTGGAGAAGTGTTCGATTGGGGATTTTAGGATCGGTCATTGCGATGATTGGAATGGCAGTGGTTTTATATTATTTAGACAAATCTTTTGCCGAGTTACAGCTTATGGAAAGTAAGGTTTTAATTGCTACATTGTTTGTATTTATATTTTTAATCGGAATTTTCATCACTTGGATTAGCACTTATTTTGCGACCCAACGATTCTTGAATTTACGAACCGATGAGTTGTATTATTAATATGAAAAAAGTTACCTTGCACTTTCTAAAATATTGGATTGGCACTTCTGAACATATAGCGTAATTAACTGTAAATGATAAAGTTATTTTTACTAAATTTGAATAAAGGTTTTAAAAAAAACACCCGATTTTGTGGGCATTAAAAATGGGAGAACAAAAAAGAAAAGAAATTATGAAAAGTGAAAATCAATTTGTTTTTCGTCGGAAGAATTATAAATTTATGATTATTGGTATCATTTTTATCGTTTTAGGCTTTATACTTATGGCCGGTGGCGGAAGTGACGACCCCAATGTTTTTAATCCTGAAATTTACAGTTGGAGAAGAATACGTTTAGCTCCCACTTTTATCCTAATCGGTTTTGCTATTGAAATGTATGCGATTTTATTAAATCCTAACAAGGAGTCATAAATGAATAATTTAGATGCTATAATTCTTGGAATAATTCAAGGGTTTACAGAGTTTTTACCCGTATCTTCAAGTGGGCATTTAGAAATAGGAAAAGCAATTTTAGGAGACCATTCATTGCCTGAAGACAGCATGCTTTTTACAGTAGTGCTTCATTTTGCAACCGCACTTAGTACTATCGTGGTTTTTAGAAAAGATATTTGGGGAATTATTAAAGGCTTATTAAGCTTTTCTTGGAATGAAGAAACTAGGTTTTCAGTAAAAATTATAATTTCAATGATTCCCGCAGTAATTGTTGGGCTGTTTTTTGAAGAACAATTAGAATCTTTTTTTGGAGGTAATATCGCCTTTGTAGGTTTTATGCTTTTGATTACGGCAGTACTCCTTTGGCTTGCGGATCGCTCTAAAAACACAGGTAAAAAAGTATCTAACAGCAACGCATTGATTATTGGAATCTCTCAAGCAATTGCAATGCTTCCAGGAATATCAAGAAGTGGTGCTACAATTTCAACTTCCGTTTTATTAGGAAACGATAAAAGTAAAGCTGCTCGTTTTTCGTTTTTAATGGTGGTTCCACTAATCTTCGGAAAAATTGCAAAAGATCTTTTAAGTGGTGAATTGTTTTCTGAATCTATTAATTACACATCTCTAGGATTGGGTTTTATATCGGCATTTGTTTGTGGATTAATTGCTTGTACTTGGATGATTAGTTTGGTTAAAAAAAGCAAGCTTTCCTATTTTGCAATTTACTGTTTAGTGGTTGGACTAATTGCTATTGGGTTTAGTTTTTATTAGACATTCTGTTATTTCGCTGAGTTGCGCAGAGAACCGCAGAGATACACTGAGAAACATTAATTTCAATTGATTTTTTATAATATGAATACTCTTGAAGACTATAAAGAAGGAAAAGTACTACTTATAGACAAACCACTTAATTGGACTTCCTTTCAAGTGGTTAATAAGATTCGCTGGTTAATAAAACAGCAATTTGGGATTAAAAAAATTAAGGTGGGTCATGCAGGAACATTAGATCCTTTGGCAACGGGACTATTAATTTTATGTACTGGAAAATTCACTAAAAAAATTGAAACCTACCAAGCACAAATAAAAGAATACACTGGAGCTATTACTTTAGGCGCGACAACACCTAGCTACGATTTAGAGTCTGAAATAGATCAAACTTTTGATTACTCTAATATTACTTCGGAAGAAATTAATACTGCAACTCAACAATTTATTGGCGAGATACAACAACAACCGCCTATTTTTTCAGCTTTAAAAAAAGATGGAAAACGATTGTATGAATATGCTCGTGCTGGTGAAAAAGTAGAAATCCCTACAAGAACCATCCATATTTCAGAATTTAAAATTACCAAAATTAACCTTCCAAATATTGAGTTTAAAGTGGTTTGTAGCAAAGGAACTTACATCCGTTCTTTAGCTCACGATTTTGGAATAGCATTGAATAACGGCGCTCATCTTTCTGCTTTGCGTAGAACTAAAATTGGAGATTTTTCTGTGACGGATGCTGTTGGAATTTCTGAATTTGAAGATGATTTGACTTTAGGGCATCTCTAAAAAACCCTAATTTCATTTTTTTGTTAATTACTGTTATTTTTTTTGAATTACTGTTTTCTTACTTAATTTTATTTTAAAATCATATCTAACTAAAATACAAATAGTTATGTTTTGTTTCGTTTAAGAATAAGCAAACCTATCCTATTGCTATTTTTTCTAATTGAATTTTTCTGAACATATTATAGGTTAAATTCATTAATCCTATTGTTGTATTGGCTCTTTTTATTCCGATCTTTCTAAAAAACATAGAACC
>CAZIMW010000169.1:0-5589 GCA_964540425.1 uncultured Flavobacterium sp.
GATTCAATTCTAATTCATCTTGTTGTAAATGAAAAATTACTGCAACTACGTGTTTACAAACTGCCCCCATATCATAAGGGCAATCGCAATTGTATTCGGTTATAGTATTGTTATTAATCTCTAATTGAACTGTGTATTCTTCTGAGCCTGAAACAATAGCTTCATATTCTCCATTAGAGATTTCTGAAAAATCGCTTATCGCTCCACCTTTATAGTAAGAAAGTCCTCTTTTTAAGATTTTCCCATCAATATGTTGCTCAAATTCGTTTAATGGTATTTTCATATCTAAAAAGCATTAAACTTATCGCCCATTGCGTGTTTTAGATTCCATTTTTTGGTGGTGTCTAAGGCACGTTCGAGTACAATTAACTTTTGGTCTGTGTGGGTTTTAAAATGCTCTACGGTTTCGTCTGCAATAATTACATCTAAACAGATTAGCGTTTCTTTGTCTCCATCTGTTGCAAATAGAATTTCATTTTTCTTGAATTCTTCTTGTTTGGTTAAAGTATAATTGAGTTTGAAACCATTTTTGATTAGTATTTCTGTAATCAATTCATCTTTATTGAAAGCAGAAATCAATTGTGCTTCTTTGTCTTTGATGTATTTTTTGAGCAATTCAATATTTTCTTCTTCTGTTTTTTCAGGGTCTGGAGCAAATTCTACTCTTGGGAAGTTTGATTTTTGAAGTTTAAATACTTTAAATCCTAAACCTTTTAATTGTTCTT
This sequence comes from uncultured Flavobacterium sp., assembly GCA_964540425.1. Taxonomy (GTDB): domain Bacteria; phylum Bacteroidota; class Bacteroidia; order Flavobacteriales; family Flavobacteriaceae; genus Marifrigoribacter. Next base: position 726 of record CAZIMW010000169.1, read on the forward strand.
TTTCGCTTTCTTTTTTACTGAACAAATCAGGCGTTGCTTCTTTCTTTTCTTTAATTATTTTTTCAACTACTCGTTTGTTACGCTCAATCGTGATGTCGCTAATAAGTTTGTAACCTGCTTTGTAGGCTTCACTTTTTTTGTTAGTCTGTTCAGGTAATTGCACTAAAATGTACTTCCTGTTTCCGCCATCTTCTTGATTGAGTTCTGTTACCGCTTGCCCTGTTGTACCTGAACCTGCGAAGAAGTCGAGAATAATGTCGTTGCTATCAGAAGAAGTTAAGACTACTTTTTTTAACATTTCAACAGGCTTAGGGTAATCAAAAACCTTTTCATCTAAAAGTTTTTTCAAATCAATTGAAGCTTTCTTATTCCCTTCCATATCTTTCCAAAGGTTAGAGGGTTGTTTTAAACGACCTTCCAAATAGAACTTTAAATATGGTTTCCAGACTAATTTATCTTCTTCCTCCTTAATTTCTTTCCATTCTATCATTCCTTCGGAATCCAACTCATTAAATCTATCTAAAGAGCATCTCCATCTACTTTCATAACCACCAGGACCAATTGGGAAAATTTCTTTTTTATTTGGTGAAATGACTGGGTAATACATACTTGGTCTATCTTCTCTTTTATCTTCACCTCCTGTTTTCCTTAATGGACGAGTTAAGTATTGACCTTTTTCGTCAACTTGGGTATAAATTTTCTTATCATTATCATCAAATTCTATTCCATTGAAATCTCCAATATTAGATTTTGCATAAATAATAACATAGTCTAATTCTGAAACTAACCCCTTTGTTCCTTGTCCTGTTGGTGTTCCAGTAAGTCTGCTTACTTGACCTAAAAAATTCTCCTCTCCAAAAACTTCATCACATAATTTTCTTAAATGATGCACTTCATTATCATCAATGGAGATGAATATTACACCATCTTCTTTTAATAGCTGTCTTGCAATTAATAATCGGCTGTACATCATATTTAACCAATTGCTATGAAAACGACCGTCTGTATCTGCATTCGTATCTATTCTAAATCCGTTTTCGGTTATTTCGGCATCTTCCCAATATTCTGCTTTATCTTGTTTCCAACTATCAGAATACACAAAGTCTTTTCCTGTGTTGTATGGAGGGTCAATGTAAATACACTTTACTTGTTCACGGTAACTATTACTTAGTAATTTCAGCACCGCTAAATTTTCGCCTTCAATTATCAAATTTTCACTTTCCGTTGGGTTTACACTTCTTGCTTCATCATAAATAAGCGTAGCATCCGTAGGCGTAAAGGCTTCTCTTTTGGCATTGCTTTTTCCAAACCACCTAAATTCGTAACGTTCGGTTTCGTTTACGCTTGCATAGTCCATTAGTTTGGCAATTTCACGAACATTTACTTTCCCTTCGTTGGCAAATAAATCGGGATATAATTTTTTGAGTGTTTCTAAACGTTCTTGGTTAAAGTCAGTTGTTCGCACTTTATCCATTGGGTTTTCAATGTTTTTATCTTTACTCATAATTATTTATTGAGTTTTTTAACTATTGTTTTAGCGTTAAGTTTTGATACTACTTTTTTGCCTGTGGTACTTTCGAGTTTTAGACGAGCAGCTTTAGCTACATCACCACCTTTTTTGGCTACAATTTTGTTTTCGGTAAACGTTTTAGGGTTTTTCTGTTTTGATATTTCAGTAGTAGATGCCTCTGCAAGCATATTAAGCACCAATTCTAGATTACTCATATTATCTCTGAGGTTTTCCTTTTTAAGTCCTTTGAGTTTTTTGTAATCTTTTACTTCCAACCCTGCCCAAGCTTTGGTAATTTCATTGGTAAGTATGGCATATTCCATTCCTTTTTTTACGCCTTTATTGTCCCATTCATCCGTTAATTCTTTTCTTACTTCTATGCTTTTTAATCGTTGGTTTATCCATTCTTTGGAATACCCTTTTTTTAGGTAGGTTTCCATAGCGCGGTCAAAAGCTAACTCTGGGTCTTCAATTTCATCAATTCGTTCTTTTCCAACTTTTGCCAGCCATTGTTTAAATGGCTCTGCTTTTTTAGATGGTATGGATTGTATTAGTCTGAATAACTGCTGGGTGTCTGCTACATCAGTAATTCTCATTTTGCCATCCTGAGCAAGCATTTTCAAACGGTTACAATTTGTAACCGTTTCATTTCCTTCTTTAACAAGTCTGTGCTTCAGCACTTTCCAGTAGTTTCTACCTCCTTGAAAATTGTCCTGTTCAGTCAATATGACAATTACATCAATAATGGAAAAAAACCATTTTTCTAATTCCTCATCCCAATGTGTACGAACAGTTTGCTCTTGAAATATTTTTAGGGCAATATTTTTTTTATCGTTACTCATTATGCTTCTTCAATTAATGCGTTAATGTCTTTTGTTGCTTCTGTTTTAAAATATTGGTAATCTTTAACAGGTGCTTTGTATTGCACTTCTACTCCTAATGTGGCAAAATGCTTTAAGGCACATTCTATTTTATAAATCTCACTTTCTTTTAGTGATTTTTTATCGTTGATGTAATTTGTTCCTTTGGTTTCAATTACAAAATAAAACTCATTTTCCTTTCCATCTCGTAAACTTTTTCGCTTCATCACAATACCAAAATCGGGATTGTAGTTTCCAATAGGAGTTGGTATTTTGTAATAAGCAGGGAGTTTCATAAAGCAAATAATTTCATCATCTATGTCGGCTCCTAATGCAAATTGCCTCTCTACATCACTATCAGTAAGCATTCTGTCATAAAATCCTCTATTTGGTGTGTCTCGGTATGCTCCGTACGGTACTTGTTTTACAAAATCACTAAACTCGAATGGAAAAGTTTCGTCAGTCAAATGATACTCTAAACCTCTTATCATTTCTTCTAATTCAATATTTTTAATTAAAGCGGATGCTTGGTGAATAAATTGAGGTGGGTTTTTAGCGAAATTTTCGTGATTTGTTTTTTCTATGATTTTAATAGTTGTGTTATAACTCAATCCTGTGTTTTCACTTATTTCTTCCACTAAGTCCAATGCCGAAAAATGAGCTTTTAGTTTATAATTTTGTTTGCCGCCATATTCATCCGTAATGCCATCTTCTGTGATTGAGTCAATGGTTCTGCTACTTACTTCTGCTACATAATCAGCGATTTCAAGAGAATTCAAAGCCTCCTTACTTCTCTTAATCAAAGATGCTTCATCAAAACCTACGGTATAATTTGTTTTCTTAGCTAAAGCATTCCAAAAGCGTTTAAATGCTTTATTTATGGTGTCATTTTCACTACGCTTAAAATGAACTTCATTTTGTTTTTCGCCTTTGTGCGTATGAGTCATCTCAGCTCCCATATCGCCAAGTCCATAAACTTCTTTTATTTCCTCCTGATATTGCGTTACAAAAGTTTCGTAGGTTTCGTTTGGAATTACTGTTAGTTGGTTGATTCGTTCATCATCACTTACATTTAATTTATCATAAATACGCTGTCCGTTAGTATCTACACATATTCTTAATCCTCTACCTATTTCTTGACGTTTTTTAATTTCAGAAAAAGAATTGCTCAACGTAGCAATGTTAAATATGTTTGGATTATCCCAACCAACACCCAAAGCAGAGTGTGAGAAGATAAATTCAATTTTATTAGAAATGGAATCCCCAAAACTTAACAAACCTTGCTTGTCTTTTAAAATGGCATCAAAAATATCTTTGTTTTTTCGCATTGAATTTTCATTATCTGTAAATTCATTTTTACCTGTTTTGGCAAAATAAGAACCTTGAATCATTTCAATATGCTCTGCCGTTGGTTCTTTATTGTCGTGAAACTCAGGATATATTTCTTTATACTTCTCAATAAAAAGGTTTTTAATAATAGGATCATCACTTACATAATTGGCAACTTTATCAATAAAAATAAGTGAGAGGCATTTTATGCTTTTTTCTTGTAGTTTTTGTTTTTTAGTAAAATGGCGAAGTATGAGCCATTCCAGTTGTAGAGCCCAAATACTTTGCACATTTCCAGAAGCTTGCTTTTCAAAAATCTCTGTTCCGTTTGTAAATGTAACAGACCATTTCCCCGTTCTTAAGCTTTTATTAATTCTTTCAATTTGATAATTTAGATAACTTGGGTTGTTGGTTACTTTTTTCAAATTCTCGCCATCTTTTAACCATTTTGTATTCTTAAATTCAATCTTTCCGCTTGCCAATTGATGCCAAGCCTTTATTTTCGCTTGTATTGGGGTTTTACCGTTTTTAGTTTCTGTAAGTTCCAGTTTTAAAGTGGCTTCATCATTCTTTTCAGTAACGGTTAAAACTTCAATCTTTTTTACCAAGCCTTGTTTGTAACTATCATAAGGAGTTAAGCGATAGATTTTGTTTTTTACAACTTTGTGAGTTGCTGAATATCGTATTTTGAATAGAGGATTGAGTTTAGCAATTTGATTAATGGAATTTGGTGTGTCCATTCCTTCTTGCGGCTCATCCATTATGATGATTGGATTTGTTTGTCCAATAGCTTCAATAAAAGGAATATTTGCAAATAAATCTTCTCTTTTGGCTTGGTTCAAAATTTTGTCTTCCGAGTTAAAAGAAGCCAAAGTCATTACCATTATTTGTGGATGCTGTTCTTCTACAAAGTTGGTTACTTTATTCAGTCGCTTACTACTGTATTCAAATGCTTTTGGTGTGAATCCGTAAATTTCTTTTAATTGTTTTTCAAAAGTTGAAAGTGTACTTAAAACACCTTGTCGGATAGCAACCGAAGGAACAAGGATGATGAATTTTGTAAATCCGTAATGCTTGAACATTTCGTAAATGGATTTAATATAAACAAGGGTTTTTCCTGTTCCTGTCTCCATCTCAATAGTCAATTCTTTTTCGTCTTTGAGTT
>CAZIMW010000170.1:0-5583 GCA_964540425.1 uncultured Flavobacterium sp.
AATTAATCAAATTGTAACTCCTTAAAAAGTCGCATTTATTACTTGAATTTAAGAATGATTAATAAATTATTATTAAAATACAGCCATTGGTTTCAAGATTACTTTGTTAATCGCGGATTAAATTTGGAATTATCTAAAATATTAAATATCATTATAATTGGTATTCTTTTTTTTAGTATTATTTATCTCTTGGATAAATTAATTAAAAGTATCGTAATTAAACTCTTTAAAAAATTTAGTGTAAAATCTAAAAATACTTTTGATGATTATTTAGTACTTAGTAATTTCCCAAGATATATCGCTCACACAATACCACTTTTTATTACTTGGCATTATATAGTTATCTTATTTAAATATTATACATTAACATCCGATTTTCTTTTAAAAATTATTGAATTATATTCAATAATTTTAAGTGTAATTATAGTTAGAAGTGTACTAAAGTCTGTTAAAAATTACTTATTAAGTAAGGAAAAGTATAAAGATAAGCCCTTAGAAAGTTATATACAAGTACTAATGATTTTCACTTGGGGTATTGGTATATTTTTAATCGTAAATAATTTAACAAGCTATTCGATTGCAAGTGTAGCTTCTTTAAGTGCTGCCTCAGCTGTTATTCTTCTTATTTTTAAAGATACATTATTAGGTTTTGTAGCTAGTATTCAAGTAACAGTAAATGATATTATTCGAATTGGCGATTGGATAACATTTAGTAAATATGGAGCAGACGGTACCGTAATAGAAATAAGTTTAGCAACTGTTCGAGTACAAAATTTTGACAAAACATACACAACCATACCTACCTATAGCTTAACATCTGAATCTTTTCAAAATTGGAGAGGTATGGAAAATTCGGGAGGTAGGAGAATAAAACGTGCTATTTTTATTAAACAAAATACCGTAAAATTTTTGAGTAAAGAAGACCTTACAAAATATAAAAAAATTCAATTAGTTTCAAATTATTTAGAACATAAACAAAAAGATATTGAAACATATAATAATAAAAATGAAATTGATACTATATTAAAAATTAATGGTAAAAACCAAACTAATTTAGGCCTATTCAGAAAATATATAGATGCGTATTTAAATAAAAACCCCGCAATTAATAAGGAAATGTTTTTAATGGTAAGACATTTAGCACCTACCGAAAAAGGAATTCCTGTTGAAATTTATTGTTTCAGTAAAGATAAACAGTGGGTTAATTACGAACACATTCAAGCAGATATTTTTGATCATATAATAGCAGCAACATCCTACTTCGATTTGGAGGTATTTGAATTTCCTAGCAGTGATGATTTTAATAATAATTAATATTTCTTAAAAAAACTGTAACAAATTAATAATATAAGCGTCAAAAACTATAACTAAAAAAAATATTAAAAATGAAAACAATCAAAACACTAATCATTGCATTTCTAATAATCGCAATAACTCCAGCAACAGCACAGACTGCTGACGAAATTATTAATAATTATTTTGAAAATACGGGAGGCACTGCCAATTGGGCAAAACTGAATGGAGTAAAAATGGAAGCAGAAGCCAACGCTCAAGGAATGGTAATTCCTGTTGAAATTTATCAAACTAAAGACGGGAAACAACTAGTAAGTATCGATCTTCAAGGTCAAAAAATGACTCAAATTTCTTTTGATGGAGAAACTATGTGGACCACTAACTTTATGACAATGGCTCCCGAAAAAAGTGATCAAGAAACTACTGATAATATGAAAAAGCAAATGAAAGATTTCCCATCACCATTACTTAATTATAAAGAAAAAGGATATACCGTTAAAAAATTAGAAGATGAAACAGTAGAAGGTACAGATACTTTCAAAATTCAACTTACTCAAGACCCAATAATGGTAAATGGTGTTGAAACTGCAAATATTACTTATTTCTATTTTGAAAAAGAAAATTTTGTTCCAATAGTTTCTGAAACACAAATACAACAAGGACCAATGAAAGGTCAAATGAGTAAAACTACATTAAGTGATTATGAAGAAGTAGAAGGTCTTTATTTTCCATTCTCAATGAATATGGGAGGTCAAGAAATCACCATTAAAAAAATAATCCTTAACCCTGAAATTGATATGGCAATGTTCGCTTTTCCTGAAGTAGCAACACCAACAGAAGAAGGGAAAAAATAAAATAATCAATCACATTTTAATTATCCCCTTTTACTCTGTTTGCAGTTTGAAGGGGATTTTTTTTATAAACCAATCAACCATGAAAAAATCAATCACATTTTTAATTGCCGTTTTCTTGTTATCGTTTAATTCATTCGGACAAGAAATCACATTAAAAGGAAAAGAACTTTTTGGAGGTTTACAAGCTCGTCATATAGGTCCAGCTTTAATGAGTGGACGTATTATCGATTTGGAAAACCATCCAACCAATCCAAGAATTATATACATAGGTGCAGCAGGTGGTGGAGTCTGGAAATCTAGCAATGCAGGAACTACCTTCGCTCCTATTTTTGACAATCACGCTCAATCTATTGGAGTCGTAAAATTAGATCCAAAAGACCCTGATAATACTATTTGGGTAGGAACTGGAGAAATTTGGACTCGTAATTCTGTTTCAATTGGAGATGGTTTATACAAATCTTCCGATGGTGGTAGCAACTGGAAAAAAATTGAAGGTTTTGAAAACTCTGAACGTATTTCTTCCATAGCAATCAACCCAAACAACACAGACGAAATATACGTAGGTGTTCTTGGTACTTTATGGAGTGACAGTGAAGATCGTGGAGTATATAAGTCCAACGATGGCGGAAAAACTTGGGACAAAATACTTTATGTAGGACCTTCTACAGGAACAGCAGATGTAATAATGGATCCAAATAATCCTTCCATTTTATATGCTTCTATGTGGGAATTTAGACGCTCTGGATGGAGTTTTGTTTCTGGAGGAAAAACAAGTGCCTTATATAAATCTAGCGATAGCGGAAAAACTTGGAATAAAATTCATTCAGGATTCCCTACAGGAGATTTAGGAAGAATCTCAATAGCAGTAGCACCAAGCGATAGCAATATATTATATTCAGTTTTAGAAACTGGTGAGAAAGCAACCAACGGACTCTGGAAATCTACCAATGCAGGTACAACTTGGGAGCATTTAAATAATGATTTCGGATTAACCATAAGACCTTTTTACTTTTCAAGAATAACCATCGATCCAAAAAATCCAGATGTAGTTATTAAAGGAGGACTTACAGGTTCTATAAGTCGTGATGGTGGAAAAACCTTTAAATCATTAGGAAGAATGCACGCCGATATTCACGATATGGTTTTCGATATTAATAATTCAGATATAATCTACACAGGAACCGACGGTGGATTTTACCGTTCTTGGGATGGTGGTTCTACCTTTGAAATTGCTGAAAATCTTCCTCTTTCACAATTCTACCATATTAGTGTAGATAATGAAACGCCTTACAATGTTTATGGAGGTTTACAAGATAATGGCTCTTGGTACGGACCTTCTTCTTCTCCAGGCGGTGTAAATGCTCGTGACTGGAATAGTGTTGGTTATGGTGATGGATACAGAGTATTACGTCACCCAACAAAAAATATTATTTATTCCGAAATGCAAGGAGCTCAAAATGTTTGGCGTTACGATGTCGAGAATAATAGAACGAGAACCATTCAACCAATGAAAAGTAAAGGAGATCCAGATCTACGTTTTAACTGGAATCCGCCAATGGCAATTAGTGCTTTTGTTCCTGACCGTTTTTATATGGGAAGTCAGTTTGTGCATCGTTCGGATGATATGGGAGAAACTTGGGACATAATTTCGCCAGATTTAACGACCAATGACAAATCAAAACAAGATCAATCTAAATCTGGAGGTTTATCAATCGATAATAGTGGAGCCGAAATGCACACCACTATTTTCACCATTGCAGAATCACCTTTAGACAAAGATATACTATGGGTTGGAACCGATGATGGAAATGTTCAAATCACAAGAAACGGCGGAAAGAATTGGGAGAATGTTACCGATAATTTAGTAGGAATCCCAGCAAATACTTGGGTTGGTCATATTGAAGCAAGTGTTCACGGAAAAGGAACTGCTTATGCTGTTTTTGAAGGACATACAACAGGCGACATGAAGCCTTATACCTTAAAAACAACTGACTTCGGAAAAACTTGGACGAATATAATTACCGATGACATTATTGGTTTTGTCAGAAATATTCAAGAAGATTATGTATCAGAAAACTTACTTTTTATAGGAACTGAATTTGGGTTATTTATAACCATCGATGGCGGAAAAAACTGGAATCGTTTTGAAAATAACATGCCAGCAACTGCAGTTCATTTTATTGACCTTCAGAAAGCAACCAACGATTTAGTAATGGGTACTCACGGTCGTGGCGTTATTATCATTGACGATATAAGTCCCTTGCGTGAATTAAGTCAAGGAGTGCTAGCAAAAGATGTTCATTTCTTTAAAACAAAACCATTTGTAATGCAAGAAGAAAGTGGTTTTTCTGGGAATTTTGGAACTGAAACTCAATTTGTTGGTCAAAACAAAAGCAAGTCCGCACGTATTGTTTATTACTTAAAAAAGCGTCATACCTTCGGAAAAATGAAGACGGAAGTACAAGATATGAATGGTAATAAAATTACCAATTTATCACCAGGTAAATCCAAAGGAATAAACATTATTACTTGGAGTTTTAATACCAGAACTCCAAAAATGGCACAAGGAAAAACCCTTTCATATGGTGGTTTCACCTCTCCTCGTGTTCCTGCTGGAAAATATAAAATTATAATGACCAAAGGAAAGAAAACCTACGAGCATATCTTAGAAGTAAAATACGATGAAAAATCTGCAACCACTTTAGCAGAAAGAAAAGAGCAAGAAGCATTAACTCAAACGCTTTTTAATATGGTGGAAGATTTAGCATATATGGTATATGAAATGAACGAAACGATGGACAAAGCACAACAAGTGATAAAAGAGTATCCTAAAGGAAAGAAAACTGCTCAAAAAGTCTACGATGCTTTAAACGATTTATTAAAAACATTAGTAGTTACCACAGGTGATAGTTATGTTGCAACAGCAGATCCAGAGTTAAGAGAAAAATTAAGTGATTTATATAGTGGTGTTGCTGGGAACTACGGAAAAGTTTCTCCTTCAAGAAAAGCTAATTTCGAATTAATTTCTGAAGAACTTACCGAAGCAAAAGCAAAATACCAAACTATTAAAAACAAAGAAGTAAAGAAGTTTTATTCCTTTTTAGAAAAGAATGAAATTGCACTTCCTACTATTAAAAGTAAAAAAGAGTTTTTGAAAAAGAGTTAATTTTTCTGTCATTACCTTAGAGAGATTAATTTATTAATCTAGACCTCACAGGTTTTTCACCTTTGCTAAAAAACTTTGGAAAAAACAAAAATCTGTGAGGTCTTTTTATACTTAAACACTAGAGCAAAGATTCTCCATTAAGATCGGTAGTAAGTACGTCGCTCATATAATCGAAATATGGACGTAACAGCAAAAAATGACGCATTAAATTTTCTTCAAAAGTAACTATTCACCCAAATTAGGCAAAAAATAATTATCCTCAAAAGCATT
>CAZIMW010000171.1:0-2228 GCA_964540425.1 uncultured Flavobacterium sp.
TATAAAAGATTAATATCAAGTATTAAATTTATTGAAAGCTGAACAATATAATTATTGTTCAGCTTTTTTTTGAAATAGACTTACCAAAAACATTAAATTAAAAAGCTCCTTATAATCTGATTATAAGGAGCTTAACTTGTATTAATAAAATTAAAATTTAATAAGTACTTAGCTTATTAAATCGTCTTTTGTTATTCCAATTAAAAGACTTGGAAGCCTTTGTTCTGTCGGTTAATTTATTGCTATTTAATGTTCTCATAACTTTATATATTTATTGTTTTATCGTTAGACGAATTATTTTTAAATTCGTTACAAAATTAACATAAAAACTTAAGCAAAACTAAATATAACACAATATTAACAGTTGACATCATTGTTTAATTACGAATAATGTAATTTAGCTGTAATGTATTATTAATCTTTTGGTTTGAAAATTACTTTTGTTGAGACTTTAATAATTTCTTCCTTATTCATCATAGTTTTTCTGAATTCGCCTTTATTATACATTTCAGCTTGATCACGGTAATGTTCACTTAAAGGATTACCAGATTGACCAGTTGGGTTGATACTTAAACTATTTTCAATATCACTAAAGTCAATTACTCTTCTGGTAGAAGGACCCGAATCAACATTATAAATTCCGGTACTATCTCTATTATAATCAAGGTTATTAATTACTTCAGAACCTCCATTAATTGGAAATGGACCCACATTAAAAAACTCTCGTAAAGCTTCTATTTTTCCTATAGGATGATGATGTTCTAAAATATGTACTTTATTCCAGGTCCAATGATTCATATCTTCTCCTAACTGCACCTCTAAAGAAGCAACGGCTTCTTTTAAAGTTTTAGATAATATATCTTTCTTAGTTTCAATTATTTCAGTAGTTGAAATATCGTCCCACCAAACAGATGTTTCTTTATGAATTTGTAATGCAATTTGACGTTTCATTAAATGTGTTTCTTCAAACTGTGCATATAATTCTTTTCCCATTTCATCTTGAAAAGTATTTTTCATATACAAATAAATAAACTTATTATAAATAGTAGGAGCAACGGCATCTAATGTGTGAGATCCGTCCCAAAGCTGTAACACGTCTATAGCACGTTGTTCGTTTTTACTATATGAATTATAGTTGATTTTATTTGTCAATTCTTTAATGATTTCGGGAGCCACAGACGAAGTTACGTCATTTATCATAGCACTTACCGATGATTTGCTCCAATTGTTTTTAGGTTCTAAAAGACGTGTAATTCGTTTGGCTCTATCTTCTGAAAGGTAATATCCAGGATATAACATTCCTGCGATACTATCGGGCTGATTGTTTGCTGAATACACGTAATTCCATTCTGGGTTTTCTGCCATTGGGTTTTCTGAAAAATCCAAATAACTTACAATATCATCTTCTCCAGAAGCACCGTCTAAAATAAATTTGGTGTTTACGTGATCCTTATATTTATATAGTTTTGCCGAAGCGTACCAAGCAATATTTCCTTTAGAATCTCCATACATTAAATTTAAACCAGGAGCGTGAAGCAAAGAAGCACCTTTTTTAAAATCCTCCATACTATTTGCAGTGGACAATAAATAAAACACAAAAGGCATTTCGTTATCTAATTGAGTGTAGATCCAAGACATTGCAATAGGATTATCTTCAGTAATTCCTTTAAATGTATTGTTGATTATTGGACCGTGACGTGAGCTTTTTAATTTAAAAGTAACATCTTCTCCATCTTTTACTTTAATAGTCTTTGTAACCGTTTTATAGGTTTCATACCCATTTGGAGTTTTGTATTTGTTGTTATCTGTGGGATGATTTTCCTCTCGGTATAGTTCTATGTCATCATTCTCAAACATGGTAATTCCGTAGGCAAAATTTCTGTTATGACCCAGCATTGCAAAAGGAATTCCCGCCATATGATACCCATACATTTCATAGTCGGGAGTCACCAAATGTGCTTCAAACCAAACGGAAGGTTGTGCAAAGCCAATATGAGGATCGTTTGCAAAAATTACTTTTCCGTTGGATGTTTTATCTTCGGAAATAACCCAACTATTCGAACCAATAAAAGGAGGAATAGGATTGGTTTCCATAATCGTATTAATTCTTGAAAGCATGGTTACATAACTTTCGACCTCTTTTTTTGAATTTTTTATATAAAGCGTTTCAGGGCTTATAGAAACATCTAATTCTTTGATATATTCGTCTCCTAATTTTAACTGAACTG
>CAZIMW010000171.1:2240-5566 GCA_964540425.1 uncultured Flavobacterium sp.
GCACTCAATAAAGGATCTGTTTTATGTGCCATTGCAAAACTAAAAGACAAATAACCCATAATATTATAAATGTCTTTGATTACAAAATGTTTTTTTTCAAGACCAATAAGGGTATATTCTATAGGAGTTGGGCCTTCATCTACAAATTGATTTATCCCTTTTAAATAGGCAGCCATAATTTGATAGACTTCGCTGTTTTTATCGAGCTTATTTATGGAAATTTCTGCAGCCTCATCAATTCCTAAAGAAGCAAAAAAAGTATCGTTTTCGATTAATTCTTTTCCAAATAATTCTGAAAGACGGCCCGGAGAAATTCTTCGCATTAATTCCATTTGCCATAAACGATCTTGTGCATGAACATAGCCCAGAGTTGTAGTTGCATCCAATCTGTTTTCTGCATAGATGTGCGGAATACCATAATCATCATAATATACAGTGGTTTCATTTTCAATATTTGCTAATGAAACTTCACCAGAATAACGGGGTTTTAAATGATTGTAATACCAAAAACCAGCGATAGCAATCACAACTATTATAATAAGAAAGAACTTGATTATTTTTTTGAATGTTTGCATAGGTTCTGTTTTTTTAATTAATTTAGGGTAAAGGTTTGGTATTAATTGGTGTAAATAATATTAGGGTTATTCTCTATATTTTTCTTTTATTTCTTGAATTAAACTTCTGAAGCAAATAAAGCATCAATAACTCCATTCCTAATTTGATAGTCAAATGAGTCGATACAAGGATCCAAATCCCCTAAAATTTGTTTCAGCTCAAAATAAGTTTTTTCGAGTGATTTATAATAGGTTAACCATTTTAAATCGGAGCCGTTTATTTTGTTTTGATTGCACCAATCTAAATAATCCAAACTATCGCGATATACATCTAAAGAAAACAACATTAAATATAATACTACCAGCGGTTTGTCTTTGCTGCAATCTCCATATTCATCATCGATATAGATTTTCCATGATTGATTTTTGATCATAATTTTTGCGAGTACAAAACCTTCAAAATTAGCACGTTTCAAACGTTTTATTTGAATGTTATTTTTTTTTGTAAATCTATTTCAGCTTCTCTATTTCTTGATACTTTTCAATAAGTGTAAATTTACGAAAAATTAGCTTTTAAGGAAATATATTTTAATAAAAACAACTACAAATTGTGGTATATTCAACCCATAAAATTTTCAAAAATGAACAAGCAATTAATATTAGTTAAACGCCCAGAAGGATTACCAAAAGAAGATACTTGGAAACTTGAAACAAATCCTATTATAGAACCAAAAGAAGGCGAGGTTCTTATAAAAACTCATTACATTTCATTAGACCCTGCTATGCGTGGTTGGATGATGGATCGCAAATCGTATATACCTCCAGTTGAAATTGGAGAAGTAATGCGAGCAGGAAGCATCGGTAAAGTAATTAAAGAAAATAATCATCCAGACTTTAAAGTGGGTGATTGTATTGTAAATTGGGGTGGAGTCCAACAATACCTGACAACTAATGGTGAAAATTGTTATAAAGTAGATGATACATTAGTGCCTATGCCTAAATATTTAGGAGCTTTAGGAATGCCAGGAATGACCGCTTATTTTGGAATTCAGCAAGTAGGAAAAATTAAAGAAGGTGACATTGTTTTGGTTTCTGGAGCTGCTGGAGCTGTAGGAAGTATTGTGGGGCAAATTGCTAAAATTAAAGGATGCACGGTTATTGGAATTGCTGGTGGAAAAGAAAAATTTGACTATATTTTAAATGAACTAGGTTTTGATGCTGCTATTGATTATAAATCGGAAGATTTAATGGATGCTTTAAATGAAAAATGTCCCAAAGGAATCGATGTGTATTTTGATAATGTTGGAGGAGAAATTTTAGATGCAGCACTTAATAAATTGCGATTAAATGCAAGGGTGGTTATTTGTGGAGCTATCTCGCAATATAATAACACAGAAGATATTATTGGTCCAAAAAATTATTTATCTTTATTGGTAAATAGAGCCACAATGCAAGGAATGGTAGTACTAGATTACGCAAAAGATTACAATACTGCTGCTCAAGAAATGGGAATGTGGATGCTGCAAGGAAAACTACAAAGCAGAGAAGATATTTATGAAGGTATTGAAAATTTTTACGATACTTTTTTGCGATTATTTTCAGGAGATAAATTAGGAAAACTCGTTTTAAAAGTAATTGAAGAATAAAATAATAACAAGTAATAAAAATTTTAAAAGCCACGGATTTTATTAAATTCGTGGCTTTCAATTTTAAGGAGTACTCAAAGTTCTAAAGCGTCTTTTAGTGTTCCAAATAAAAATTTTAGTTTTTCTTTGGGTTTCTGTCAATCGATTACTGTTTAAAGTTCTCATTGCTTTTTGTATAAAGGTTAATTAATAAATGAATTTCCTTAAATCTTCTCAAAATTAGAATGCAAATAATTGTCATTCTATGATTTATATCATTTATCCAGGTATTAATAGTAATTATTTTTGTAGAAATTAAACATAAATACGATGAGAAATTTATTAGTTAGTACTTTAATTATTCTTGTATTTACTACAAATTCTGTAGCACAAGAGTTAGCTCCTTATATTAAAATTGGTGAAACTTTTGAAAGTATTCAGAAAGCTTCAGAAAACATTATTGCTGTTTTAGAGAACAATGGTTTTACTGTTTTAGGAAATTATAATCCTTCCAGAAAAAGCAATTTAAAAGTAATCGCTTTTACACAAAATGAATTGAAAAATACAGTAATTAAAATAAAAGATAGGGGTGCATTAGCTGCTGTTTTTAAAGTTGGTTTGGTTGCTGCAAACGGAAAAGTAACGATGTCTTACACCAATCCAGACTTCATATTAAGAGCTTATCTGGGAGATAATTATAAAACATATAAAAGTAATTTTGAAAAGTTTAATAAGAATGTGAAATCTGCATTTTCTTCAATTGGCAGTGATTTTACATCATTTGGAGGAACTATTGAGGCAGAAGATTTAGGTGACTATAATTATAAGAT
This sequence comes from uncultured Flavobacterium sp., assembly GCA_964540425.1. Lineage (GTDB taxonomy): Bacteria > Bacteroidota > Bacteroidia > Flavobacteriales > Flavobacteriaceae > Marifrigoribacter. The sequence continues at coordinate 5,250 of CAZIMW010000171.1, forward strand.
TATGATGCCTTATTTTTCTGACCCTATTGAGTTAAAAGAATTTTCTTCATTTGAAGAAGGAGTGAGAGTTATTGAAAAAAATCTAGCAGCTAAAAAAGGTAATACAAAATTGGTATATACGTTAAAATTTCCTTCAGAAAAAGTTGCTGTATTTGGAATAGGGTTAGAAGATAAAGAAGAAGGAGAATCATACTTCCTACCTATAATAGGAGAAACACACGTAGCTGCATTGCCCTACGAAATAATCTTACAAGGTAAAGAAGCTACTATGCTTCACGGAAAATACCGATTAGCTCTACATTGGCCAGAATTAACTA
>CAZIMW010000172.1:0-5556 GCA_964540425.1 uncultured Flavobacterium sp.
ACAAGTTTTGAGACTGATCCCTCTAAAGTTTAACTTATGAAAAAACTATACATTCTCCTCGTGGCATTATTTGCTTTTACAATTAGTAATGCTCAAATTGATTTTTTGGAACATGAAGTCACTGGAAGTACTGGAGGTATTGGTGAGGTTAACTTTAGTGATATAGACGGAGATGGTGATATGGATTTGATTACATCTGAAAATTTAGCTAATTTTGATAATATTTATTGGATTGAGAATTTAGATGGAGTTGGCACTTTTGGAACTCAAAATATAATTAATGATGATGCCAGAGATTCAAGATCATTAATATCTGCAGATTTAGATGGTGATGGCGATATGGATATTATTGCGATTTCTATGCAATTTGTAAAACACTTATTTTGGCAAAAGAATAGTAATGGTGAAGGATTGTTTGAATCGAAAATTATAATTGATGATGATTTTGAATTTCCCCGAGAAGTTTATCCTAGTGACATTGATGGTGATGGTGATATTGACTTAATCCTTGTTTGTGGAAGGATTGCACCACCAGGAGTGGTTCAAAATCTTATTTGGTATGAGAATAATGGATTGGGAGATTTTACAAAACATATTATTTCTGAAACAGAAGATTTAACTACAGTTACAATTTGTGATATAGATGGAGATAATGATCTGGATATTGTAGGAGGTGATTATTATAATGGAAATGCATATTGGTATGAAAATTTAGATGGGCAAGGTACCTTTGGAACTTCTAATGTTTTTTCTTCAATAAATTACATTACTTCAGTTGATTACGCAGATTTTGATAATGATAATGATATTGATATTATTATATCATCAGATAATGATTATAATATTTTATGGTATGAAAATATTGATGGATTAGGAACATTTGTTCCAAACATAGTTGTAGGGTTTAGTGAAAATAGTAGTTATAAAGTATTGGCTGCTGACATTAATGGAGATGGGAATATTGACATTGTGTCTCAATCTAATGAAACTGATGATATTTTATGGTATGAAAATGTAAATGGTTTAGGTGATTTTAGTGCAGCTCAATTAATACAAAATGAGCTGTTTAATATAAGAGATATTGAAGCTGTAGATATAAATGCTGATGGGAAAATTGATATAATTGCAACTTCTTCTCCCGGTGCAATAGATGTAGCTTGGTATGAAAATGTAGGATTAGTAAGTAATAAAATAATAGGGACAATAACTGTAGATTCTGACGTAAATGGTTGTGATGCTTTAGATTTAGAGGTTCCTAATATGATGGTTTTAGCAGATAATGGTTCTGAGACTATCGCTACGTTTTCATTAAGTAGTGGATATTACCAATTATACCCTAATGAAGGGTTTTATAATGTTAGCCTAAACTCTCCTCTTTTAGATTATTATACATCAAACCCTACTTCTCATGATTTTGATTTTGTTGGTATTGGAACTACAGAAATAGGTGATTTTTGTTTAGAAACTATATTTGGCATTAATGATTTAAATGTAGCTATTTACCCTTTAATGGATGCTAGACCAGGTTTTCAGGTATCATATTTATTAGTTTTTCAAAATGTAGGTCCAACAATTTTAAGTGGTTCTGTTAACTTTGAGTTTGATGAAGAAAAATTAGATTTTATTAGTTCAACTGAAACTGTTTCTACACAAACATCAAATTCATTAACCTTTAATTATGACGCTTTAAACCCTTTTGAAACTAGGGGTATTACAATTGTATTTAATGTATTTCCTCCTCCTGAAGTAAATATTGATGATATTTTAACTTTTACATCCACCGTAACACCAATTGCTGGAGATAATACAGAAGAAGATAATACTTTTTCATTAGATCAAGTTGTCGTCGGATCTTATGATCCTAATGATATTCAAGTATTAGAAGGGGAAGAAATATTTGCGGAGGAAATAGATGATTATTTACATTACATAATTCGGTTTCAGAATACAGGTAATTATTATGCAACATTTGTTCGTATTTCAAATGAATTAGATACTAATTTAGAATGGAATACATTCCAATTAGAAAGTTCAAGTCACTCTAACAGAGTAGAAATTATTAATGGAAATCTGGTGACATTTTTCTTTGATGCAATCTATTTACCAAGTAGTGATATGGATGAACAAAATTCTCGTGGATTTGTCTCTTACAAAATAAAGCCAAAGAGTACAGTTGACATTGGGGATTCCATGTCTAACAATGCCAATATATATTTTGACTATAATCCACCTATTGTAACCAATATCGTGACAACTACTGTAGTTGAAGATTTATCAATTAACGACAATAAAATTAATAAGATTACAATATATCCCAACCCAACCAAGAGTATAATAAATATTGATGCAAATGGGTCAATTATTGAAGAAATAGCAATTATCAACCTCCAAGGAATTGTATTAAAAAACATTCCCCATAAAAATAAAATTGATGTATCTGAATTAGCAACGGGACTTTATTTTATTAGACTATCTGTTAATGGTAAAACAATTACTAAAAAGTTTATTAAAGAGTAAAACTATTCCAATTAGCAATCACATCCCAAATAAAGAAACCTAAGAAGATAAACGAAATCAAAAGTTTCATAAAGGTTGAAGCTAAAAATCCAAGAAAAGAACCGAAGGCTGCTTTTAATGCTTGTTTGCCTTCGGTTTTATTAAATACGAGTTCTCCAATAAAAGCCCCAACAAAAGGACCGATTAAAAATCCAAAAGGAATTGGAGCCAACAATCCTACAATCAACCCAATAATAGCACCGTAAGCTCCAGCTTTACTTCCTCCGAACTTTTTAGTGCTAATAGCTGGCATCATATAATCAAGAACAAACATTCCAAAAGCAATTACAAAAGTGATTCCTAGAAACCAATAATTGGTATCTATTGCTTCGGTTAATTCTAAAAGCAGCAATCCTAACCAACCAATTGGTGGACCAGGGAGCACTGGTAAAACGCTTCCAATAACACCAACGACACATAAAATTAATCCTAATATAACTAAAAGTAAATCCATAATTTACCTGTGAAAGCAGGTAACTTTATTAATTAAAGAGCTAATATAAAGAAATGCTAATCAAGTCCAACTCGTTTAATTTTTCCTTATTAAAAAAACCTTATAACTAAATAATTAGTTTAAACTAATTATTTAGTTATATTTGACAAATCGTTTGAGTCAAAATTCAATCGATTTGTCACCCTGAGCGCAGTTGAAGGGACTCATAAAATTATTACAAACGTTTTTCAAAAATGGTCACTGAGCGGAGCCGAAGTACAGTCAAAGGGAATAAAAACAATACTCCTGCAAGGTTTTTAAAACCTTGCAGGTAAAAATAACTAATTAAAAAGATACCCGTTTTCACGGGCATGTTATGAAACAACTAACAAAAGCAGAAGAAGACATTATGCAAATTCTATGGAAACTAGAAGAAGCAAACGTTGCTGCAATCGTAGAAGAATTTCCAGATCCAAAACCTGCTAATAATACGGTTTCGACTATAGTTCGGATTTTGGAAAGTAAAGGATTTGTAAGCTACAGAAAACAAGGAAGAGGACATATCTATTTTCCAATTATAAGCAAGGAAGCATACAGTAACAGCTCCATTCAGAAATTAAAAGATGGATATTTTCAGGGTTCTTTTAAAAGTATGGTTTCTTTCTTTATGAAGAAAAACGATATCAGTGTTTCTGAATTGGAATCAATTTTGCAAGAGATTAACAAAAAGGAGAAAGAATGATACATTATGTCTTACAAATAATCGCTTTCCAGCTACTGTTTTTAGTAGTGTACGATTTGTTTCTGAAAAAGGAGTTGTACTTTAATTGGAACCGAGTGTATTTAATTCTTACTCCTATTTTAAGTTTTGTGTTACCATTAATAAAAGTCGATTTTATTCGGAATAACATTCCCTCAGAATATGTTGTTCAATTACCAGCAGTGATTTTAGGAACAAGTTCTAGTAATGGAATGGCTACAATTATTTTAGATGAAGTGACTGTTTTCGGAACATCAGGAATTAGTGCGGGAACGATAATTCAACTAATTTGGATAACTGGAATGTTGGTGAGCTTAGGTTTTTTTTTATTCAAATTATATAAAATCTATCAATTAAAACGGACTGGGTCTATCACAAAAATTAATAAAACAACAATTGTTAGTTTGCCAAAAACAGACGCTTCCTTTTCATTTTTAAATACTATATTTTTAGGAGAATCCCTTTCCGAGGAACAAAAAGAAACCATATTACTTCACGAAAAAATTCATATAGAAGAACGACATTCTTTCGACTTACTATTTTTTGAAGCCATAAAAATTATTTGTTGGTTCAATCCTTTGGTGTATGTGTTTCAGAATAAAATGACATTACTTCAAGAATATATTGCAGACGAAAAAGCAGCTTCAGAAAAAGGTAAAAAAGCTTATTATCAAGGATTGCTTTCGCAAGTTTTTAATACGGAATCAATTTCATTCATCAATACATTTTTCAATCATTCATTAATCAAAAAACGAATTATTATGTTACAAAAATCAAAATCAAACAGAATCGCAAAATTTAAGTATTTATTATTACTTCCAATTATTGGAGTGATGTTAACCTACACTTCTTGTGTAAAAGAACCCGAAACAGTACAAACAAGCTCTGTTTCAGAAAAAATCACGGAGTTAAAAGGTCTTTTAGAAAATAAAAAATTATCAGACTCAGAAGTAAAAGAATTGATGGCTATTATTTCAAAATCTGGAAGTAATATTACGATGCATCAAGAAACTGAGTCAAATACTAATAGAGCAGTTCCTTTCGCAACTATAGACAGAGTACCAATTTATCCTGATTGTACAGGAACTGTTAATGAGGAGCTTAAAAAATGTATGTCTGAAAAAATTATGAAATTTGTTCAGAAAGAATTTAATATAGAAACAACAAAAAATTTAGGATTAGTTGGGAAACATCGAATTTCAGTTCAGTTTAAAATTAACAAAAATGGGAATGTAACTAATGTTAGAGCAAGAGCACCACATCCTACATTAGAGTTAGAAGCAATGCGTGTAATTAATAAATTACCAAAAATGAAACCTGGAGAACAAGATGGAAAAACTGTAGCGGTTTTATATTCACTTCCAATACTATTTAAAATTGAAGAATAAATTAGTTTTAATAATTGCAATTTTTACAATAATCAAAGCCGAAGCACAAAATACTTCGGCTTTAAAAGTTGCCGACAGTTTGTATAATTTAGGTGATTATAGTAAGGCGATTAACTATTATAATCAGCTTTCAGAAAATGAAAGTATCAACTTTAAACTTGCAAAAAGTTATGAGGCAATCGGCAATAATCCGAGGGCAATTCAATATTATAAAAAAATAACTTCAACCAACTCAAAAGCAACTAAGGCAACATACAATTATGCAAAACTGCTTTTTAAAACTGCCAATTTAAAAGAAGCTGATAGTGTTTTTTATGCCCTTTCAATTGAAAATCCAAGCAACCCAAATTTAACTTACCAAAGAGGATTAATAAAAGAGTTACAACAAGATTCTACTGCAATTTCCTTCTTTCAGAAAA
>CAZIMW010000173.1:0-5549 GCA_964540425.1 uncultured Flavobacterium sp.
AAGGCAGGCGCAGTTGAGAATAAAATGAGCAGTAAACATTTTACACGATTAAATCAATATAGAAGTATGTGGGTTCTTGTATTTTTTGACTTACCAACAGAAACAAAAAAAGACAGAAAAGCGGCATCACGTTTTCGAAAAAACTTGTTGGATGATGGATTTACCATGTTTCAGTTTTCTATTTATATGCGGTTTTGTGCAAGTAGAGAAAATATGGAAGTGCATATAAAACGTGTAAAACTCAGCTTACCTGAATATGGTAAAGTAGGTGTTATGCAAGTAACTGATAAGCAATTTGGTATGATGCAGCTCTTTTATGGACAAAAACCCACAGAATTGGAAAAGCCTAACCAACAGTTAGAATTATTTTAGAGAATTTATTTAAAAAGACCTACTAGGTTTTCAAAACCTAGTAGGTCTTATAGAATTAAAAAAATCTAGTTATCAACAAGATTAGTTTTAATAACAACCTATTTTTTTGAATTCTAAGGTAATACTTAACTCGCAGCATGTCAATATTTTAAGGCTTGATATACTGCGAATGCTAAGTAAAAATACAATTTTGAAAGCAATTCACAACTTGAATTGGTTGCAACAGGATTTTATCATTACTGCGAATGCTAAGTAAAAATACTCCCGAAGTCTCGGGATTGAAAGCAATTCACAACATTGCTACTAATCGTTTAATTCGGTGGTCACTGCGAAAGAAATAAAAAAAAATCTAGTCAGTAATTAGAGTTGTTTTAATATTTTTAAAGACCTACTAGGTTTTTAAAACCTAGTAGGTCTCAATTTTGCAACTAATTTAGAATTGCAAGATCCACTAGCTATAAGTTGTGCGTTTTAATTTTTCAGAATTAATCCAAAGGTGAAATTTTATTAGTTTTCCAAAGGCGAATTAATAAAAAAGCTGAAACGACGATTACAACAAGGAGTCCTGCTGCTAATTGATAGTTTCCGTAGAGAACATTTCCAGTAGCAAACATGATACTATATACCATAATACAACCCAAAACCATCGCTAAAATCCCCGAAGGAACCGACCATTCTTTGTTGTTTTCTTTTTCTATAAAATCTTTATCAGTGAATGAATTTATTACATTTTTCCAACCTGGGCCACCAGGCATGGTTTGTTTGTAGAAATTCCGAAGCGTTTCATTGGTTTCAGGTTTGGTTAAAAAAGTGACCAATACCCAAACAATTGTTGTTATTAATACCACCAACGGAAATTTAGCCCAAGCAGGGAATACGCCATCTACAACAATTCCTCCATCAATTTTATGGTCGAATAATATTGTTTTTAATGAAGTGAAATTCAGTAAGATTGAAATAACACCAGAAGCAAACATCGCAGAGATTTCGCTCCAAGCATTGATACGCCACCAAAACCAACGAAGTATAAAAATTAATCCTGTACCTGCACCAAACATTAAAATTATTTCAAATAACTGAAGTGCGTTGGTAAGAGTTAAAGCAAGTAAAGCACTAAAAAACATCAAAACTACTGTTGACAGTCTTCCAACGTTTACCAATTCTTTTTCCGAAGCACTTTTATTAATTTGTTGTTTGTAAAAGTCGTTTACAATATAAGACGAACCCCAATTTAAATGTGTGGAAATTGTTGACATATAAGCCGCTCCCAAAGAAGCCAATACCAAGCCTAAAAGACCAGCAGGTAATTTGGTAAGCATTGCAGAGTAGGCTAAATCGTGACCTAATTTACTTTCATCCACATTCGGAAACGCCTCTTGAATACTAGCCAAATCTGGATATATTACCAACGAAGCCAAAGCCACCAATATCCATGGCCAAGGTCGCAAAGCATAATGCATGATATTAAAAAAGAAAGTAGCACCAATCGCGTGATTTTCATTTTTTGCAGCCAACATACGTTGGGCAATATAGCCGCCACCTCCAGGTTCTGCACCAGGATACCAAGCGCTCCACCATTGTACTGCCAACGGAATTATAAAAATACCAATCAAGGCTTCGGTATCTGAAAAGTCTGGAAAAATATTTAGTTTTCCTGCTACATTCTCATTTTGAAATAGTTTCTCCAATCCACCAACTTCAGGAATATTAACTAAATAATATGCAGCACCAACTGCTCCTGCTATCGCAACAAAAAACAACACAAAGTCAGTATAAACAACGCCTCTAAATCCCCCTAAAGCACTAAATATTACGGTAATGGTTCCTGCGATTAAAACCGTTTCAACAGGAGAGAGTCCTAGCATTACTTGACCAATTTTAATTGCTGCTAAGGTTACAGCTGCCATTGCCATAATATTAAAAACTACACCAAGATATACCGATCTAAATCCTCTAAGAAAATGAGCAGGTTTACCACCGTAACGAAGGTCATAAAATTCCATATCGGTACTTACATTCGATTTTCGCCAGAGTTTCGCATAGACAAAAACTGTTAATAATCCTGTAAGCAAAAAAGCCCACCAAACCCAGTTTCCTGATACGCCATTATTACGAACAATATCGGTGACTAAATTGGGTGTGTCTGTAGAAAAAGTAGTAGCAACCATCGAAAATCCTAGCAACCACCAAGGCATACTGCGGTTGGATAAGAAGTATTCGGAAGTGTTTTTACCCGATTTTTTTGAAACGATGATTCCAATGGCAAGAACTATAGTAAAAAAAGAAATAATTAATACCCAGTCGAGTGTTGCTAATTTCATAAATGTTTTGTTGTTAATGTACTAATAATGCATAGGCTTGACCAACCCAATTATCACATTCTATTCTTTCAGGAAAGAAATCGATTAGTTCAGTAATTTTTCGAATATCATTTGGAGTTAAACGGCTAATTTGGTCGTAGTTATAAATACCAATATCATTAAGACGTTGCTCTATGTAAGGACCAATTCCATTTAATTTGGTAAGATCGTCACTATTAGATTTTGTAGCTTCCCCAAAGTTTTCAAAGTTAAGTTTTGGTTTAGATTTAGTATATGTTACGAAACTAGTTTTTGTTCTTTCAGCTATTTCTTGTTTACTGATTTTTACTTCTTCAAATTTTTCTTGCGCTTCGTGAACTATTTTTAATATTTTGGGTTTTATTTCGGTGAAAATAGTCTCAATATCGTTGATGCTATTATTTTTAACAGCAGTATTATGTTGAGCCTTTAAGTTATTTATTTTCTTTTTTAGTTTTTTAATAGTGGCTTTATTTCTGCTTTTTCCCATTAGTAAGGATGAAAAATAACCAATTAAAAAGGTGCTAAGCATTAATAAAAATATGCCCACATATTGTGGTTGTAATAAATCAATTATAGAAATTGGTAGGATCATATTTAATAAATAACTTCTATTCTTCTGTTTGCAGTTCTGCCTTTTTTCGAATAATTACTTTCAATTGGTTTTGATTCTCTTTTAGATATAGCTTTTATTTGAGATCTTTTTAAATCTCCTTTAGAAACTAAATACCATCGTACTTGTCATGCATATTTAAGTCCGAGATTATAATTATCGTTACTATTGCCAATATTATCAGTATGCCCAACGATGATTATTGCACTATCAGGGTTCTCGCTAAAATAAACAATTAACTCGCTCAATAATATTTTTAAATCATTATTTACTGAAATGCCCGAACCTGTAAACTTTGGATATACAATTCTTGAATTAGGAATGCTATTTCTTATTTCCTCTATGCGTTTAAGATCAAGTTCTTTAAATGAAAAATAAATTGCAGAATTATAATTTTCTTCATTATTAAAAATAATATCTTTAATGATAGATTTGATTACAATTCTTTCTTTATTAACTCCAGTTTTAACTAATTGTTTTTCAATTTCTAGCCCTCTTTTAATACCCATATTTGGAATAGAAACACTTTCAGTTGGACTATAAAGTGAGTTGATATGTACTTCTTGATTTGGATGCTCTATAAGATAAGTATTAATTTTATATTTATAGTCAATTGATTTTTTAGGAATGAAAACCGCCGTTTTATTTTTTGAAATCCCAATCCCTTCAGTAAAAATAAAAATAATATCACCATTAGCATTAGTAGCTTTTAGCTGTATGCTTTTTACTTTAGATATAGTAGTACTTAAAGTATCTAGTACTACTTGTTTATTTGTATCGAATTTAATAATTTCTGAAGAGTCATTTTTTGGAAGACTTTCTTTTTCTTTATTTAATATTTCAGGAATGGAAGAAGTGGTATGAATTTCTGTTTTTGCAGTTGCATTTTCTGGCAATAACCAAGAATAAATCCAAAGCCCAAAAACGGACCAAACCATAAATACAATAAAGGCTGTTAAAAAATTCTTCATACTAAATAAACAGTAGTTTTCAAGAAACTATTGCTTTGTGAGGTTGTTTTTCAAATTTATAAAAAAAAATCATTTTATAATGAAAACAAAAAATATGTTTTCCACATATTCTTAACAAGTACTATATTAGTTTCTATCGAACTATTAAAACTTTTGTTAATATTGCTTATGAAATTAAAGATGGAGCAGGAGTGACTAAGTATGCGCTTTGTCAAGAGAATTGTCAATGCGATATTAAAACCGATTTGTATCTTCATTTACACTATAAAAAAAAAGTTAAAAAGTAGATTTAGAGTAAATTTAATCGAAAGAATTCCCCGAGGCTCTGCCTCGGTGGTCAAAAAGGAAAGTTTGAAAACCTGAGGTTTTCATCAAACTAAAAATAAAATTTTTTCCGCTTGATACCTCTATGGCTCTGCCTCGAGGTAGTTCATTCTCCTCTTTTGAACAAAGAGATTAATGTTTATCATCTTTTTTTAATAATTCTGGAAAGTTTTTCTGAAACTTTTTTAATCTTGGGATAGACACATTTTGAATATAAGAATTATTAGAATGTAATTTTTCATAGTTTTGATGGTATTCTTCTGCTATCCAAAACTTTTGAAAAGGCATCACTTCTGCTGCGACTTTCTTACCTTTTAATTGTTTGTTTAATTGTTCGATTTTAGTTTCGATTATCTTTTTTTCTTCTTCATTTTGATAGAAAATGATAGAACGGTATTGTGATCCTCTATCGTTTCCTTGTCCATTTACTTGGGTAACATTTTGTGAGCCAAAATAAATAGTAACTAATTGTTTGAAGTTGATTATTGTAGGGTCATAGATTACTTCAACAGCTTCTGCATGACCTGTTTTTCCAGTGTTGCTTTCGTCGTATGTTGGATTTTTTGTATGTCCTCCGCTATATCCTGAAATCGATTCTTTTACGCCTTTTACACTTTCATAAATAGCCTCTACACACCAAAAACATCCACTTGCAAAATAAGCTTTTTTATACCCGTTTTGAGCCTCAACTTGTACAGGTAAATTTATTGATACTTTGTTTTTTGTGATTTCGGGGCTTTCTTTTTTTAATAGAAAATAAGTTCCTCCAAAAGCAGCAATAAAAATAAGTACGAGTAATAGATATAATTTTTTTGGTTCCATTTTTTTTTTTTTTTTTTTTTTTGAGTTTTTTTTTTTTTTAAAAAAATAATTTATTTTTTATAATAAAAAAAAAATAATGAATTTGAAGGGTTAATTTTTTTTTTTTTA
>CAZIMW010000174.1:0-5451 GCA_964540425.1 uncultured Flavobacterium sp.
AAATTATCGCACGGTTATTTTCCGTTTGAGTCAGTTTTTCGTATTGTGGGCAACGGTCTTGTATAAGATTAGTTGCGTTGGTTAAGCACCAAATTTAGTAAATACAAACCGAATAGGAAATCCGTGAGGATTTTCGTAAGTAGGCTCGTACCAAGCAATTAATTTTATACGGTGTTGCCCACAGTATTTTTAATTCGTAAGTGTTAATTCAATTGCCATTAGACTATATTTTTCTTTATATCTTTTAGTTTCCCCAACGTTTTTCCAACCTTTCCTCCATTTCCCTTGATTAAATATCCAACTATTCTCGTCAGTTTCAGCAGGAACAATTCCGATTGCAGGTTCGTAAGATATTCCTTCCAGTTTTTTTCTTGAGCCTTCCATTGTATATTTATATTCGTACTTATTATTTTCGATAATTAGCCATTCAATTGCAATAAAAAAGCCTTTTTCTGGAAATTCAATATTTAATTCAGAAATATCGATTTCAGTTGTCTTCTTTCCTTTTTTTGCTATTCCAATTATGTTTTGGTCATAAATATAATTCTCTGGCTCTCCATTTTCATTTACACTATAAAGTCGGATATTAAACTTGGAGTTTTTTACATCACTATTTGTTAAGATTCTTATTATTTTTAGAAATGGTGTTTTGTCATATTTGTCATTGTATTTAAAGAATCGAGCAGTAATCCAAGGTTTTATTCCACAACCAAAATAATGGTTGATTTTAGACTTTTTAAATTTTCCAATTATTAATTCTTGAGTTAATTTTTTAGAACTAATAATTACTTCATCTAATTCAGTTGTTAGTGGTTTTAATTCAAGGTGTTTTTTTATTAAATCAGAGGATATTTTTTTTGTTTCAAATCCGATTGCAGAAAAAAGAATAATTTTTGTGCTATCAATTTCTAATTCAAATTCTCCTTTTTCATTTGAAGTTGTTCCAATGTTTTCGTTTTCTACCCAAATATTTACATAAGGTATTTTTTCTTTCGTTTCGCTGTCAATTATCACTGATTTTAATTGACTAAAACAAAGGTTTGAAATTAATAAAAATGTTATTACAAACAGTTTTTTCATATTGTGGGCAACGGTATGGTATATGAAAAGTAGCAGATTTATGTACCATTTTTCAGTTAGAAACAAAGATAGCAGAAAAGAAAGAAACTCAAAGCTTAGCTCTTAACTGCTATTTTTTATATACGTGGTTGTGGTTAGTTTTTATTCACGTTCTAAAGTTAATTCAGCTGGTATAACAAATTCAGACGTGTCAATTGTATTACCATCTGGACATTCTTTTAATGGTGATACACGGCTAAGACCATTTACTCTTTTCCATTCTAGAGTACCACTTGGTAAACTCCCGTTTTGTCCTAAAGTGCCATCAGAAATAAATTCCAAAGATAAATCTGCCTTCTTATGTCGTTCACAGCTTGTAGTTGGTTCTCTGTAATAAAACTCTATTTCATTTGAGTTGTTAATAATACTTCCAGTAATATGGGCATCTTGAGAAGAAGCTGATTCTGTGTTGTAAATTTCGACACCGTTTAATTTATAAATTAAAGTAATAGATAAGTTGTCATTAAAATTTGGGTCATTATAGTGTGGTGGCCAACCTAATGCTTCGTGTGAATTTTTTACAATAAATATTTTTAAATAATGAGTACCATCATCAAACACCCAATTCCCTGTAAACTTGTTTAGAGTGTTATTAACATCTTTAAAATAGATTGGTGTTTCAGTATTATCCTCGTAGGTTAATTCATCCTCAAGAGGTACAATTATTTCTTGTGCTTTTATTGTTAAAAAACTGAATATTAAAAATATACTTATATATGTTTTCATTTTGTTATGTTTTAGTTTGTTAAAGAAGTCCAAATGTAGTCTCCGTTATCGTCGGTTTCATACGATACGAATAGACCAAGACCTGTATCTAATTGGTTAAAGAAATTGACAAAATTTAATTCAAATAATGCTTCTTCTTGAGCATCACTACAGTTACCACATTGTTGTATTGTTTTTTTAATTACTTTTTTTATGAAACCTTCATTTATCCATTCTTTGTAAGTTTGATTTTTACTATTAGTAGCATCGCTACTGATATAGTCATTAAATTCTAAAACTTTATCAGCGTTGTTAACTCTTACGGCATATAGACCACGTCTTGAAACTAATAGTGATGAAATATTGTCAATTCTATTGCCACTTAACGTGCCTGAATTAGCATCTTTAACTTGTTTATAGAATTCTGACATACCAAACACATCATCTAAACTGAAAACAGGTGCTAATTTTGCACCATCTGAATTAGTGCTATTGTGTGGTGCATATGCACTCTAACTTGTGAATTAGAGAGAGCATTGGGGAATCTTGTACCACTAAAAGTGGTTTGAGATGCTGGTATTTGATACTCAGAATATAAATCTCCACCTAATGGAACATTAGAATTTCTTCTAAACTCACTACCTTGTTCTTTTGTAGCTGTGTCTAAATCTCCTTCCATTTGTTGAATACGAGCTTTTACTTGAATATTTTTAGTTTGTGTAGTTAATCTATCTATATGGCTTTGGGTAAAAGGTGATGTAGCAATTGTTGTTCCTGTATTACCATTAGTATTTCCGGTTCCAGTTCCAGAAGAAGAACCGCCACCTCCACCGCCAGTCCAAATGGTTCCGCTCCAACCACTACCGCTACTATTTCCACCACCACTTGTGCCTCCGCCTCCGCCATAGAAGTGTACAGTACAATTTGTGTCAACAGATATTACTTCGAGATATTGACAAGAACAATCGGCACTAAAAGACAGTGTATAACTAACTGTTGTAGTACAGGAATAAGAGAAATCCATCCGACTAAGATATTGTGAAGTATCAAAATTTTCTAATGGTGTGGTTTTAATAACTGCTTGATCATCATTAATAAAATCGTAAGATACAACCTCAGTTTTGTATGTGCCATCAGTTTGTAGAGTTAAAACAAGGTTTTCTAATATTTCATTGCCTTCTTCTTCTCTTTCAATTAAAAATGTGTAGGAATGTAAACTACCATCATTAGATTCTACAAATTTTGAATAATCTGTATTTACAGTAAAACCATAATTTGAATTATCTACTTCTCTAGCTAAAACATTGTTGTTAATTGTGTTTTTTGAAAACTTCTTTAATTGCTCAAACACAATAGAGTTTTCTTTAATCTCATTGTTTGATATTATTTTCATACTAAAAGGCGTTTCATTTTCTACAGCAAATTCATCTATTTTAAAATCATCTTGCTGACAGCTATTTATAGCAATGGTTATGCCAAATAGAAATATTCCAAATTTCAAATAGTTTTTTAGTCGTTGTTTTTTCATAGTACAAAATCGTTTAAAGTTAGTAAAAATGTTTCTTGGTTTGGTCAAAATTAACCACAACGTCTCCGTATATGAAAAGTAGCAGATTGAAATACTGTTAGTTTTTAGATTATAATAAAGATAGCAGAAAAGAGCAAAACTTTGAATTTAGCTCTTAACTGCTATTTTTTATATACCGTGTTGTAGGCAGTATTAATTTATTTTTGTTCTGAATACTCAACTTTAGATACTAAATCATTTTTTAGGTGTAATTTTAATTTCAATATTCTAAAATCAGCCCATGTACGACCAATCAACTCATATTCTACAATATTGTTTTCAATATCAATTTTCAATGGCTTTCCCAAAATATTTTCTAATGAATCTTTTTCTTTGCCAATTAAATAGTCCGATTGAATTAAATCATCAATCATTTTATGTCTTTCACTTATTTTGTTTATCCATGTTGATTTATCAAATTTTATTTGAGTAACCTTAGTAATGTAGAAAACTAATGTGATTGATAATATGGAATAAAGAGTGAGTGAAAATAATACAGAAACTATATTTGTTGCGGTTTTTTTTTCTCTAAAGTAATTTAGTTTTCTAATTTGTTTTTTTATTAGAAAAAAAAACAAAAAAATCATTCCAAAAAGAAAAACTAAATTTAATATTATTGAGGTCATAATTTATAGATTAGTTGGCACAAGAACACCAGAATTATTAATATATTTTAAAGTCCCATCAAAAACAGCTTGTAAGATAGCTGCTGAAATTGTAGCTTCACTAGTGAGAAAGGCATAATTTTCTCCAATAACTCTTCCTTTGTGATTATTATAGAAGTCCATTGTAACCGATAACCCACTTTCTCCCCATTCGTGCGCGTCTGCAAAGAGTCTCATTATTACAGATCCAAACTCTGCTGTACCTAGAGCATTCCAAAAAGCATGTCTAAAGGCGTCGGCTTTGCCATCTCCTATTCCCGTAAGAGTTCCATTAACAACAAGCTCTTCTGCCTTTTCTAATGCAGTAATAGAATTTTCGATATGAAGTAAAGCTTGTGAAGGATATAATGCAAAAAGAGCAACTTCTTGAGCGTTTGGACGTTCATCATCAATATCAAAATGACCTGAGTTTATAATAAAATCTTCATCATTCCACCAATTATATGGCAAACCATCTTCCATTCCCGCCCAACTAATACAGTCTCCATTACTTCCTGTAATACCAATACCACCAGTTGAATTTGTATCACAAGGTTCAGTTGGCAACGGATTAAAAACTACCGTAGTATTTCCTCCGCCGCCGCCACCAGAAGGACCGTCAGATGGAGTAATAGCATTATCTTGGTCACAAAAGGAGGAACAAGATTGATATGCAGAAGGACTTTCGCTAGCAGTACAACTTCCCCAATCACCTACATTTCCTGAATGGTGTGCGCCTGATGAACAATCAACGAAAATAGTATTACAAACTATATTACAGCCTTTTGCTTGAGTGTTATTATCGAAAAAACCATTTTCTAAATCAATAATTGTCACATTTTCAGAATTTTGTAATAAATTTCCATTATGTAAATTGACAAACTCCTCAGCTGCCACATGATATTGCACTAAATACTCATCATAGTCTTCTGTTTCAATATTATAATGAAGAACAATATTTTCAATAAATGCTTGTGGTTGTTCTCTTAAAACTTTAAAGGAATAAGTGTGAGTACTTGCGTAAGTTATATAAAGAACTTCATTTGTAAGTATTTCTATATCGTCATTTTCTGTTCGATTTTGGGAATTGTAGTTACTTGCCTTTTCTTTTACTTTATTTATTTTCTCCTCTAACTTGTTATAATGTTGAGTTTGCGTAAATGGTATTTTTTGATTTAATACTAAAGGTGTGGTTTGTTCTAATTGAGATTCGTCTAAAACTGATTGGTCATCTTTTTGACAATTAGTTAGGATTACAGAAATCCCAAAGAGTAGAATTCCGATTTTGAGTGATTTTTTCAATTTGCTTTTCATTTGTACCGTTGTTTAATTTTAGTAATTAATTTTCAATGTTAGGTCATATTGCACACAACGATTTGGCTATGCTTAGTTGCGACAATTTAGCACTTAATTATC
>CAZIMW010000175.1:0-5433 GCA_964540425.1 uncultured Flavobacterium sp.
CGTTTTCTTCAATAAAATTGGTCAAATGTTTTATGATTGGTAATTTCATATTTATGTATTTTTGTCTTTGCGAGCTCAGCGAAGCAATCTCATCAATTAAAAGATTACTTCATTTCACTCGTAATGACATAGAGTTAAATCACTTCGTTTACTAAATTTTTTAATACTTCAAACTTATTAGTTTGTGTCTGATTTACAAAAGTTCCATTTTTAAAAGTAGCGAAAGTTGGTAAGTTATCTACCGTTGCCATTTTACGAGATACTGGAAATTTTTCAGCATCCACCAAAACAAAAATAACAGATTCATTTTCTAAAGCCAATTTTTTAAATTTCGGTTTCATAATACGACAGTTACCACACCAGGTTGCCATATACTGAACAATTACTGTTTCGTTGTTTGAAACGATTTCATTTAAATTATCTTGATCTAATTCTTGTAGCATAGCTATAGTTGTTAGTTTTGTCTTTGCGAGAGAAACGAAGCAACCTCATGATAGTATAAGATCGTTTCGTCGTGCCTTCTCGCTAATTCATTAATTAATGTGAAGCTAAATATTCAGCTGTTCCTTTTGCATTTGGTTGCATTGCATCTTTTCCTTCTTCCCAGTTTGCAGGACATACTTCACCTTTTTCTTGTACGTGTGTATATGCATCTACCAAACGTAGATATTCATTTACATTTCTACCTAAAGGCATATCGTTTACACTTTCGTGGAAAATTTTTCCGTCTTCATCAATAAGGTAAGTTACGTTGCTTCCTTCTATTTGTATTGTGTCGGTTTCTTCATCGTATCTTTCGTCTGCAATATCTAAAATACCTAAAACGCTGGATAAGTTTCTGGTAGTATCTGCTAAAAGAGGGTAAGTAACACCTTCAATTCCTCCGTTGTTTTTTGCGGTACTTAACCAAGCAAAATGTACTTGAGCAGAATCACAAGAAGCTCCAATTACTAAAGTATTTCTTTTTTCAAATTCTCCTAATGCAGCTTGAAAAGCGTGAAGTTCTGTTGGACATACAAAAGTAAAATCTTTTGGATACCAAAATAACACTACTTTTTTCTTATTATTTACTGCTTCTTCTAATACATTAACGTTGAATGTATCACCCATATCGTTCATTGCTTCTACACTAATGTTTGGGAATTTTTTACCTACTAATGACATATTTTTAATTTTATGGTTTATGAAATTTTTTCTGATTACAAAAATAGAACACAAGCGTTAAAATATGCGTTAATAAAATTCTAATTTTTTATATTAGAATAGATATATCTTATATAAATAAAAACTAGTATAAAATATGATTATTTATCTTTAGAGGTAAGTTGTTTAATTTTAATATTTAAGGCTGCAAAAAGAAGCGTAGTAAAAGGGCTCATCCAATTAAAAAATGCGTACACAAAATATTCGCCAACACTTACTCCAAGAACTCCGCTTTGGTACGCACCACAAGTATTCCATGGTACTAATACTGAGGTTACCGTACCAGAATCTTCTAAAGTTCTACTCAAATTTTCTGGTGCAAGGCCTTTTTCTTTATAAGCTTTTGAATACATTTTTCCAGGAATAACAATCGCTAAATATTGATCACTTGCAGTTACATTTAATACCAAACAACTGGCAACAGTACTTGCGAACAACCCAAAAGTTGTATGAAATAATTGTAACAAAGCCCTACTAATTCTAGCTAAGGCTCCGATGGCATCCATCACACCTCCAAAAACCATTGCACAAATGATTAACCAAATGGTACCTAGCATTCCACTCATGCCGCTTGCTGAAAATAATTTTCCTAACATTTTATCTTCAGTAGCAATAGTAGTGTCAATTGTTATTGCATTCATAAGGCCTTTGTAGCCTGTGTTAAAGTTAAGGGTTTCTCCGCCCCCTATTGTTGCAACAATATCTGGTTGAAAAATTAAAGCAGCAACGCCTCCTAAAAGTGTTCCTATTAATAATGCGATTAATGGAGGCGTTTTTTTAATTATTAATACAATTACAGCAATTGGCACAAGAAATAGCCAAGGACTTATGTTGAAAGATTTTTCTATCGATTCTAAAATAACATGAGTATCAGCGACACCTTCAGGTTTAATAGTAAAACCAAGGATAATAAATATGATTAAAGTGACAATAATCGTTGGTATGGTAGTAATTGACATATAACGAATATGTGTAAATAAATCGGTTCCAGCCATAGCAGGAGCAAGGTTGGTAGTGTCACTCATAGGTGACATTTTATCTCCAAAATATGCTCCAGAAAGCACGGCTCCAGCGGTCATTCCTAAAGGAACTCCTAAGGCTTCAGCGATACCAATTAAAGCAATGCCAACAGTTGCAGATGTAGTCCAACTACTACCAGTAGCAATGGATATTATCGCACAAATCACTACACAAGATGCTAAGAATATGGTTGGATTTAATATTTGTAATCCGTAGTAAATCATAGTTGGAATAATTCCGCTTATCAGCCAAGTACCAGCTAAAGACCCTACCATTAAAAGTATTAAAATTGCACCCGTTGTGGATTTTACATTTACGGCAACCTCTTCCATCATTTGTTCAAAAGAGACTTTGTTAAAAAAGCCAACAACAGCAGCAACAGCAGCTCCCATTAATAATATAAACTGGTTACTTCCGCTTAAAGCATCATCACCAAAGGCGTAGAATACATTATAAAAAAGCATAATTACTAAGGCAAAAATAGGAATCAATGCTTCCCAAATATTGAGTTCTTTATTTTCAATAATTAGTTCATCTTCTGGAATTTGGTCTTTAATGTCTTGACTTTGCATTGGATTATTTTTTGTTTCTGTAATGTTACGAATTTTGAAAGAGCTTTGCAAGCAAAAAAAAATGCTATCGAATATGATAGCATTTTTTGGTAATAGCATATGTTGGTTTGAGTTTTTACAAAACCCCAACCTCTAGCATACATTTTTTCATCACCTTAAAAGTGCGTTCAATATCATTATCCAAACCAATAGAAAAACGAATTAATCCATCTGTTAATCCCATTTCTGCTTGCTCATCTTCTGGTATTTCTGAAGAAGTAGAAGTTCCAGGAGCAGAAAATAATGTTTTATAAAAACCTAAACTTACCGCTAAATATCCTAAATTTTCGTCTTGCATCATTTCCATTAAAGCATTGGCATTTTCTAAAGATCCAACATCAAGAGTTAATAATCCTCCAAATCCGTATTCTTCATTCATCATCGATTTAAATAATTCGTGTGAAGAATGAGAAGGTAAACCAGGATAAACCGTTTTAAGTCCTAAGTTTTCAAATTGTTCTGCAAGATAAAGTGCGTTTTTACTATGTTGTTTAATACGAATATGAAGCGTTCGCATATTTTTCAATATAGAAGCGGCACGTAAACTATCCATAGATGGTCCCAAAAGCATTGCTGCTCCATCAATAACACTTCGTAAAGAATTTATTAATTCTTGCGAGCCACAAACCACGCCGCCCATAGTGTCATTGGTTCCGTTAATAAATTTTGTTAAACTATGTAAAACTACATCTGCACCTAATTCTATTGGAGAAATAATCATTGGCGAAAAAGTATTATCTACCAATAATTGAAGTCCGTGTTTTTTAGCAATTTCTGCCAAGCCTTTAATATCTGCAACCTCTAATAAAGGATTGCTAACAGATTCGCAGTATAAAATTTTTGTGTTTTTAGTAATTGCAGCCTCAACAGCCTCTAATTTTGTGATGTCAACAAAACTTGTTTCAATATTAAATTTTGGAGTAAAGTTTTTCAGGAAAGCATAAGTTCCTCCATAAATAGTTCTGCTAGAAACAATATGGTCGCCAGCATTACAAAATTGTAAAATAGTTGCTGTAATTGCTCCCATACCTGAGCCTGCAACATTTGCGGTTTCGGTTCCTTCCATTGCTGCTAATGCTTCGCCTAAATATAAATTACTTGGCGAGGTATGTCTAGAGTATAAGTAACAACCTTCTGTTTGTCCCTCGAAGGTGTCAAGCATTGTTTTTGCTGAAAGAAAAGTATAGGTGGCAGAATCTGAAATAGAAGGATTAACGCCTCCAAATTCTCCAAAGTATTGTAAATCTTGTATTTTATTTGCTGGTTTGAATTTCATAATTATCGAGATTTTTAAAATGAAATACAAAAATAACAGATAGTAGTTTAATAATCAATGATAGTTGTATTATTCGGAAAATAAATCTATTTAAATTAAAAATATTAAATTAATAATCCTAATATGTCTGAAATATTAGTACATTTCCGAAAATTATTCAAAATGAATTTAGATGCTATTGATAAAAAGTTACTAAACTTTCTACAAGAAGATTGTAAACAAACCAATAAGGAGCTTTCTAATAAATTAAACCTTTCCGTAACAGCAGTGTACGAACGAATTAAAAAACTAGAACGAGCTGGAGTAGTAAAAAAATATGTGGGTTTATTAGACAAGGAAAAAGTAAATATGGGCTTTGTGGTGTTTTGTCAGATAAAATTAGTGCAACACGCCAAAGAATATTTAACTAAATTTGAAAAGGAAGTTACCCAACTCGATGAAGTTTTAGAGTGTTTTCATGTAAGTGGTGACTACGATTACTTACTAAAGGTGATGGTAAAAGATATGCCTCATTTTAGATCTTTTATGGTAACTAAATTAACGACCCTTAAACATATTGGAAGTACACACACATCCTTTACTATTAGTGAAGTAAAAAACACCACGGCAATTTCTTTATAACATGAAGAATAGAAAATATATTGCAACAGAGTTATTTTTATTATTTGTGTTGCTTCCAGTAAGTTTAACGCTTTCGTATCCCTTTTGGATAAAGGGTTTGTTAGTGTTTATTAGTTTTTTATATGTATTGGTACTGATGCTAAGAGTAGAACGGGTTTCTTTTAAAATTGAAAAGCACTTACCTTGGAAATCCTTTTGGAAACGTATCCTATTTCAGTTTATTGGTGTTGCCATAATTACCACTATTTATGTGCTTTTTATGGATGCAAATAAGTTGTTTTGTGTTCCGTTAAATAAACCTAAGGTTTGGGTAATTATATTACTGGTTTACACTTTTTTATCGGTTTGGCCTCAAGAAATTATTTACAGAACTTTTTTCTATGCACGTTACGAGCGACTTTTTCAGAATAGGAAATTACTCATATTTATCAATGCGATTATCTTTTCGCTGGCACATTTGTTTTTCAGAAATACATTGGTAATCATACTCACTTTTATTGGAGGATTGCTCTTCGGAATTACCTACTTAAAAACCAAATCTACTTTATTGGTTAGTATCGAACATGCTATTTATGGTAATTGGCTTTTTACTGTCGGAATGGGGCAGATGCTTGCTTTTCCTGGAATGGAGAGTTGTTAAATGGTGCTGTCTTTGCGTATTCTATGACTCTACCAAATAAATTATTAATTATTTAAGCAACA
>CAZIMW010000176.1:0-5281 GCA_964540425.1 uncultured Flavobacterium sp.
TACAAAAATTATTTGCGTAAATATTCAAATCCCACAAGTTTTGTGCTTGATCCCTGAATGTTAAAAAAATTCATCATTTATGAAAATAGAAAAACTGATTTTAGAAAACTTTAGAGGCTATCATGAAAAAACTGAAATTAGTTTCAAATCATTCAATGTAATTGTAGGTCGAAATGATATAGGAAAATCAACAATACTAGAATCGATTGATATTTTTATAAACGAAAAAGACGCAGTCAGTACATATGAAAAAGCGGATATTAACAACAAAGGTGGAAACGAATCTAAAATTGGGCTCGTTTTCTCTGAGTTTCCACCCGAATTAATAGTTGATACTGCCGCTGAAACAAGTTTGAATAATGAAATGTTATTGAATAATGATGGCCTTTTAGAAATACATAAAACTTTTGGAGCTACTGGAGTAAAAAAAATTGATATTATTGCAAATCACCCTACTCACGTAAAAGCTAAAGATTTACTAAGCCTTAAAATTGATGACTTGCGAGCAAGAGCAGAAGAAACCGGAGTTCCTCAAGAAAATTATAATGGTACTGTTTCATCCTCAATCAGAAATGCAATTCGAGGTTATTTACGTGACGGTTTAAAAGCAGAACTAAGACCTGTTACAGTTTTTAAAACAACAGATAAAACACAATCCGCGGGTAAAGATATTTGGAATCAATTGGTAAACTATTTTCCAATTTATTCTTTGTTTCAATCTGACAGGAAAAATGAGGAAAAGGATAGCGAGGTTCAAAACCCTATGAATACTGTAATAAGACATATTTTAAAAAACCCCGAACTTCAAATACAATTAAATGATGTCAAAAAAGCTGTGGAAGAAGCATCAAAAGAAGTTGCAAGCCTTACAATTGACAAACTAAAAGAAATGAATGCAGAAATAGCTGATTCATTGGAACCAGTATTTGCTGAACCAAAATGGGAAAGTGTCTTTAAATTTAATTTATTAAGTGATGGATATATCCCATTAAACAAGAGAGGAAGTGGCGTTAGGAGATTAATACTCTTAAACTTTTTTAGAGCAGAAGCAGAAAAACAACGAAAAGACAAAAATGTTCCTCATATTATTTATGCTTAGAGGAACCTGAAACTTCTCAACATCCACAACATCAGCTTTTACTGATTAATGCTTTTAAAACTATAGCCAAACAATCTAACAACCAAGTTATTTTGACAACTCATAGTCCAGGAATTGCAAAATTAATAGAACCTGAAAGTATTATTTTCTTAGATAAGAATGATGGAAAAATTACTATTCCAGAATCAAATAACGATATTTTCAGAAAAGTTGCGGATGAATTAGGCGTTCTTCCTTCAATAGAATTAGAAGATATTCCAAAAGTAAAATTGGCAATTTGTTTTGAAGGCAAAAACGATATTGGATTCATAAAAAAATTAAGTACTAATATTGATGAACTAAAAGCAATTTGTGATTTAGAAAACGAAGGATCAATAACCCTTTTACCATTTGGTGGAAGTTCTCTGCAATTTTGGGTAAATCAAGATTATTTAGGAAAATTAAACTTAAATCAAGTCCACATATATGATAGTGATATAGGATCTGGCAAACCAAATAAATATCAAAAGTATGTAGATGCAATAAATGCAAAAGGAGAAGGGAACATAGCTTTTGTAACTTCTCATAGGGAAATGGAAAATTTATTTCCACCGTCATTGATAACTGAAATATATGGTGTCGAAATTCCTCCCGAAACCGATTGGAAAACAAGTGATGTTTCTGAGGTAATTAGAAAGTATAATCTGGAAATATCAGATAGTCCAAAAGTCTGGGCTGAACTAGAGAAACAAGATAAAAAGAAAAAAATAAGCAAAATTAAAAATCAATTAAATAACGTTCACTCTGAAAAAATAACGAAAGCGCATTTGGATGAAATTAACTGTTTTGAAGAAGTAAAATTATGGTTCGACACAATTAACAAACTGAAATAATCAAAGAGGATAACTACGTATAACGTTCATTAAGGTTGAGTTGGTTGAAAGAATTGAAATAAGAAAAAACAAAAGTATTTTAAAAACTAGTAAAATATAGATCTCCTACTCAACCAAAAAGCGCAACCATTTAAACAAACGTTGCAAAACACAACTGGTTGCAATCCCCCCACAAACTACAAAACCCCATACATAAAGGAATTTAAGAGCATGCAATTAGTGCAACCCGCAATTAGTTTACTTTGGTTGGGCAATTAAACACCTACCCAATCACACTACTAAGTCTAAACATAGGCATATACATCGCCACTAAAATAACCCCAACAATAAGTCCAACAATTAGTGTTAACAAAAAATTCAACACATTAGAGATAATTTTTCCTTGATGAGCAATCTCCATAGAATATTGATCGTATAATTTTTGAAAAATATATTCGGTTTGGTTGGTTTCTTCAGCAACTTTTAAAAGAGCAATCATTTTTTTATCATAAAATGAATGTTTAGAAAAACATTCATTTAGTTTTTCTCCTTGTATAATGTCTTTTTCAACTATTTCTAAGGTGCTTTGTAATGGATAAAAATGAATCATTTCTCTAACGAGTTGTATGGCACTCACTACAGGTATTTTGGCATAAGTTAGTAATGCCATGGCTTGGGTAAATTGTATGAGATATATCTTTTTTATATAGTCTCCTAAAACAGGAGTTTTTAATTGTAGGTTTCCTATAAACTGTTTATAAAAAGGCTTTTTGGAAAGTTGCTTAAAGAGGATAATGACCGCAATTAAAACTATAAGCCCAACGAAACTATAATCGCCCACAAAATCGGAAAGCCTAACTATTTGTTGCGTTAACCATGGCAACTCTACTTTGTTTTGTTTAAATATATCTACAAACATCGGAACGACAAACCGCAACATAAAAAGCACCACCAAACAGGCGGTAATTAAAACGATAAAAGGATAAGAAAGTGAAGAAATTAATTGCCGTTTTAGTTCGTTTTTTCTAGTAAAATATTCTTTTAAATCACTAGTGATTTTATGAAGTTGCCCTGTTTGCTCTCCAATTTTAATGGCTTGGTATTCATAGGGTGAAAAACTCTTGTTTTTTTTCAAAGCATCGGAGAGCGAGCTACCCAAAACAATTTCTTTGGAAAGCTCATCGAGTAAAATTTTGTCTTTCTGCTTTTTTTGCATTTCAGAAATTAAATCTAAGGATCTTTTTAGGTTGACACCTGAGTTTAATAACATACTGAGTTCTGCATAAAACTGTTCTTTGTTTTTATTAGAATATCCCTTTCCAAAAAGGGTAATTTCCTTGTTTAAAAAACTAGTGCTGGACTTTTTTTTTGTTTTAAACTCAGTAGTTGCTATGTTGTTAAATTTAATTCCCATTGTTTTCTAAATAGCTAGTAGCATCGTTTTGTTTAAAAATAAAAACAGGAACGTTGGTTGCCTCTAAAGTTAATTTTATAGCATCAACATTTCCTTGTTTTGTTGCTATTCCAAAACTGAAAAATTCCTTTTTATAATTGCTTTTTAGTATTGTGTCGGTATTTCTAATAATTGCATTTTCTGTAAAATAATAAGTAATGGAATCCAAAGGTGTTTTTAACTCAAGTTGCGATAAACCGTTGCGGTAAGTAATGGAATGAAACCGATTAAAATCAAGGCTTAATTGCTCCTGAAATAAACGCACTTTAGTAGAAACACTATAGTTTTGCTGTATATGATGAACGTTTCTAGTAAACAAACTAATAATTGTAAATGCCAAGCCCGCAACGATGGCACTAATAGCTAATACGATGAGCATTTCTGTTAATGTAAAAGCAGGTGTTTTTTTAATCTTCATAACCGATTTTAGTTTCTTTTACTTTGTCGTTTAGTTTGCTTTCTGAAATTAAAATGGTTGCACCTTGTTGTTTTTCGATTTTAATCTCCCAAAGATCGGTTTCTTCATAAAAAGGAATGATTATTTGATGGTTTAGATTTAGATAGTGAAGCTCCTTGATACGACTTTTAAGAGCTGAATCATTCTCTTTTATGGTAGTTTTAAAAACATTGTTTAAACTTAAACTGGCAATCATAAATACCACAATGATAATTACCGAGGCAACCAATGTTTCCACCAAAGTTGCGGACTGTATTTTTTTTAGTACAACCATTTTGTAACTCCCTTGTTATGATTTAAAAATGGCAATCCGCAATAAGCAGTATTTAAATCATATCCCAATATTTTACCATTGTAGATATGATTTACATAAACAGAACCAAAACCTTTTGTTACAAAACGCCTGGTAAAAACTGAACCCGCAACGGTACCATCTAGTTGCATACTTCCCTGACAATATACTTGTCCTTGAATGATTGCTTTTGACCCAATTTCAATATTTACTTTTGTCCTTGTTCTATTCGTAGCGGTAGGGTTTTTATCTTCCAAAAAAACAAGAAAACCACTTACCATGCTATTACCAACA
This sequence comes from uncultured Flavobacterium sp., assembly GCA_964540425.1. GTDB lineage: Bacteria > Bacteroidota > Bacteroidia > Flavobacteriales > Flavobacteriaceae > Marifrigoribacter. The sequence continues at coordinate 4,447 of CAZIMW010000176.1, forward strand.
ATTGAAATTGATGCTTTGGTTGCGCTTGTTGGTTGCGAGGTTGCGTTATTAATTTTTTCTTTAATAATGAGTGCTGAAGGATAGCTTAATTTCACACCCTCTTCTATCACAATAGATTCACTCGCAATGCAACTAAGATTACCTAAAAATCCTTTTTCAATAATAATCTTTGGCGCAACTATGGTTGCATCAATAATGGTTGCGTGTTTTGATATACGTATTTCAGTATCACTTTTAATTAAAATGTTGCCAATATAAATTTCAGTTAGCACTAAACTTTCTGATTGATAGATAATCTGCGTGGGTTTAAAAAACGAGTTTTTATTTTCTTTTTCTATAGGAATTACGATATCCTCTTGACTGGGAATAAAATCCAAAAGTTGTGCAATATGATTCTCCCAACTTGAGAGTAGTTGTGGCAAGGAATTTTGCCCATAATTTATTTGACCATTAATAAGCTTTGTTCCTGTAAAATAATGACCTGAAATACTACCAGATTTAATTCCTTTATCCGATATATAAGCTGTTCCTTCAATTTTTGTGCCCCCAACCAAAACCAAAGGAATTTTATTTTCTGAAAGAATTATACTAATTGGTTCTTTAGGCAATTGACTCCCAACAAGGGCTAGTTTTTTAAATTTTGTAGCCTTAAAACTGCTCTCTGATTCTAGTAGTTCAAATCCACCCCAAAATCTTCTTCTAACAATAGTATTTGAGATGTTTTCTTCTTCGGGAGGCAATGTAATAGAGTCTGTAAAAATGGTCTTAGCATTGTTGCCATATTCTATACCAAGATTGACATCGTCAATAGTTTTTAATAATAAATTATCTTCTT
>CAZIMW010000177.1:0-4415 GCA_964540425.1 uncultured Flavobacterium sp.
AAATGTTTTTCCTTCTTGAGCTAGTTCTACAGAATTAAAAACTTCTTCAGCTTCGGTTTTAAATTTTTCAATCTTGTAATATCTAGTGGAGTAATGCCCTAAAATAAGGGTTCCCACATTAGCCTCTTTAGCAATTTTTGCAGCATCTTTTGCTGTACTATGTCTAGTTTTTTCGCAAATATGCTTGTGTTCGTCTAAAAAAGTAGCTTCGTGATAAAGTGCCGTAACATTTTTTATATTAGGAATACATTTAGGATAATATTGTGTGTCACTACAAAACGCATAGGATTTTGGTGGGTCTGGATCGAAAGTAACTAACTTGTTTGAAATCATCTTTCCCTCTTCGTTTTCTACATCAAAACCTTGTTTGATTTTGTTGTAGTAGCTCATATCTATTTTTTTATTTTGAACTGCAGAAATATTAATTTTTCGTTCTCCCTTTTTTTCTTTAAAAACAAATCCGTTGGTATAAACCCTATGTTTTAAAGGAACAGTATGCACTTCAACTTTATCATCTTCAAATATTAGTTCTGATTTTTTTGATTCTAATTCGTGAAAAATAATTGGATAATTAAACCATGCTTTTCCTAATTTTAACTGAAGCATAATCAGTTCTTTTATTCCTTTAGGCCCGTAAATATGTAAATCTGTATCTCTACCAAGCAACATAAATGTAGAAATTAATCCTATTAAACCAAAATAATGATCGCCATGAAGATGCGAAATAAAAATATGTTTTATTCGAGAAAATTTTATTTTATATCGCCTTAATTGTACTTGTGTACCCTCGCCACAGTCTATTAAAAACAAATTATTTTTAATATTTAATACCTGTGCCGTCGGATGCGTATTTACTTTTGGAGTTGCAGAATAACAACCTAATATAGTTAACTCCATAGCATGATTTAAAAGCCTAATTCACGTTCAATTTCTTCCATTTCAATAATATCTATTGCTTCTTTAAGTGTTGGTACCACTACAAATTCATCTGGAATACTATCTGGATTGATGGTATTATTAATAATCACAAACGATTTATTATTTGAACGGTGTGAACTAGAAACAGTTAAAAACAATAACAAATCTTCCAAATAAAAAGAGTTGTTTTTTAGCAAGTTAACAGCAATATTATTCTTTTGATACTTTGAAGATATTTCAGTTTTTAACAAAGAAACAAAATCATTATAAGATTCTATTTCCGAGATAATTTCAACAAAAGTATCGTGATTATTAATCGTCATTTCTATCTATTTTTGAAGCTAATAAATACAATACAGCCATTCTAATAGCTACGCCATTTTCAACTTGATTTAATATAATTGCTTGCTTGCTATCAGCTACGTCGCTAGTAATTTCGACACCTCTATTTATTGGACCTGGATGCATTACAACAATTTCTTTATCCAATGAATCCAAGAGCTGTTTGTTTAAACCAAATTGCTGTGTATATTCTCTGGTAGTAGGAAAATAACTTATGTCCATACGCTCATTTTGTACGCGAAGCATATTTGCGACATCGCACCATTGCAATGCTTTCTGAAGATTGGTTTCTACACCAACCCCTAAAGATTCAATATATTTTGGCAGTAATGTTTTTGGGCCACATACTTTTACATTTGCACCTAATTTTTGAAGTGCAAATATATTTGAAAGTGCCACTCTTGAATGAAGAATATCTCCAACAATTACTACATTTTTTCCTGCTACATCACCTAATTTTTCTCTAATTGAATACGTATCTAACAAGGCTTGTGTTGGGTGTTCATGTGCTCCATCGCCAGCATTTATAATACTCGCATTTATGTGTTTTGAAAGAAAAACTCCCGCTCCAGGATTAGGATGGCGCATTACCACCATATCTACTTTCATTGAAAGAATATTATTTACTGTATCTATCAATGTTTCTCCTTTTTTAACAGAAGACGATGAGGCTGAAAAATTTACAATATCTGCAGAAAGTCTTTTTTCTGCTAACTCAAATGACAATCGAGTTCTCGTACTGTTTTCAAAAAATAAATTGGCAATGGTAATTTCTCTAAGTGAAGGGACTTTTTTAATAGAACGATTAATCACTTCTTTAAAATGATCGGCTGTCTCGAAGATTAAATGAATATCGTCTTCGGTGATGTATTTTATTCCCAGTAAGTGTTTTACACTTAATTCACTCATTTTTTTTCTAATTATTAATTAAATAAACGGCATCTTCACCATCATTTTCTTCCCAACAAACCTTTACTTTTTCATTGTTAATTGCATCTACCTGTCTTCCTCTATAGTCTGGTTGAATAGGTAAATGCCTGCTAAAACGTCTATCTATAAAGGTAAGTAATTCTATTTCTGAAGGTCTTCCAAAAGACTGAATTGCAGTTAATGCCGCTCTAATACTTCTTCCTGTATAAAGCACATCGTCTATAAAAACAACTTTTTTATCTTCAACAATAAAGTTAATTTTAGTTCTATTGGCTTCAATTGTTTTGTCATTTCTTCGGAAGTCATCACGATAAAAAGTGATATCTAAATACCCTAATTGGATGTTTTTTATCTTGTAATCAGTTTCTAATAATGATTTAATTCTTTCAGCAAGAAAAATACCTCTTGGCTGAATACCTATTAAAACTGTATGCTCGAAAGCATCATGATTTTCAATTAATTGGCAAGCCAGTCGATGAAGTGCAATTTTGACTTCGGTTGCGTTGAGTAACACTTTTTGGCTCATAGGCAGAATCTAAACTATTGTTCAGGATACAAAAGTACTATTTTTTTTAAACTTAATTTTTAGGTTTTATATTTTCCTTTTTAGGCATGGGTCCGCGCAAATGAATTACTAAACCGTTTAAAAAATTACGAAGAATTTGATCGCCACATTCTACATATTTAGGATGTTTCTCATTTCTGAACAAAGACCCAATTTCACTTTTAGTTGTCTTAAAATCTACCAATTCAAGAATCTTAACTATCTCATCATCACGTAGTTTTAATGCTACTCTGAGTTTTTTAAAAATATCGTTGTTTGAAAGTGCCATAGTTAATGATTGAATGGGTTAATGATTGAATGTCTTTGCGAACCCAGTGAAGCAATGACACTTATAAAATAATTTCTTTAAATTTAATACCTAATGCTTTTTGTATTTGATGTACTCTTTGCAATTCACTTGGTAGTATTAATGCAATAGAAACTCCTTTTTTTCCAGCTCTGGCTGTACGTCCGCTACGATGCGTATAATACTCTAAGTTTTCTGGTAATTGATGGTGCATCACAAAAGCTAGATTTGTTACATCGATCCCTCTTGCTGAAACATCGGTAGAAACTAAAAATTGAAGCGTACCTTTTTTAAACATTCGCATTACTTTATCGCGTTCGTTTTGTTTCATATCGCCTTCCAAGGCATCTACTGAAAAACCTTCCTCTTTTAATTCTAAAACCAATTTTTGCACTCCTAATTTAGTTCTACAAAAAATAATTCCTCTGCCTTCTCCAAATTTATCTAACAAATTAGAAACTACGTTGGTTTTCTCATCAATGGAAGTCAGTAAGTATTGATGTTCGATATTCGTATTCACCAAAGAATCTTTGTTTACAGTAACTCTCACTGCATTTGGCTCCATATATCTTGAAATAATTCGTTGAATTTCAACCGGCATGGTAGCCGAGAATAACCAGGTGTTTCTAGCTCCGCTGGTGTGTTTTAGAATAGAATCCAATTCCTTTTTAAAACCCATACTTAGCATTTCATCTGCTTCATCAAGTACAACCGTTTTGATGCTTCTTAAATTAATAGTTTCTTTTTCTATTAAATCTATCAAACGACCTGGAGTTGCTACAATAATATGTGTGGGTCTTTGTAATCTGCTAATTTGTTTTTCAATCTTTTCGCCACCATAAACGGCTTCTACAAAAATATCTTCAGAAGTATATTTCGTAAATTTAAAAAGTTGCTTTTTTATTTGCTGAACCAACTCACGTGTAGGCGATAATATTAATGCCTGTACTATTGCCGAAGAAGGATCTACACTATTTAAAACTGGCAAGCCATAAGCGGCAGTTTTTCCTGTACCTGTTTGTGCTAAACCAATAAAATCGGTGTTTGATTTTAACAATACGGGGATTGTTTTTTCTTGTATTTCGGTAGGGTTTTTAATTCCTAGCTCTTTAAGTCCCTTTATATAACTGCTATGAACTCCTAAATCTTTAAATGTTATCATATTAATTTCAAAAATGCAAAGATACATTGAAACTAATAAGCATTTGTTACATTGGTTATTATATATTTAAAGGAATTTTTTATTAAAAGACAAAAAACATAGTTTACCCGTATTGTGAAATACTTTAGCTACGGTTTTGTGTAACGTTTCGTAACTGGAAAACACGTAGTTTATTTCCGATTAAAACTAAAGATATCAAATAAGCGTGAATT
>CAZIMW010000177.1:4430-5273 GCA_964540425.1 uncultured Flavobacterium sp.
ATGAACGTTATACGTTGTGTGTGCACAGTATTTTATTTGTTTTCAAATCGTTTCGCGTGTTTATCAATTATCAGTAATAATTTAACTTTATCTTTTAAATAACCATCGGATGATTCTATGCTATTAATTAGGTTATGGGCAATACCTTTTTGTTCGTTAGCTATTTCTTCGAAATATGCCCCAAAGACTATAAAACTGTCAAATCCAAACCAAGTTGAGTTATTAGGAAATTGATCTTTATAATTTTCATCAATTTCGCGGGCAAAAATCATATTAGTTCTATCGAGTAATGACATAAATTTTTTGTCATATTTCTCTTTTGTATTCCAATTCAATTCTAAGAAATCAATCAAAAAGGCTTTGTATTTTTGGTTTTAAAACTTCTTTTGTATTTGGTCGAATTCCGTTTTTGTTAATGAATATTCAATTACTGAATTCCCTCGATTTGGCATTCTAATTTTGAAAGTCATTTTAGTAAATCCAATTGAGTCAGTTTCTTTTTGGAAAGCGTAAACTAGAGTCGCCTGTTTAGAAACAACCTCATTGTACATAGGTATAGAATCGATAAATTCCAAAATTAATTCTTTGCCATTAAGGTTCATTGAAATCGGTTCAATATTTGGAAAATGAATTAATGGACGAGTGATAACCTCAGATTTCGGTTCAGAATTTTGCTTACAACTATAAAATAATACGATTGAAATACCTAAAATTAAAATCTGTCCTATTATTTTTTTCATATTGTGCCTAACGATTTGTGATCGAGTAGGTAAAGGGAATTTCACCCTAAACCTCTCACAGAACCGTGCTTGAAAGTCTCCCCTCACACGGCTCTTGTTGTAC
>CAZIMW010000178.1:0-5223 GCA_964540425.1 uncultured Flavobacterium sp.
AATAAACATCGGAATATGAGCAAGTTGAGAATTATTCCTACTTGACCGTAACGGTCTTGTATAAGATTAGTGCTGGTTAAAAATACAATAATTTTTGGGTTTAGCACTTAGCAGAATTTTTTAAATTTTACCTTATTTTTCTACTGAATGCAAAATTTGAAAAATTTTGCGGACTTCGTAAATATGCCAAAACTTCGCTTAAACACTGACCTTAAGCATTAATTTTATACGTTGTTGCCAGTAGTTATTTTTTCAATTTGTTTAATGGTATTTCAATTTTATTGTGCCCGAACATTTCTCCTTCTCCGCCTGTATAAAATATAATATTGTCTTTTGATATTGCCCAAGTTATCGCATAATTACTACCAGTTTCGTATGCTAATAAGTTAATTCCTAATTTATTTTCTAAACTATATTTTTTAATAAAAGGATAAATCATTCCTCTCTCAAAATTTGGAATTACATTTTCAATATTTACTAATAATTCATAAAATTCAGACTTTATTTTCTGATTTGGATTCAAAACAATTGATTGATAGATTGTGTCCGTTTTTTGTTTCTCACGATTTATTAGCGTTCTAAATTCAATACTTAATATGTTATCCGTTTTTAATAGAATTTCATATTCTCCTTTGACTTTAAATTTCCCAGTTTCACTTTTGCCGCAATTCTTTGCGTAATATTCGTGTTCTGGAAGATTTTCTAATATTTCATTTAGTTTTTTAAGTTTTTCAGTTGATTTAATTCCTTCAATTTTCGGGAAAGAAATCTGTATTTCACAATTTTTTTTATTGATTATTTTTGTCTGATTAATTATTTCATATTCTCCTTTTTCGGATTTACACCCAAAAATTAAAATTCCAAATATTAATATGTAAATCTGCGGTTTCATTTTAATTACTGGCAACGGTTTGTATAAGAATAGTAGCCGATTTCGGAATTCGAACTTTTCAAGTTACTACTAATGTTGTTGCGGACTACAATGTTCATATTTACTACTATTTCGGCTATTATTTTTATACTTTGTTCTCTGCTGGCTTTTCTATTCATAAACTTGCTAGCGTTGGCTTACAGCTCTTTGCAACCGCAGGAACGAGGATTGCAATGTGCTGTAAAAGGCGTGGGCTATAATCTTGGGTCCACATCTTCACTTTCCAATGCCAACACTCCAAAAACACTTTCGTGTATTCTCCTTAATGGTTCTTTTCTTACAAACCTTTCTAACCCTTCCACTCCTAATGCAAATTCTCTCAATGCTAAAGACCGTTTTCTTGATAGTCCTCTGTTTTTAAGCCTTTGCATATTTTCCGGTAAATCATATTCAGGGCCATAAATAATTCTTAAATATTCACTTCCTCTACATTTGACAGCAGGTTGAAGCAATCCTTCTTTTCCGTATGAGATAAAATCAAAAGATTTTACAACCATTCCTTCTCCACCTTTTTCTGTCATTTCAGTCCACCAATCAATTGCTTCTTGAATACTTTCCTTATTGTTGGTCTCAATAACTTTGTAAGGCGTAATCCTAAATATCTTTTCATCTGCCAGGCAAATTTCTTTTATATTTTCCATATGCCAATGATGGTCTTTATTTACGTGAACAGCACCCTCGGTAGCAAGAATATGGAAAGGTGCTAATTTATAATCTTCCACAGATTCTACATCCCAACAATAGTTTCTGTAAGCATCAATGAATTTGGAAACTGCTATTTTTTTGTAGCTGAATTTTTCTAATATAGATTCAACATCTGCAATTCCTCTGTCTTTTGTTTTTTGAAGTATTTGTTCAACTGCTTTTAAAGAGTTTTTAGCTGATGAACCTACTGAAGCATATTGGTCTTGTAATAGCGATTGAGCTTTAGCTGACCAAGGCATTAGTTCTGCATCCAAACAAACCCAGTCCGTATTGAATTTATCCCAAAATCCAGATTTGGTTAATGCTCCTTGAACTCTATCCAAAAATTCTTTTTCTAAAATACTATCATTAAAAAAATTTCGTCCAGTTCTTGTATAACAAATTCCAATTCCCTCATTTTCGATTCCGAAACGATTTAAAACAGTTTCTTCGTTTTTGCATATCACCAAAATAGCACGAGAACCCATATGTTTTTCTTCACAAACTATTTTCTCGACACCTCTTTTTCTATAATAATTTATGGCTTGTTCGGGATGTTCCAAATAGTTTGGTAATTCACTTGTTGCACAAGGCGACATAGTTGGAGGTAAATAAATTAACCATTTTGGATTAATTGCAAAACGACTCATTACTTCCAATGCAGCAATCGAATTTTCTTCTCTTATGGTTAGATTATTCCGAAGTCGAGTTTGAACAATTCGCTTTCCAATAACATCATCAATATTAAGTAAATCATCATATTCTTGTTGATGACTTAGATTTGTTTCGGTTTCTAATTCTAATGGTCTAACAGGTTCTGAATATACCTTAGCTGCTTTTACTGAAATCAATTCTTCTTCTGGATAACGTAATGCAGATAATTCTCCACCAAATACGCACCCTGTATCAATATCTATGGTTTTATTAAGCCATTCTGCATTTGGAACAGGCGTATGTCCGTAAATTACTTTTGCTCTTCCTCTATATTCCGAAGCCCAATTATATCTTACAGGCAATCCAAATTCGTCAATTTCACCTGTTGTTTCTCCGTACAAGCAAAATGCCCTAACAGCTCCTGAGCCTCTGCCTTGCATTTCTTCTTTAATTCCAGCGTGGGCTACAGCTAATTTACCATCATCTAATATATAATGACTGATGAGACTGTATAGAAACTCCTTAACATCTGTTATAAATTCAGGTGATTCGTTTTCCAACTGTTCCATTGTTTCAGCCAAGCCGTGTTTTAACTGAACATTCTTACCATTTAATTTCTTTTGAAGTTTTAAGTCGTGATTACCAGGAACACAAAGTGCAGAGCCATTTCTAACCATACTCATAACTAATTTTAAAACAGCAGGGGAATTTGGACCTCTATCGACTAAATCTCCTAAGAATATCACTTGCCTTTTTTCAGGATGATTAACGTCAAAACCATAATTTTTTCCGTCATCATCTATAGAACCAATATTATACCCTAATTCCTCTAACAATAAAATAGTTTCGTCATAACATCCGTGAATATCCCCAATAATGTCAAAAGGTCCGTGGAGTTCCTTTTTATCGTTATAGAGTTTTTCTCTAATGATTCCAGTAACTGCATTAACTTCCTCTTCGCTTTTCAGAACATATATTTTCCTAAAGCCTTCCCTTTTAAGTCCTTTTATCGACCTTTTAAGTTGCTGTTTTTGTTGCCTTATTACGTGATTTCCAAAATTTCTATCTTCTCGAGTTTCATTTCTATCTTCACAAACTCTTTGAGGCAAATCTAAAACAATAGCTACAGGCAAAGTGTGATATTGTCTTGCAAGGCTTATTAAATTTTTTCGTGAATTTGTTTGTACATTAGTTGCGTCAACAACTGTTAAATGCCCATTCTTTAGTCTTTTACCGATAATGTAATTCAGAACATCAAAGGCATCATTTGTAGCGCTTTGATTATTCTCGTCATTAGATACAATTCCTCTACACACATCTGAAGAAATTACTTCGTGTTTTTTAAAATGCTTTTTAGCAAAAGTGCTTTTTCCAGAACCTGAGGCTCCAACTAGTAATACTAGTGATAATTCGGGTACTTTAATTTCCATATTCAAAAATTACCATTTGTGAAGGTGCTCCTACTTTTTTATCTTCCTCTCCAATTGGTAAGAATTGCATAATTATTATTTTTTGCTACTCGTTTTGCCCAAGTTTTAAATTCATTTCTTGTCCATTCAAATCTATGGTCGGTATGTCGCATTGTGTCAGCTTCCATATTTTCGAAAAGCACATTGTATTCTCCGTTTGGAGTTGTTAAAACAACTGTTTTTGGTTTAGCACATTCAAAAACGACTCTTTCAAAAGATTTTAATCTATTTTCATCTAAATGTTCAATAACTTCAACAATTGCTGCTGCATCAAAACCTTCTAATCTTTTGTCCTTGTAGGTCAAAGCGCCTTGAAATAAATTAATTCGCTCTTTTTGTTTTGGAGCCATTTCATCCCAATGCAGTCTGTCTTTACATTTAGTCAATTCTTGATAAGCTACATCCATTCCAGTAATGTTGCTAAATTGCTTTTCCTTTAACAGCATTCGTATAAGTTTACCTTCTCCACATCCTAAATCAAGTATGCTTTTCGCCCCAGATTCTTTGAGTTTTTCCAAAACCAAGGATAATCTTTGTTGATGCAAAGTTTCCTTCTTCTTAACATCTTCTTCCTTTCCCTGTAGACCTAATGATTCTGTATCATCATTTAATTGTTCTAATGCTTGTCTTGATAGAGAATGAAGGTTATATAGATAGCGTTTGGTTATTTGTTCTTTTTCTGGATGATTTGCTAACCAACCTTTTCCTTTTTCTAATAATTTTTCAATTTCATTCTCGCTTACATAATAATGCTTGTCATTGTCCAATGCAGGAATCATTACGTATAAATGTGACAACAGTTCTTGCAGAGTAATTGTATGTTTTAGCTTTAATGTAAAGTATTTACTATCGCCCCAATTAATAAATTTGTCATCTAAAATATGTCGTTCTAAATCGACAGAATATCCAAGTGGTTCAAACATTTTTCGAATTAGAATTTCGCCTCCTTTTGGTGCAGGCAATACAGAAATGTTAACCTCAAAAGGCATTTTTACATTTACCAATTCAGGTTTTTTATTGCATTTACCATTCATAGCGGTTGAAAATGCTTTTGCTATAGCAACACTCATAAAGGACGAGACCACATAAGGTCTATCGTTAACATATTGTCCTAAAGAGAATCTCTTTCCTGATGATTTTCTACCACCTCTTACCATATCAATTGGGTCTATATCCAATAACAATGAAGCAGTAGTTCTTTCATTCGAATTTTCAGGGTAGAAAATATGTACTTTCCCTATTGATAAATCAATGGATTGTAATTTGTCAGGATGCTTGTGTAGCAAATATCCCAAATCGGTTGCAGGTTTATGTGTTGTCGTTATACTTAGTAACATTTAGTCATTTTATTTTTTAGTGTTGGCAAAAAAAGCAATGTGTGCGATAGCACTCTTTGCTTTTGTGCGGCTGGTTTTTTTTAGCTTGCAGAGAACAATAAGGATAACCGCAGTAATTTTTTCCAAAAAAAATTATTGACTGTTATCT
>CAZIMW010000179.1:0-5178 GCA_964540425.1 uncultured Flavobacterium sp.
CAAGAGGTTATATTTATTTTTTCGCATTTAAGTTTTAGAAATGTGCAGATTACTATCCCACAATTAAGCCCTTATTCTAATTTTGAAATGAATCCTGTTATGAAAATTGATGTGGAACAAATTGGTACGGTTGTAATTTCAAGAAAGAAAAGAAAAATAATTGAAGGTATCACAACTATTAGTCCTGAAACAATTCGCCGAATTCCAGGTGCAAATGCTGGTGTTGAAAATTTACTAAAATCATTACCTGGAGTTAATGGAAATAACGAATTAAGTACCCAATACGCTGTGCGTGGTGGAAATTACGACGAGAATTTGGTTTATGTAAACGAAATAGAAGTGTATAGACCTTTCCTTATAAGAAGCGGACAACAAGAAGGATTTAGCTTTGTCAATACTGATTTGACTTCGAAAGTAGATTTTTCCGCAGGAGGGTTTCAAGCAAAATATGGCGATAAACTATCTTCGGTTTTAGATATTTCGTACCGTAAACCTGTTGCTTTTGAAGCTTCTGCAGATTTAAGCTTATTAGGTGCTAATGTTTCGGTTGGTGGAATTTCAAAAGATGAACGCTTTTCAGGAATAGTTGGTATTCGTTATAGAGATAACAGCCTTTTTGTAAACGCACGAGAAACAGAAACTAACTTTAAACCCGTTTTTGCTGATGCACAGGCGTACTTTACCTATAAATTTTCCAACAAATTTGAATTGGGTTTTCTCGGAAATATTTCTGTTAACGATTACCAATTCGAACCACTAACAAGACAAACCAATTTCGGGACTATTGCAGATCCTGTAGCTTTATTGGTTTTTTATGAAGGACAAGAAAAAAGCAGATACGACACCTATTTTGGTGCTTTAAAAGCTACCTATGTAGTTTCAGATAACTATACTGCAAAGTTGATAGGGTCAGTTTACCAGACTACAGAACAAGAATATTTTGACATTCTTGCTGAATATAGATTAGGGGAAGTAAATACTGATATTGGAGGTGAAAATTTAGGTGATGTAGAGTTTTCAGAAGGAATTGGCTCCCAATTAACTCACGCCAGAAACGATCTTGACGCATTAATTATCAACTTAGAACATAAAGGTACTTTATCTATTGAAGACAATCGAATACAATACGGAATTAAATATACGCACGAAGATATTCGGGATCGTATTCAAGAATATGAAATAATAGATTCTGCTGGATTTTCTATCCGACCACCCATTTTTCCTGGAAACAATGAACCTTATAATCCATTTGACTCTCCTATTGTACCTTACACTAATGTACGTGCTACTAACGACGTACAAATTAACCGTATTTCTGGATTTGCACAATGGAGCCGAAGAACAACCTTAGGCGAAAGCGACTTATGGTTAAACGCTGGTGTTCGAGCACATAACTGGACTGTAAGCGGAAAAGGCTTAACAAGTAACACACAAACCGTTTTTAGTCCAAGAGTACAAGCTTCTTTAAAACCAAACTGGGAGGCTGATATGCTTTTTAGAATTTCTGGTGGGTTTTATCATCAACCTCCTTTTTATAGAGAATTACGAGATTCTTTAGGAATTGTTCGTCCAGAAGTAAAAGCCCAACAGTCCATACATATTGTATTAGGTAACGATTATAGTTTTAAATTATGGGATCGCCCTTTTACTTTAAATTCTGAAGTTTATTACAAAACCTTAACAAATGTAAATCCATATACCATAGAAAATGTTCGTATTCGTTATAGAGCTAGAAACAATGCTGTTGCCTATTCTTATGGTTTAGACCTAAGGTTGGCAGGAGAATTTGTTCCAGGAACAGAAAGTTGGGTAAGTTTTGGGTATTTAAAAACTGAAGAAAATATTGATGACCGAGGTTATATTTTTAGACCAACCGACCAGCGATTAAAATTTGCAGTATTATTTCAAGATTATGTAAAAGTAATCCCAGATTTAAAACTGTATTTAAACCTTACCTATAACACAGGTCTTCCTGGAGGATCACCAAGTTATGCAGATCCGTATGATTTTCAAACTCGTTTACCAGATTATAAAAGAGTAGATTTAGGTTTCTCCTATGTTTTAGTTAATAAAGACAAACTTAAAGATCGTGGGCTTTTTAAACCTTTTAAAGAGTTAACAATTGGTTTTGAGATTTTTAATATTTTTGATGTTCAAAACTCAATCACAAATACCTTTGTTAGAGATGTTTATACTAAGGTGCAATATGCCATTCCAAATTTTCTAACTCCAAGAGTGTTTAATGTTAGGGTTACTTCTAAGTTTTAGTGTGTTGTATTAGAGACCGCTAGGTTTTAAAAACCACGCAGGTCTAAAAATTATTAAAAATTTATAGATTTTTCCTATGATGTCATTTCTCCCGAATAGTCGGGACACTCAATGAACGAGGTAGCGTGTTATTTATTGACTATTCCTTTCAAAACACCAATAACATAATCTACTTCTTCCAAAGTATTAAAGGTAGAAAATGAAAACCGTATGGATGGATATTTCATTTCTTTTTCCGAAAGAATTTCAGTTAATACATGCGAGCCTCCTACAGCACCACTCTGGCAAGCAGATCCTTTGGAGCAAGCAATTCCTTTTAAATCTAATTGAAACAATAACATCGTAGCTTTTTCTGGAGGAATTGGCAACAATACATTTAATAAGGTATAGGTGCTTTTTTCATTATCACCAGAATAACCGTTAAATTTTACCGAGGGAATTTCTTTCAAAAGCTGCTCTTTAAAATAATTTTTTACTCCTTTAATATAAGCAGCTTCTTTTTCTAAATCTCGATACGAAATTCCCAACGCTTTAGTTAAGCCAGCGATTGCATATACTGCTTCTGTACCTGCACGTAAACCTCGTTCTTGTTCGCCTCCAATTATTAAAGGTTTTAATCCTGAGTTTTTTCTTATAAATGCAAACCCAACACCTTTAGGACCGTGAAATTTATGTGCTGAAATCGCAGCAAAATCGATAAGTATTTCTGAAAAATTCAATTTATAATGACCAACAGATTGCACGGTATCACTATGAAACAAGCTATTGTTTTCTTTACATAAAATTGCAACTTTAGCAATATCAAGTTTGTTGCCAACTTCATTATTAACGTGCATTAAGCTTACCAACGTCTTTTTGGAAGAAGATTTTAAAAGGTTTTCTAAATGCGTATAATCTACCATTCCCTTTGCATCTAAATGTACGTAATCTACTTGTAAATTACAGGTATTTACAAGACTTTCAATGGTCTGTAAAACAGCGTGATGTTCTACTTTACTTGTTATAATTCTTTTTACTTCTAAATCACGAACACAGCTATTCAAAATTAAATTATCAGCTTCTGTTCCTCCTGAAGTAAAAATAATTTCAGCAGCAGAAACCTTAAAATGAGCAGCAATTTCTTTACGACAATTTTCCAAAATAGATTTCGAGCTTCTTCCAAAGGAATGCGAGGAAGATGGATTTCCATATTCGGTTGCTAAAACTTCCGAAATTATTTCAACAACTTCAATACGAACTTGTGTTGTTGCCGCATTATCAAAATATACTTTTCTCATACCTCAAAAATACGTTTAATTATAGTTTTCTAATAAAGAAAATTGTTACTTTGTAATTATTGTTTAGTTATGCGTAAATTATTTTTTATTCCAATATTTTTAGCTTTCTTTTTCTCCTGTAATGATGGCGATATTATTATAACCGATTTCAATTTTGAACCAGAAAACCTTGATAACTGTGGAGGTCCTGGTGCTTATGTGTTTTTCAATATTAACAATTCATCTACTGCCGAAAGTATTTCCTTGTCTTTAGAAACTAACGAATTATTATTTTTAGAATCGGGAATACAAGAGTTTGAATTAAACGGAACTTCCAATACTGTTAACTATAGAAAATACGGTGCAGATATTACAAGTGATTATTTTTGTAGTCCAATTCCTCCAACAGAACCCAATGTAGTTATTGAATATTTGGGAGAATCTGGTGTTGCAAAACTTACAACCGAAGCCATTAAAGACGATGAAGATGGAAAAGAAGAAGATTCAACGAGCGATTTAGATACCGACGATGACGGATTATTAAATTATTTTGATGAAGATGACGATGGCGATAATGTGCCCACGGTAATTGAATTAGGAACCGATTTTTTAAACGGAAACGGAGACCCTTTAGATACAGATAATGATGGAATCCCCGATTATTTAGATGACGATGATGATGGCGACGGAATATTAACACGTTACGAAGATGCCAATGGCGATTTAGACCCCACAAATGATATTACCGATAGCACTCCCAATTATTTAAATGAAAATGTTGCCAACAGCAATATTATAGACCAATATCGTGTTCATTCTTTTAAATTGGTAAGCAATATTAGTTTATTGATTTCAAATTTAGTGCTGATTAGTGAAAATGAAGAAATTATTCAAGAAACGATGATTTTAGGTAGTAAAAACGACGTTATTAATACCACACTTTCTGTAACACCAGATTTTTAACCCTTTAGTTATTATTCTGAAAAAAATAAACTTCGGTAGCTCCTACCCCATATTTTTGATAATCGGCATCATAAAATTTAAGATGATCATAATGTTTTAACAAATATTCAAGTTCTGTTTTTAACACTCCTTCACCCACACCGTGAATAAAAACAATTCGCTGTATTTTCTTAGATATAGCAAATTCTACCTGCCGTTTAGCTGTGTCTAATTGAAGAGTTAACATATCAAAATTATCCATTCCTCTGGTACTCGAAGTAAGTTGATGAATATGTAAATCTACTTCCATTGGAGGTAAATTTCTATCCTTTGATTTAACTTTAACTGAATTCTTGTTTTTTCTAGATTGTTTTTCTGAAAGAATTTCTGAAATATTTTGAGGAGAAAATTCAGATTTTGAAAAGAAATTATTTTCAATAACCAATTCATTTTCACTGTATTGATATTCAAAACCATGTTCATCTATTATAGTAAAAATACCATTTATAACATTAGAAACTTCACCTGAAATATCTTCATCTAAAACCGAAACTTTATCTCCTATTTTCATATTTATGTTTACTCAAATACAACCTAATATATAGCAAGCAAAGAAACTAAAAAAATTAACATTTAAATTGCAATTTTAAAGATAAGAGTAACTATTCACCCAAATTAGGCAAAAAATAATTATCCTCAAAAGCATTATGTA
>CAZIMW010000180.1:0-1870 GCA_964540425.1 uncultured Flavobacterium sp.
TTTTTTTTCAGTAGGTTTACTGTCTTCATAAGATCTGAAATCTGAGTAATTCCCAGGAAAGTCATCAATAACGCAATTACCTCGGAACACAAATAAATGATCTACAATTTTATCCATAAAATAACGATCGTGAGATACTACTACCAAACAACCAGGAAAATCTAACAGAAAATTTTCCAGCACATTTAAAGTAACAATATCTAAATCGTTGGTGGGTTCATCTAGTATTAAAAAATTAGGGTTTTTAATAAGAACCGTACATAAATACAGTCGTTTTCGTTCGCCACCACTTAGTTTGTTAACAAAATCGTATTGCTTTTTTCGGTCGAATAAAAAGCGTTCTAGTAATTGTTGAGCAGAAATTTGTCTTCCTTTTTTAAGTGGTATAAAATCGCCAAATTCTCTAACAACATCAATAACTTTTTGCCCTTCTTTTATATTTATTCCATCTTGGGTATAATAGCCAAATTTTACGGTATCACCAATTATAACTTTTCCAGCGTCTGGAAATACATTCCCAGTAATCATATTTAATAAAGTAGTTTTACCGGTTCCGTTTTTACCAATAATTCCAACACGATCCCCTTTTTGAAAATTGTAATTGAACTTGTCGAGTAATTTTTTATCGCCATACGATTTTGAAACGGAATGCAATTCTACAATTTTAGATCCTAGGCGTTCCATATTTAGTTCTAATTGAACTTCGTGGTCGTTTCTGCGTTGATGTGCTCTGTCTTTTATTTCAGAAAAATCGTCTATTCTAGATTTACTTTTGGTCGTTCTGGCTTTTGGTTGGCGACGCATCCAATCCAATTCCTTTTTATAAAGTTGTTTTGCTTTTGAGGTTTCCGAAACAAAATTTTCGATTCTAGCATCTCTTTTCTCAAGGTAATAACCGTAATTTCCTTTATAACCGTGAAGTACACCTTCATCTAATTCTACAATTTCATTACACACACGTTCTAGGAAAAAACGATCGTGAGTTACCATAAAAAGGGTGATTTTTGCTTTTGCGAAAAATTCTTCCAGCCATTCAATCATTTCTAAATCTAAATGATTGGTAGGTTCATCTAAAATTAAAAGCTGCGGTTGTGCCAACAAAGCATTTGCTAATGCCAGTCTTTTTTTCTGACCTCCACTCATTGTTGAAACTTTTTGGTCTAAATCGTCAAGCTTCAGTTTTGAAAGAATTTGTTTGTAAACCGTTTCAAAATCCCAAGCCTGATTTGCTTCCATCGCATCAAAAGCTTTTTGAAATGTTTCGGTATCTTCAGGGTTTAAAAGGGCTTTTTCATATTCAGCAATAATATTTAAAATAAAATTATCTGCTGCATTTATGGTTTCTTCCACTGTAAAATTCGGATTTAAATCAGGATCTTGAGAAAGATAGGATATTTTTAAACCCTTCCGTGAAACTACATTTCCGGTATCGGGTGTGTCAATTCCTGAAACGATATTCAGAATAGAAGTTTTTCCAGTTCCGTTTTTAGCAACAAAGCCTATTTTTTGTCCTTCATTAATTCCGAAGGATAAATTTTCAAACAAAACACGTTCGCCAAATGATTTCGATATGTTTTCAACAGATAAGTAATTCACAATTTTTTTTTACAAATTACGAGGAAAATGATCACATAAAACGAATATTATTTTATTATTACTAAGGTTAGGTTATATTTGCTGAAACAACCTACTGTTTATGGAATTTAAACACCTACTTTTTTTCATAATTATCGCTTCAAGTTTTACGTCCTGCATTTCGATCAAACAACTTACCTACCTTCAGGAGAATGAAGACAGTGTTGACAGTTTGATGACGGTTCGGAAAGTGCAAGATCCGTATCGACTTCAAGTAAATGACTTATTGAGTATT
>CAZIMW010000180.1:1885-5138 GCA_964540425.1 uncultured Flavobacterium sp.
GAAGGCGATTGACCAAGAGGAAGTAAGTATTTTTAATCCAGTAAATGATTCAGATTTAAATGCAACTGGTGAAGAACGTTTGTATTATGAAGGATTTTCGGTAGATCTCCACGGAAACATACGCGTTCCCAGTTTTGGTGAAATGCAAGTGTTAGGATATACCGTTGAAGAAGTCAGAGAAAAAATTAAAGAACGTTTGCTGAAAGATTTCTTTAAAGAAGAAGCAAATATATTTGTTACCGTAAAATTGGCGGGAATTAGATATACCATTAATGGTGAAATAAACCGACCAGGTTCTACTATTCTTTACCGTGATGAAGTAAGTATTATGGAAGCCATTGCAAATAATGGTGACATTACAATTACTGGAGACCGAACAAATGTAGTGATTATTAGGCAATACCCATTGGGTCAAAAAGTGCATCACATAGATTTAACTAATATAGAGGCGATGAATTCTCCTTATTATTATATTCAACCTAACGATTTAATTTTGGTAAATCCACTGCCACAAAAGGCATCAGGATTTGGGATACAAGGTTTAACATCATTCACCACCGTTTTGGCATTAATTACGGCGGCCGCAACAACCATTTTATTATTTACAAGACTATAATATGAGTGAAGAATTTGAAATAAATGACATTCATACAATCTTTGATTTTAAAGGTTTTATAGTGAAATTATTAAGTTATTGGCCTTTGTTTTTAATTTCATTGGCTATTGGTTTTGGTATTGCTTATTATATAAATGTTCGTAAACTTCCCGTTTATAAAATGGATACTATGATCTCTATAAAAGACGATCGAAATCCATTTTTTACCAGTAATACCAGTCTTACATTTAATTGGGGAGGAACTACAGACAAGGTGAATACAGCGGTGATAACCTTAAAATCTAGATCGCATAATGAAAAGGTAGTAGATCAGCTTCAGTATTATATTAATTATTATAAAGATGGAAAATACAAGCAAGTAGATGCTTATAAACAAACACCTTTTTTTGTAGAAATAGATACCTCTAAAAATCAGATATTAGGAAAGAAATTTCAAATAGTATTTAAGGATTCAACCACATTTACTCTTTCAACCATTTTTGAAGAAGGTCGAAATTATACAGTTCAAAATTATCATAGCAAAGAGAAAGAATCCAAGTATTTTGAAGCTCAAAATATTTCAAAAGAATTTAGGGTAGGTGAAAAAATACATTTGGCATTTTTTGATGGAACTATTCTTCCAAATCCTGAAATAGATGTACATCCAAATAAAATATATTATATAAGTTTTTCCAATTTTGACGGAGTTGTGAAAAAATATATAAACATCAAAATCAAACCTGAATCAAAAGGAGGGTCTGCACTTAGGTTGAGTTTAATAGATAAGAATAAAGCAAAAATTGTTGACTATCTTAATTCTTCAGTACAGGTTTTAAGTGATAATATGTTGGAGCGAAAAAACCTTTTTGCTACAAAAACCATCCGATTTATTGATAGTAGCCTTGCTGATAAATCGAAAGAATTATTAGGTGTTGAAGCGGAGTTAAATAAGTTTAAAAATAAAAATGACATTTTTAACCTTGAATCGGAAGGTCAAGAAATTACTGTTAAGTTAACGGCTTTAGATCTTCAAAAAGAAGATATTGATAGGCAATTAAACTATTATAAAACATTAGGAACTTATTTACGTACACGAAATGATTATCGGGAAATTCCGGCGCCTTCAGTTGCAGGAATTAGCGAAGGAAGTATTGTTACAAGTGTTGGAAAAATTATAATTTTAGCTGAAGAACGCACCAATCTAGAATATTCGTTTAAAGAAGGAACACCTGTTTTTAAAGATATAGATCGACAGATTGATGCGGTAAAACAAGTGTTGTTAGAAAATATTAATTCTTCAAAAGGCTTGATTGGTTTTGAATTAAAAACCATTAATCAAAACATTGCTAAATACGAATCACAAATAAGAAAACTTCCAAAAGAACAGCAAGAACTTTTAAAAATTGAACGTAGATACAGTTTAAGTGAAGGAATCTATAATTTGTTTCTCGCCAAACGTAGCGAAGCAGGATTGGTGAAAGCAGCCAATGTAAGTGATGTATTAGTAATCGATTCTGCCAAAGATACTGGAGGAGGAAAAGTAGGGCCTAACACACAACTTAATTATATGATGGCGGTATTGTTTGGATTAATGCTCCCGTTTTTAGTTGTGTTTTTAATTGTTTTTTTTAATACTAAAGTAACTACGGTTAAGGATATAGAAAGACATTCAAAGATTCCAGTTTTAGGAATAATTGGAAAAAACAAAACAGGTGAAAACTTAGCAGTTCTAAATAAATCGAAATCTTCGATTGCTGAAGCCTTTAGGGGCTTGCGTTCTGGATTACAATTTATTTATAAAAAACAAGGAATTGAAGGTGCTAAAACTGTATTGTTGACCTCTTCAATAAGTGGAGAAGGGAAAACATTTTGTTCTATTAATATTGCTTCTGTTTTTGCTTTGAGTAATAAAAAGACGGTAATAGTTGGATTAGACCTTCGGAAGCCAAAAATATTTGGTGATTTTAACATTACAAATAATGTAGGAGTTGTAAATTATTTGGTACACGATGCTTCGCTTGACGATATTATTCAAAAAACACAAGTTCAGTATTTGGATGTGATTACTTCTGGTGAGATTCCTCCAAACCCTTCTGAGTTATTAATGAGCGAACGGATGGAAACATTGATAGAAGAACTTAAACAAGAGTACGATTATATAATCTTAGATTCTCCGCCAATTGGATTGGTTGCCGATGCGTTGGTTTTAACTAAATTTGTAGATGCTACCTTGTATTTAATACGCCAGAACTATACCAAACGAGGTATGTTTAACTTTATAAACGATAAGTATAAAACGGGCGAAGTTACTAATATAAGTTTTGTATTAAATTACTTTGAAGAGAAAGCAAAATACGGTTACGGCTATGGTTACGGCTATGGTTACGGCTATGGTTACGGCTATGGTCAAGGATATCACGATGATGAGAAAAAACCTTCCTTAATTGATAGATTTAAAAAGTGGTTGAAACCAAAAAAATAAATTTTTATTATTTTCTAAAGATAAAAAATGCTAAGTAAAAAGCAGAAATTTATAAAGAGATTATTCGATTTAGTAGCTTCTGTGGTTATATTACTCATTCTAATTACTCCATTACTATTATTAACTAGCCATCCCCCGAAAAACATATTCAACAAATGGTTAAGTGTTGATTTTAT
>CAZIMW010000181.1:0-5133 GCA_964540425.1 uncultured Flavobacterium sp.
TTGGAGGTTTACAACTGAAAATTCTCGAATAAAACTGAAAAGACTTTATCCGTCAGTTAATGATTGACTTGACACTAGGTTATTAATTTTTGATGTTTCAAAATAAATTCTAGGATCTACAGAGTACGAATGTATTCTGTGAGTAATATATCCAAAGTATTTAGTTTTAAAATACTTATCAGAAATATTTACTAAAACATCGTTATAATTAGGAGCTACCGTAATTCCTTCAAACATAATTACAATAATATAATTATCGTAGACTTCAATTTTACAAAAATCTTGTTCAATTAGTATTCTCATGTTTAAAATACAGGCTAAGGTATAAAGTTAAAAAAATATAAAATGCACCTCTATATATTCAATTTACACAAGTTATTGTTTGGCATAAAAAGCATTCTGTCTAAAGAGGTAAATTTCTTAAAACAAATTTAGATTTATAAATTAGCGTCATCAATTTAGTAAATACTATTTTTTATAATAGTATTTGCTAAATTGTTAACTTAAGATTTCGTTTTTTTCTTAGGTTTAATAATCTCTATTGTTAATTCATTAGATTTTTTATCTAAATCCATTTTAATACTATCACCTTCTTTTAATTTAGAATTGATAATCTCTTCAGCTAACGCATCTTCAATATATTTTTGGATAGCTCTTTTTAATGGTCTAGCACCGTATTGCTTGTCAAAACCTTTGTCTGCAATATAATCTTTTGCAGCCTTGGTTAGTTTTATATCATAACCAAGTTCATCAATTCTATTAAATAATTTAGACAATTCAATATCGATAATTTTGTGGATATCTTCTCTGTCTAAAGAGTTAAATACAATCACATCATCAATTCTGTTAAGAAACTCTGGAGCAAATGTTTTCTTTAAAGCATTTTCAATTACACTTTTTGAATGTGCGTCTGCCTGAGTAGTTTTTGCTGAAGTACCAAAACCAACACCTTGTCCAAAATCTTTTAACTGACGAGTACCAATATTAGAAGTCATTATAATAATGGTATTTCTAAAATCGATTTTTCTTCCTAAACTATCTGTTAAAAAACCGTCGTCCAAAACCTGAAGCATCATATTAAATACATCTGGATGTGCTTTTTCAATTTCATCTAGTAATATAATAGCATAGGGTTTTCTACGAACTTTTTCGGTAAGTTGTCCGCCTTCTTCATAACCAACATATCCTGGAGGAGCACCTACCAAACGTGAGATAGCAAATTTTTCCATATACTCACTCATATCAATACGGATTAGTGCATTGTCTGAGTCAAAAAGTTCTTCAGCTAATACTTTGGCTAACTGAGTTTTACCTACCCCTGTCTGACCTAAAAATATAAACGAACCAATAGGCTTATTAGGGTCTTTTAATCCTGCACGATTACGCTGAATCGCCTTAACAACTTTAGTTACGGCTTCATCTTGACCTATTACTTTTCCTTTAATACGTTTAGGTAATTCGGCTAGTTTTGAGCTTTCGGCTTGAGCGATTCTACTTACAGGAACACCTGTCATCATAGAAACTACTTCGGCTACATTTGCTTCCGAAACTGTTTCGCGATGTAATTGCGATTCTTTTTCCCAAGTTTCTTGTTCAACTGCTAGTTCTTTTTCGAGATTTTTTTCATCGTCACGCAATTTGGCAGCTTCTTCATATTTTTGTTTTTTAACTACCGAATTTTTTAATTCTCGCACCTCATGTAGCTGCTGTTCAATTTCCAAAATTTTATCTGGAACGTGAATGTTAGTAATATGTACACGAGATCCCGCTTCATCTAAAGCGTCTATTGCTTTATCTGGTAAAAAACGTTCCGTCATATAACGGTTGGTTAATTTCACACAAGCTTCAATCGCTTCGTCAGTATAGGTTACGTGATGATGCGCTTCGTATTTGTCTTTTATATTCTGTAGTATTTCAATAGATTCTTCCACCGAAGTAGGCTCTACAATTATCTTTTGAAATCGTCTTTCTAAAGCACCATCTTTCTCAATATATTGACGGTATTCATCTAAAGTTGTCGCACCAATACATTGCAGTTCGCCTCTTGCTAATGCAGGTTTAAACATATTAGAAGCATCTAAAGAACCAGTGGCTCCACCCGCACCAACAATGGTGTGGATTTCGTCTATAAACAAAATAATGTCATCATTCTTTTCAAGCTCATTCATCACCGCTTTCATACGTTCTTCAAACTGACCACGGTATTTTGTTCCAGCTACAAGGCTCGCTAAATCTAAAGTAACTACTCGTTTTCCAAATAATATACGAGATACTTTTCGTTGAATAATACGTAAAGCTAAACCTTCAACAATAGCAGATTTACCTACGCCAGGTTCACCAATAAGTAATGGGTTGTTCTTTTTTCTTCTAGAAAGTATCTGTGAAACACGTTGTATTTCAGCTTCTCGACCCACTACAGGATCTAATTTTCCTTCGATAGCTAGAGAGGTTAAATCTCTTCCGAAGTTATCCAAAACAGGAGTTTTAGACTTTTTATTTGCTTTGGTTGGACTTCCAGAAAAAATATTTTCTTTCCCAGGTTGTTCTGAAGGCAAATCATCATCGTTAGGAAACGCTTCTGATGTTGGTCCTTTTGTATAGTCTTCGTCTTTTGAAATCAATAATTTAAATTGATCTTTTACACCGTCATAATCTATTTTCATATTGTTTAATAATTTTGTGGTCGGGTCATTTTCATTTCTTAAAATACACAAAAGTAAATGTGCTGTATTTATAGAGGTGCTTTGAAACAGTTTTGCTTCTAAAAAAGTAGTCTTTAAGGCTCTTTCTGCTTGACGGGTTAAGTGAAGGTTTTTCTTTTCGTTTTCCTGACTTATTAAATTGGGATTGGCAGGACTTAAAATTTCCACCTTTCTACGAAGGTGATTTAAATCCACCTCTAAGGTGTTTAATATGGAAACGGCTTTGCCATTTCCGTCGCGAAGCAGTCCCAACATTAAATGTTCGGTACCTATAAATTCGTGACCTAAACGCAATGCTTCTTCTTTGCTAAAAGCAATTACATCCTTTACTCTTGGTGAAAAATTATCGTCCATATTGTATAAATCCTAAGCGTTTAAAAATAGTATAATTACTTTAATAAGTCAAAAATTATACCCTATACTGTGAATAGTAGTAAAAGGACAAAAAAACTTACGAATATCAAAACAATAAAGCCGATAGTTATTAACGGTTTTCACCTTAATTTTTGTTAATAAAATAGTTATTTTTTAAAGCATCTTTTATGCTCAGAAATATACAAATAATGTATCTTGCTTTTTTAGAATTATAACTTAAAATTTAAAGAAAATATTTATGGCTGAAGGCGAAAAAATAATCCCTATTAACATTGAGGATGAAATGAAATCAGCTTACATTGATTACTCAATGTCAGTTATCGTGTCTCGTGCACTACCAGACGTAAGGGATGGTATGAAACCAGTTCACAGAAGAGTTTTATTTGGAATGCATGAATTAGGTATTAGAGCTACAGGCGCTCATAAAAAATCGGCAAGAATTGTAGGAGAAGTTTTAGGTAAATATCACCCACATGGTGATACTTCTGTGTACGATGCGATGGTTCGTATGGCTCAAGAATGGAGTTTGCGTTATATGTTGGTCGATGGGCAAGGAAATTTTGGATCTATTGATGGTGACAGTCCAGCTGCCATGCGTTATACAGAAGCGAGAATGCAGAAGATTTCGGAAGACATGTTGGCAGATATCGATAAAGATACCGTAGATCATCAATTAAACTTTGATGATACCTTAAAAGAACCTACTGTTTTACCAACTCGTGTTCCAGGATTATTGATTAATGGAGCTTCCGGAATTGCGGTAGGTATGGCAACCAATATGCCTCCTCATAATTTAACCGAAGTAATTGACGGTACCATTGCGTACATCGAAGACAACGATATTGACATCGATGGATTGATGCAACATATTAAGGCTCCCGATTTTCCAACTGGTGGAACCATTTATGGATATGAAGGTGTAAAAGATGCTTTTCATACCGGAAGAGGTAAAATTGTAATGCGTGCAAAAACTTTTTTTGAAGAAGTTCAAGGAAGAGAATGTATTATTGTTAGCGAAATTCCTTATCAAGTGAACAAGGCAGATATGATTAAGAAAACTGCCGATCTTGTAAATGATAAGAAGATTGAAGGGATTTCCAATATCCGTGATGAATCTGATAGAAAAGGAATGCGTATCGTTTATTTTTTAAAACGTGATGCAATCCCTAATATCGTATTGAATATGTTATACAAATACACGGCGCTTCAGTCGAGTTTTAGTGTTAACAATATCTGTTTGGTAAAAGGAAGACCACAATTATTAAACCTGAAAGAATTAATCCATTATTTTGTGGAACACCGTCATGAAGTGGTGGTTCGACGTACAGAATATTTACTTAGAAAAGCAGAAGAACGGGCTCATATTTTAGAAGGATTAATTATTGCTTCCGATAATATAGATGAAGTAATTAGATTGATTCGTGCATCGAAAAATGCAGATGAAGCCAGAGCAAAGTTAATTGAAGCTTTTGAACTTTCCGAGATTCAAGCCAAAGCTATTGTTGAAATGCGATTGCGTCAACTTACAGGTTTAGAACAAGATAAATTACGTTCTGAATATGAAGAGTTGATGAAAACTATTCAAGGATACAGAGATATTTTAGCTAGTGAAGAACTTCGAATGACTATCATTAAGGAAGAACTTGAAGAAATAAGAGCTAAATATGGTGATGAAAGACGTTCGGTAATTGAATATGCTGGAGGCGATGTAAGTATTACCGATTTAATTCCTGATGAAAAAGTAGTAATAACTATCTCACATGCAGGATATATTAAACGAACTTCGCTTTCTGAATACAAAAAACAAAATAGAGGAGGCGTTGGTGCAAAAGCAACATCTACTAGGAATGAAGATTTCTTAGAACATTTATTTGTGGGAACGAACCATCAATATATGTTATTCTTTACACAAACTGGAAAATGCTTCTGGATGCGTGTATATGAAATACCTGAAGGAAGTAGAACATCAAAAGGTAGAGCCATTCAGAACTTAATTAATATAGGCTTAGAGGATAAGGTAAAAGCATTTATTTGCACACAAGATCTTAAAGATGAA
>CAZIMW010000182.1:0-5119 GCA_964540425.1 uncultured Flavobacterium sp.
TATTACAAAAATATTTTTATACGCTAAACGAATGTCTAAAGGCCAAAAGAACTTTGTTCCCCATGTGGTATGTGCGTCTAATAAAGGATGAGTTACCAAAACCAGAAAATAAAAAAGAGTCCATTCTTTAAAACTTGCTTCTTTAAATTTATATATTTTTCCCATTAACCAAGCCATCATGGGCGAAAATAGGATGCAAAAAAATAAAGAATGAGTTAAGCCTCTATGAATTTCTAGAGCAGAAACAGTATCTGTAAAAAATTTGGCTAAGACATCTAAATCTGGAATAGTACCTGCAACTGCACCCCATAGAGTTGCTTTATTGCCTATTTTTCTTCCTAGAACAGCTTCTCCAACCGCTGCTCCTAATACTATTTGTGTTAATGAATCCACTAAATTATAATTTATTTTTTAACACAATTACATTTTTATTAAGTACTAACTATTTGATTATAATTAACATCTGCTTTGAAGCGTTTCATAAACTTTAGAGGGTTTGTTCTTTAAAATATAACTTACCTGATCTCCTATTTATTGATTGTAATATAGGAAATTTTCTACGACCTCAATAGTAGTTTTTAAACTCATTTTATACACGAAGTACAGTTTAATATCACTAGCATCCGAAAGTTGGTTTTTCAAAAAGCCCTCAGAATCCCCTATTTTTGTTTCGACAAAAAAACTTTTCAAATATGGGACTCTTCAAGCGGAACAAAAATAACAAAAAGCCCGTAATTCGACAAATTATAGATTTAGTACCTCGATGGCTGATGGAGAGTTGCACCAATAGCTACATAACCGACAAAGGAGTTAGTAAATATAAGACCTACGACCAATTTGTAGCCTTAACTTTCGGACAGCTCAATAAGTGTCAGAGTTTAAACGATATATCAGCAGGAATAGGTGTTAGTGAGATTTTCATAAAAGACCTTGGCTTAACTCAAAGTCCTGCTCGCTCTACAATGAGCGATGGCAATAAAAATAGGGATTGGCGAGTGTTTGAGAGTTTGTACTATCGCTTGCTAAGTCATTACACATCAGTATTAAAAAAACATCATAATACACACATTATCAAAGAGATTAAGGGCAAGGTGGTTAAACTAATAGATAGCTCAACAATATCCTTATGTTTAGCTATGTTTGACTGGGCAGAGTTTCGGACAGCTAAAGGAGGTATTAAATTACACACAAGTTTCGATGCTTATTTAATGATTCCTGATGTAGTAAATATTACCAATGCAAAAGTGCACGATAGGTATGGGTTAGAACAATTGATTTACCCTAAAGATACTATTATTGTTGAGGATAGAGCGTATTTTGATTTTGAATTAATGCTCAATAGAATAAAAGCAAAAAATGTATTTGTAACTAGAATCAAAACCAATACCTTGTATGAAACGATTGAAGAATTGCCATTACCCGAGCATGTAGATCAACACATTTTAAAAGATGAAATTATCCAACTCACCTCAGATAGAGCGATAAAAACAGGTGTTTCAGGACATAAACTAAGATTGGTGCATGTTTACAAAGAGGATGAAAATAAAGTGATAGCCATTATTACCAATCAACTCAATTGGGAGTACAATACCATTGCTCAATTATACAAGAAACGTTGGGATATAGAGCTATTCTTTAAAGCCTTAAAACAAAACTTACAGGTCAAAACCTTTTGGGGAACGAGCGAGAATGCAGTAAAATCACAAATTTATGTGGCTTTGATAAATTACCTGCTTTTAGAACTCATAAAACGAACAATTTCTAAAAAACCAGTTGCTTTTTCAAATTTAACCGAAAAAATAAGATTTTGCCTGTATCATTACCTATCATTGGACTATGTATGCAATCAAGTTCGGGAAGGTGTACGAAAAGTTAGTATTAAAACACAACACGAAGCCGTTTTTGAACAAGACTTATTTTCTGGATAATCTAGAGGAATATACTACCGTTACTGGAATGTATAACTTTTTTGGGGTGATTATCAAAACTTTCGGATGCTAGTGGTTTAATATGAATTTTCTGTCCAATTTACCAAGATTTTAATTTCTAAGCGATTCTCTGCTATTAGCATTTAGAGTATTATAATGTAGCTATAATTTGTTATGACGAATGTCCAGTTTCAGAGCAGAATAAAATTACTAGGGCTGTTATATTTTATAAAGGTATGTTCGTTATTACAAATAAGAGATTTGTTTTATCACTACCAAATGTTCAACAGAAAAAAATAATTACATTCATTTAGTAGTATATTTGCCTTAATTATAATGTTTATTACGCTAAACAAACCTTTCTTTAATTTCTATGCCTTTTAAAAAATTACATCCTTATATACAAGAGAAGCTTGCGGATCTTGAGATAAAAACCCCTACTCCTTTTCAGACCCGGAGTATCCCTGTGATAAAAAGTGGTATTAATACCTTTTGTACTGCTTTAAAGGATAGTGGGAAAACGACCACGTTGATACTTACTACCTTGCATAAACTAAAATGTGAGGCCGTAGAAAATGCTCCAAGAGCCATTGTTCTGGTAGAAAATAAAGAAAGAGCTTTGGAATTATACGATGCTTTTTTAATATTTACTAGACACAGTTCGTTACGAGTTTATGTAAGCTATGAACAGCTTCATATTGATCTTCAAAAATCTGAAATCTTTGAAGGTGTAGACATTCTAATCTCCACGCCTAAGACCATGAATAGGTTGCTGTTATTAAATGGTGTAAACACTTCTCAATTAAAGATATTTAGTATTGACGATGCTGAATTTTTAGCTCAAAAATCTTTATATAATGCGCTGATGTCAATTACTCAAAGTATTAATAAATGCCAATTTGTACTGTATTCAGAAAAAATGCATCCAATTCTAAAACGCTTTGAGTCAAATTTTATGGAGTACTCTAAAAAAGTAACTATTTAAGAATCTTATTGATTGATTATTTACCTACAAAAACACTATGATTCCTAAACTTCATTATATAACCCAGGGAAACTCTCCAAAAGAGCATTTAGATAACCTTCAAAATGCGTGTTCATCTGGTGCAGAATTAGTGCAATTGAATTTAGAAATTACTTCAGAAAAAGAAATTTTAAAATTTGCTAAGGAAGCTAGGGAAATCACTGCTCAATTTCAAACCAGATTAATTATTAGCAATCATTATAAAATTGCTAAAGAAATTAAAGCAGATGGTGTCCATTTAAAAAAAGCATCCCCCTGCCCTACTATCGTTAGAGATTATTTATATCCTTGGCAACTTATTGGCGGAACCGCAAATACCTTGCAGGAATGTGAAACATTAATTGCTAAAGAAGTCGATTATATTAGTTTAGCACCCTTTAGAGCAACAACAAGTAAAAACAATGTACTTACACTTTTAGGTTTAAATGGTTATGCTGCAATTATGGAGGCTTTAAAAACCGAAACTCCAATTATTGGTGTTGGAGGCATCACAACAAAAGATGTTAGAGATATATTAGAAACAGGTATTTCTGGAATTGGCGTGTCTGAAGAAATTACCAAAAATTTTAATACTATTAAAACATTTAACCAATTACTAAACGCCTCTTCTACAGCAGAGCAGCGTTATACACTTAAATAGATTATTTAGTGGCTGGTCGGAAACACCCCAAAATTAGAAAAGTTTCTTTTTGCGATAATTCCACTTTTTTTTAATCGTCTGATGCTAAGGCATCATCTCATAAAAAGAAACTTAAATTCTCATCAAGAATAACTCTTTTCGTAAAGATTGTCTATTTCCGACCAGACACTATTTACTCGTTCTGTAAAATTTCTTGTACAGCCCGTTTGTATTTTATTGGATTGCTTGCTTTTTTTATCTTTTTATAGGTTTTCTGTGGGTTAGAAAATGATTGCGAAAAATATTGCCAAAAACCTAACATTTTCATTTTTATGGGTATTGGACCAGATAAAGCAGCGTCGTATTGTTGGTATATTTCGTTATGAAAAGCTTCAAATAATTCCCAACGATTTTTAGGATATTCCGTAGTATTATTTTTTATCATACTAGGTAAAAACGGATCTGCAATTAAACCACGACCAATCATAAAATGATCTATACTTGGGAAACGTTCTTGCATTTTTTTAAACTGTGCTACAGTAGTAATATCGCCATTATAATATAATTTATGTTTTGCGACGTCTATACATTTTTGAAAGCCCTCTAAATCTACGGCTCCTTTATACAATTGTTTTCCTATACGCGCATGTATCGCAATGTTTTTTAGTGGGTATTTGTCTAAAATAGGAAAAGTGTGTAGTATTTCTTGACTATTTTCATAACCCATTCTCATCTTCATAGAGACCAAAATATCGGTTTCATTGTGAACCCGATGTAAAATGGCGTCTATTTTATTTGGATTGCAAATTAAACCAGAACCCATTCCTCGATTGGTAACCATTGGATATGGACAGCCCAAATTCCAATTGAGTTCTTTATAGCCCAATTGCTGTACGTATTTAGTAACAAATAAAAACTCATCGGCGTCATTTGTCATTACTTGTGGTATCACTTCTAAAGTGGTATTATGTGCTGGTAATAAATCACGCTGATACGAAGGTTTTATTTTCAGTTTACCATTTAAACGAATATAAGGCGCATAAAAAGTATCTATACCTCCAAAATATTTGTTTTGTGCATTCCTAAAACGAAAATCGGTAAAACCTTGTAAAGGTGAAGATAAAAG
Organism: uncultured Flavobacterium sp.; assembly: GCA_964540425.1. Lineage (GTDB taxonomy): Bacteria > Bacteroidota > Bacteroidia > Flavobacteriales > Flavobacteriaceae > Marifrigoribacter. The sequence continues at coordinate 4,698 of CAZIMW010000182.1, forward strand.
AGTAAAACTCATAGTTTGTGCTTGGGACAAATATAAGTTTATTTAATTTCCAAAAATTATTAATAACGTAATTTTAGTATTAATAAAATACGAATTTTGTATTTTACTTAGTTATAAATTATCATATACATATTAATTTAGATTAATTCTAAATTAACGGAAAGGTTTTTATAGTATATTTACGTTTTATTTTTTACTAATTACTAATTACTAATCACTAAAAACAAACTATGGCAAACGTATTATGGTTACAAGGAGGAGCTTGTAGTGGAAACACTATGTCTTTTCTTAACGCAGAAGAACCAACAGTAGTTGAGCTTATCACAGATTTTGGACTTAACATTCTATGGCACCCTACTACAGGATTACAAATAGGAGACCAAGTTCAAGAGTTGTTAAGAGACATTATTGCGGGTAAAGTG
>CAZIMW010000183.1:0-2704 GCA_964540425.1 uncultured Flavobacterium sp.
AATTTATTATTTTATTGCAAATTTAACATTTCCACACAAATCGTGGTAGAACCATTTAAAATTGACTTTAACATCATCAATTATCCACGAATCTCCAAAATTTAATAGAATATCAAAAAATTGCTCTGAAAACATAATTTATTATTTTATTGCAAATTTAACATTTCCACACAAATCGTGGTAGAACCTATACGGCTCTACCACGATTTGTGTGGAAATGTTGGTTCTACCACGAATTAAATGGTAAGAGTTTTTTGATATACGATTGTACGACGCAGGATATATGACAGTTTGTAGTGAAATTTGATGCAATAGACAAATAGTGGGCTAATTTCAATTATTAGCTATGAAGAGTCATACGTCGTACAGTCATAAGTCTAAGATGAGTTAAGTAATAAACATTTAATTCCACTAAATTCGTGGTAGAACTAATTATCCTAAACGCTTTTATATAAATATTTCGTTTAGTATTTCTGCCAATCTAATTCCTCCTTTTTGTAATTGAAAGCGAACTGTGTCCATATAAATATACGAATAACGATACATTAATTTGTCGCCTATTTTTGTATTACTATAAATATCATTACAAAGTGCTCTGCTTTCATACATCCAATCGATAATTGACCCTTCTTGGATTTCTTTTAATTGATTTTTTGATAAAGGTTTCGAGTTTTGAGCAAATTCAGAATACGACATACCATAATCTTCAATCATTTTAGTATCCCAAACAGCATGTAAATTTGTACCCTTATTAAACCAACGCACTTGAAAATCGTTTCCACCTTTATCATCTGCAATACCTACATGTAATGGTTGATGTAAGTCACCAATAAGATGCACCAACATTTTTAAATAAAATATTTTATCTTCTTTTGTAGAATTTGCATTTTTCAAAACATCAATACAGGTCTGTATTCCAATAATTAAATTTCCTTTCTCGCTCTTTGGATGATTTTCATAAGTGCCGTCAAAAGGAAAATTTACATAATGCCACGGGCTATACTTTCTGAACTTATTATCGCTTTTTATTTCATCTCCATAATTTGAAATAAAAGCCAAAGAATAGCCATTTAAAAGTTTATTTATTTCTTTTTTTGCTTTTTTAGATAAGTACTTTTCAGCAATTTCTCCGGTTACTCTGTGGCCTTTTTTTCCCCAATCGTTAGAAGAAAAACTTGTAATAAGGTTTATAACAACAAATAACAAAAGGATTTGGAATATTCTCATAATATATTGATTATTTAAGGCAAATATACAAACAATAAAATGTTATATCTTAGTGTCCTGATTCAACTTAATTATTTAATTATGATAAAAAAATGGTGTTTTTTAGTAATCCTAATTTTTAGTACTTCTCATATAAAATCGCAATCATTTATTACAGATAGCATTCGTATTAATTCTGTAATTAATGGCACTTTACTTATTCCTTCAAATACAAATAAAATACCTTTAGCAATAATAATACAAGGCTCTGGACCAACAGATAGAGACGGAAATCAATCTAATTTAAAGAACAATTCTTTAAAGCTTTTAGCAGAAGGGCTTTACAAAAATAACATAGCTACTTTTAGATATGACAAACGACTTGTAAAACTTATTCTTGAAGGAAAGTTTAATGAAAGCGATATAGATTTCAATGATTTTATTGACGACTCAAAAGCTGTTTCTAACTATTTTAAAAATGATAATCGGTTTTCCGAAATTATTATCATTGGTCATAGTCAAGGATCTTTAGTAGGTATGGTTACTGCCCAAGAAAACCATATTTCTAAGTTCATTTCTATAGCTGGAGCTGGACAAGAAATAGATGATGTAATAGTTAATCAATTAGAAAAACAATCACCAGTTCTTAAAGATAATGCCAGGCAATCTTTTGACGACCTGCGTGTAAATGGTATCTCACAAAATTACAGTGCCCAACTTGCAACTATTTTTAGACCTTCTCTTCAAAATTTTATGTACTCTTGGATGCACTATAATCCCCAAATTGAAATTGCAAAACTTTCTATTCCTGTTTTAATAATTAATGGAGACAAAGATATTCAAGTACACGTCTCTGAAGCTGAATTATTAAAGAATGCCGTTCCTACTTCTCGATTAGAAATAATTCCGTTAATGAATCATATTTTCAAAGAAATAAAGGGTGAATATTTAGAAAACATTCAATCATACAACAAAGAAGATTTACCAGTAATGCCTATATTAATAGAAACTGTTAGCGATTTTATTTTAAATAATTAATTCTTATTTAAAAAATCCTCCCAAGTAATAGCCATTCCAGCTTTTACCGAAAACAATGGATTATAACCTAATAACTCTTTTGCTTTACTTATATCTGCTAGGGAATCTCGAACATCACCTCTTCTAGTTGGTCCATAAATTGCCGATAACTTTGAATTTGAAATTTCTTGTAAATCACTCCAAAGTACATTTAAACTAATTCGGTTGCCATAAGCAATATTAAATACTTGATTTACTGCTTTATCTTCAGCAAAAAAGGCTCTTACATTTGCCTGTACTGCATTTTCTACATACGTAAAATCTCTTGTTTGTCCTCCATCACCATGAATTGTTGGTGAATTTTTATCTTTCAAGGACTGCATAAACAAAGGAATTACAGCAGCATAAGCACCATTTGGACTTTGTTTTGGCCCGAAAATATTAAAATAACGAAGACCAATTATTTCAGAATTATAGGTTT
>CAZIMW010000183.1:2714-5110 GCA_964540425.1 uncultured Flavobacterium sp.
ATAACATCTGCATACAACTCATTCACCAATTTTGTAACTGCGTAAGGCGATAATGGTTTTCCTATATTGTCTTCTACTTTGGTAATGCTTTACTATCGCCATAGGTTGAACTTGAGGCTGCATATACCAAACGTTTTACCGTTGGACTGTCTTTTTGAGCTACCAACATATTTAAATAACCAGAAACATTAACATCGTTGGTGGTAATTGGATTATCTATAGATCGTGGAACAGACCCTAATGCCGCTTGATGCGAAACATAATCAATCCCTTTCATTGCTTTTTTACAAGTTTCTAAATTACGAATATCACCTTCTAAGAACTCAAATGCTGGATTCTCCATAAATTCTTGAATATTTTCTAAATATCCATTGGAAAGATCATCTAAAACCCTAACTTTTTTAGCATTGTATTTTAATAAATAGGCAACTATATTAGAACCAATAAATCCTGCACCTCCAGCTATTAAAAAACTTAATTCTGAAAGATCTTGAGTATGATAAGCTGTTTTATACATTATAATCTTCCGTCTATTTTATCTTTTGGCAAGAAAGATTTAACATCAAAAACAACTGAGGTTCCTAAAGTATAATTAGTAATATCAAAATTTAAATATTCTTGATGCGAAACTGTTAATACAATTGCATCGTAAGTGTCTTTTAGTAAATTTATTTCAGAAATAAGATCAATTCCAAACTCTTTTTTTACTTCTTCAGCATTTGCCCAAGGATCATAAACATCTACATTAAGGTTGTAATTCTTTAATTCTGAAATTACATCGATGGCTTTACTATTTCTAATGTCTGGACAGTTTTCTTTGAAAGTAATTCCTAAAACTAATGCGTTTCCGTCTTTTACTTTTCCGTCTTTTTTAATCATTAGTTTTATCACTTCATGAGCAACATAGCTTCCCATTCCATCATTCATACGTCTTCCTGCTAAAATAATTTCAGGATTATAACCTTGTTCAATTGCTTTTTGTGCTAAATAATAAGGATCTACACCAATGCAGTGACCTCCTACTAAACCTGGACTAAATTTTAAGAAGTTCCATTTAGTTCCTGCGGCTTTAAGTACATCTTGCGTATCAATATCTAATAACCTAAATATTTTTGAAAGTTCATTTACAAATGCGATATTTATATCTCGTTGTGAGTTTTCTATTACCTTAGCAGCTTCCGCTACTTTAATTGAAGGAGCTAAATGTGTTCCTGCTGTAATAATTGAAGCATATAAATCATCAATATATTTGGCTGCCTCCGGGGTTGACCCTGAAGTAACTTTTAAAATTTTAGTAACGGTATGTTTTTTGTCGCCTGGATTAATACGTTCTGGTGAATATCCAGCGTAAAAATCTTTATTGAATACCATTCCTGATGCTTCCTCTAAAATTGGAACACATATATCTTCAGTAACTCCTGGATAAACGGTAGATTCTATAATTACTATATTATCTTTTGACAATACTTTCCCTACAGTTTCACTTGCCTTTTGTAACGGAATTAAAACGGGCTGATTGTACTTATTAGTAGGTGTTGGTACGGTGATAATATAAATATCTGCATTTTTAATAGCTGAAGTATTATCGGAAATCACCAATTTATTATTCGTATTTGACTTTAATACTTTTACCAATTCATCTTTGGAAATTTCTAAGGTAAAATCATCTCCATTATTTAATTCTGCAACTCTTTTTGAGTTGATATCAAATCCAACAACTTGAAACTTTTTAGCAAATGCAACTGCTAAAGGCAAACCTACATATCCTAATCCTATAATTGCAATAATTGGGTCTTTTTTCAATTTATTTTATGTATTAAATGAAGAATATTACGCAAAAAAATCAGTGTAAAGATACCAACAAATAGCGTATATCTTTTAAAAAGCTCCAACTAAGAACATACGCTTTATTAATTTCTATTTTATCTGGCCAAATTACAGTATCGTTGTAACTATTGGGGTTTTCTTGTTTTGCTAATATTTGATCTTCATTTTTATATTTTATGGTTGCGGGACCAGTAATTCCAGGTCTTATGCTTAAAATAATACGATTGTCATTTTTTAACAAATCTGCGTATCCTGGAACATCTGGACGGGGACCAACTAGACTCATAGTTCCGTTAATAACATTAAATAATTGGGGCAATTCGTCTAATTTAGACTTCCGAAGCCAGCTACCAAATTTGGTTTCATCTCTATATATTTCAAAAACATCTTTATGCTCTTTTCCTTTTAAACTTTTAATTTTATATAACGGAAAAATAATTCCGTTTAACCCAATTCTTTGTTGAACAAAAATACCTGAACTTTTTGTTGAAAAAGCTGCAACAATAATTAATAATAGTTAGCCATCCCCCGTTTTTTTAATTAAACTCTAAATTAATTTGTCCGCTACT
>CAZIMW010000184.1:0-5077 GCA_964540425.1 uncultured Flavobacterium sp.
CTCCTGTTAACTTGGCTATTTCTCTAGAACCAGCTAAAAAATCTGCATGAATATGTGTTTCTAGAACATGAGTGATTTTCATGTTGTTTTTCTTAGCCAATTCAATGTAAGTATCTACATCTCTTTTAGGGTCAATAATTGCAGCTACACCCATTTTTTGGCAGCCAATAAAGTAGCTTGCATGTGCAAGACTTGTATCATAAATTAGTTCAAAATGCATAATTATAAGTTTAAAATGTTAATGAAAATATCTTGACTCAAAAGTAACCACTTGGTTTTTAATACTATGTAACTTGTGTTACATAGTATTAAAAACCAAATCCTCACTGTGGCACATTGACCAAGGATAAAGGTTTTTAGAGAAGTTTTATTTAAAATTGTTTTTCTGCATTGGATACGTGAGACTTCTTAGTATAGTTTTTTATTCCGATTCCAAATCTAATGGATGTAATCCCAGCTAATACAAGTGCTAATTCTATAAAGTAAACTAAGTATAGTTTAGCAAAAATAGGATTTGTAATTACAACAAAGCTTAAAAGTCCAATAATAATTCCAGAAATGATAAACAGCCACCAAAAAGGTCTATTTTGTTTTAGAATACTGACTCGCCCTAAAATAAGTTAACCGAATACATTTAAAAAACAAACAAGAATTTATTCTCATTTCTCCTAAATAAAAATTTTCGTATCTTGAAAAGAAAAAATTAGCATGAAAAAATTGAAATTTTTTATCACACTATTTCTGTCTGTTTTCCCCGTAATATTATTTTCCCAAGAAGTAACATTATTACAACAATTTAATGGTAATTACGACTATTTATCCTTCGGAAACACATTAAACATTGAAGAAAACGGAAGTGCAACCAATTGCGAAATTCTTACAGAAAGCAGTGCCGATTTTCAGTTACAAGCAGGACAACAAGTTATAGCTGCCTATTTATACTGGGCAGGATCTGGAGATGGCGATTTTGAAGTTTCATTAAATGGTAACCCTGTGATTGCCGAAAGAGAGTTTAGCTATTCATTTGAATCTAATACTACCATTTATAATTTTTTTGCTGCCTTTGCTGATGTAACCTCAATTATTACTACCAATGGAAATGGAAACTATACATTAAGTAATTTAGATTTACAAGAAGACATTCAACCCTTCTGTCAAATAAATGGTGGAAATGCAACCAATTTTGGAGGTTGGGCAGTTACCATAATTTATGAAGATGCAACCCTTCCTTTAAATCAAGTTTCTATTTTTGATGGACTACAAGCAGTTTCACAAGCTAGTAATACCTTAGAAATAACACTTAGTAATCTAAATGTCTTGGACAATACGGGAGCAAAGATTGGTTTTTTAGCTTGGGAAGGTGACGAAAATATTGCAAACAACGAAACGCTAAGTATTAACGGAAATATAATTAGTAACCCTCCCCTAAACCCCGAAGACAATGCCTTTAACGGAACCAATAGTTTTACAGGATCCGACCAACTCTACAATATGGATATTGATTTTTACAATATCGAAAACAATATCAATCCAGGTGATACAAATGTGGTAATTCAACTTACTTCCGATCAAGATTTGGTAATGATCAATACTATTATCACCGTTTTAAATACCGAATTACCCGATGCAACTATCGAAATTGACACTTTAATTGGTGGTACCGAATGTGGAGATCGTGATTTTGAAATTAATTATACCGTTTACAATACAAACAGTTCGGCAGTAATTCCTGTAGGCACTTCGATTGCTTTTTATGCTGACACATCGCTCGTTGGACAAGCGTTTACCCAAACTGAAATTGCTATTAACGGGTCTGAAACAGGCACCATAAATGTAACAATTCCAAATAGTGTTCCTGCAGATTTTATTTTAAAAGCAGTAGTCGATGATGTTGGTGATGGCTCGGGACTTGTTAATGAGTTGAACGAAAATAACAATGAATTTATTTTAGAAATTCACCTGCTCGTTTTTCCTGAATTTGAAAGTCCAATCAACTTAGAATTATGTAATGTTTTAGGAATCGAGGTCTTTAATTTAACTGAAGCTACCTCAGCAATAGACCCTATCTATACTTTATCGTATCATACTTCAGAGCTAGATGCTCAAAGTAATACCAACCCTATTTTAGAAATTGATGCTTTTGAAAATACCGAAAATCCGCAAACCATTTTTATTCGTGTGGCAAATGAAGATTGCTTTTTAACAGATGCTTTTGAAATTGAAGTGATTGAATGCCCCTTACCAGACGCAACCGTTACTATAGATAACACACTATATGCTTGTCGTGATCGCGATTTACTTATTGAATATACCGTTTATAACCTTGAGGCTACCGGAATTTTACCAGCAAATACACCCATTACTTTTTACTTAAACGGAAGTGTTTTAGCACAATCTGAAACCCAAAACGATATTGAAATTGGTGGAAGTGAGGCGTATTTTATAGAAGCTACCCTTCCTGAAGAAACACCTAATAATTTTAATATTTTAGTAGTAGTTGACGATACTGGAAATGGAATTGGAATCATTGAAGAACTTATTGAAACTAATAACGATTTCAATTTAAATGTCGAATTTGGAAGCATCCCTCCTATTGTTCCGCTTCCAAATTTATTGGAATGCGACAAAGGTTTTGATACAGCTATTTTTGATTTAACCGTTCAAAACGACCTTATCGCAACAAACCCTAACGATATAATAACCTATTATACCACCTTAGAAAATGCCATTGCGAACGAAAATGAAATTTCAAATCCAGAAAGTTATCAAAACGGAATCGATCCACAAACCATTTATGTACGATTAGAAAATGAAATCTGTTTTGCAACCGCTTCCTTTTTAATTGAAACTGAAAATTGCGCCCCTTATATTCCAGAAGGATTTTCACCTAGTGGGGACGGAATTAACGATGAATTTGAAATAAGCAATTTATTAAATATCTATTTAGATTTTGAGCTCACCATTTACAGTCGCTACGGAAATATTATATACAGAGGAGGAAATGAAGAAGGATTTTGGGACGGAATTACCAACGAAGGATTGTTGTTTAGAGGTAGTTTAGTTCCTACGGGACTATATTATTATGTGTTAAATCTTCGAGATCCTGAATATCCTGAACCATTTATCGGTGATGTTTATGTTAATTATTAGAAATATTCTTTGATGTCCGTTCGAGTGCATTTAGCTTGTCGAAATGCAGTCGAGAATTTTATTAGAAAAAGTGAAAAAGCTAGTTTTGTCTGTTCACTAGACCTGCCAGGTTTTTAAAACCTAGCAGGTCTTAAAAAAACATAACCTTAAACAATAATTACCTAACTAAAAAGTTATATTTTTACTAAAATTAAAAAATTACACCCTTGAGATATTTATACGGATTAGCATTAGTTTTCAGCATAGTACTATGGAGTTCTTGCCGAAACGATTTTGAAACTACACCCAGTACAGGAAACTTAGAATTTTCACAAGACACTATTTATTTAGACACTGTTTTTTCTAACATTGGATCAAGCACAAGGACGCTAAAAGTATATAACCGAAGTAATGACGATCTCCACATACCAACCATACGTTTGGCTGAGGGAGAATCTTCAAATTACCGTTTAAATGTAGATGGAATTCCAGGGAAAATATTTCAAAACATTAACGTATTAGCAAAAGATAGTATTTTTATTTTTATTGAAACAACGATAGATATTAATAATTTCCCAAATCCAGATAACGCCTTTTTATACACCGATAAAATAATATTTGATCAAGGTGGGAACAGTCAAGATGTAGATCTAGTTACACTTGTTCAAGATGCAGTATTTCTTTTTCCAGAACAATTTGCCGACGGTACTATTGAAACTATTAATTTAGGAACAGAAGCTGAACCCTTATTAATTGAAGGATTTTTTCTTGAAGATAATCAACTTCATTTCACCAACGAAAAACCGTATGTTATTTATGGATTTGCAGCCGTTTCGCCTAACAAAACATTAACAGTTGATGCAGGTGCAAGAATACATTTTCATAGAGATAGCGGAATATTAGTTGCAAATACAGGCTCCATGAAAGTAAATGGCGCACCAAGTTCAGACCCTGAACTTATGGAAAATCAAGTGATATTTGAAGGCGACCGATTAGAACCTAGTTTTTCTGATATTCCAGGACAATGGGGAACAATTTGGTTGACCGCAGGAAGTACGAATAATGAATTTAATTTTACAACCATTAAAAATTCTATCGTAGGAATTTTAATGGATAGCAACGACGGAGATTTAACTTTATCACTAAAAGACGTACAAATTTACAACTCTTCAAACGTTGGACTATTAGCTAGAACAGGAGATGTTTATGGCGAAAATGTTGTGATTAACAATAGCGGACAGTCCTCATTATCTTGTTCTTTAGGAGGTCGTTACAATTTTATTCATTGCACTTTTGCTAATTATTGGAGTAATGGATTTCGTTTATTCCCTTCCGTAGTTATTGATAATGTTTTGGAAACCGAAGACAATATTTTTGTTTCAGATTTAATTGAAGCCAATTTTACCAATTGTATTATTTACGGAAGTGAATCTCGTGAAGTAATATTTGTGGAAGACACCAATGCAGCCTTTAATTTTAACTTTACAAATAGTCTAATTCGTTTTGATGATCCCAACGGAGATTTTACAGGACCCAACTACGATTTTTCAAACAGCGATTTATTTACCAATATAGTTAGAAATCAAGACCCAGCTTTCTTCGACTCATCAAACAACAATTTTAATATTGAAACTGGAGTTTCTGGAGCGGATGGAATAGGAGATTATTTTACTGCAGGACTAGTACCTTTAGATTTAAATGGCGTTCCAAGAAATGACAATCCTGATGATAATTTACCACCACCTGATGCAGGAGCTTACGAAAGTGTAATTTTTCCAAATCCAGAAGGGTAATATGTATGATTTTCATAAACTAAAGAATTTAACAACTGAGATTAAAACCAAAACTTAATAATTTAAAAACACTAACAAATGAAAAACTCTTTAACATTTATTTGTAACTATTCAGCCAAAAATTTAGGTATTTAAAATTCATGTGCTGTTGATTT
>CAZIMW010000185.1:0-5054 GCA_964540425.1 uncultured Flavobacterium sp.
AAGCTTATCAAAAAAAACTTTGACTGAGAATTAATTCTAATCTATTTATTCAATAAATTAAATTATTAAAAATAATCATCACGTGCTTGATCTTTAAATTTTTTCATTTGACTTTCTAAACCAGCAATATGTTCTACAGGCATAACAAAGGCGATACCTGTTCCTGGCAAATTAAACTCCCCTGCTTTTGATATAATTTTCAGGAATTTTTCTGCAGCATGTTCCTCGACAAGAAATAAAATAATTTCTGTTTGATTTTCAATGGTAAGTCCAAAGAAAGATTTTGCTTCATGAATTCCAGTTCCTCTAGCGGGAATGATTGTAGCTCCTGTAACTCCTGCTTCTTTCATTGCATCAACAACCTTATCACTAATATTTGGCTTTACAAATGCTAAAATTAATTTAAACTTCATTTTTCTGTTTTTATTTTTTAGTAAATCGTTTTTTTATAGCTGTAAATTGTGCATAACCAAGTACAGCTATAATTGGAAATAAACTTGCAAATGCGATTAATCCAAAACCATCTATTGCTGGGTTTCTTCCTGGCACAGCACTTGAAAGACCTAAGCCTAATGCAGCCACAATTGGTACTGTTACCGTTGATGTTGTTACTCCACCCGAATCGTAAGCCAAAGCAATCAAATCTTTTGGAGCAAAAAACGTCTGAATAATTACAATAATATAACCAACCATTATATAAATAAATAAGGGGGTTCCGGTTACAATTCTAAAAGCACCTAATGCAAGTGCAAAAGAAACTCCAACAGCAACCGTAATACGGAGTCCCCAGGGCTTTATGGTACCCCCAGAAACTTCACTTGCTTTTAACGCAACTGCAATTAACGAAGGTTCTGCTATTGTAGTTGAAAAACCGATTAAAGCTGCAAATATATATATCCAGTAATAGGATTTCCAATTTGCTAGTTCTGCTCCAGTAGCTCCAATAAATTCTGGATCTGATAATTGTGTAGCCATTATATTTCCAACTGGAAAGAGTGCTTTTTCTAATCCCATTAAAAATAATGCCAAGCCTAGCACAACATAAACACCTCCAATAATTACTCTTTTTAAATGCGGAATAGGTTGTTTTAAAACTACTAATTGAAAGAAAATAATTAACACAAGTATTGGCATTACATCTCGTAAAGTATAGAATAGCACTACAATAAAGTCTTTAAAATAATAGATCATTAATAGGTGTTATTTAATTAAAACCAAAACAAGCCATAAGCCATAACAAAAATCATAGGTAAAAGTGAGGCAAAGGCAATTAAACCAAACCCGTCAAGTAAGGGACTTCTTCCTTTAATTACCGTTGCAAGCCCTACTCCCAAAGCTGTTACTAATGGAACCGTAATCGTTGAAGTAGTAACTCCTCCCGCATCATAAGCTAAGCCAATAATTTCTTCGGGCGCTATCATTGTCATTAACATAACCAATACGTAGCCTCCGATTATTAAATAATGCAAGGGCCATCCTTTTAAAATCCGCAAAACTCCAATAACAATTGCAAGACCAACTGAAAAAGCAACTGTAAGCCGCAACCCCATAGCATAAGCATCCATAGTATCTTGATTGTTTGCTATTAATCCAGCTCCTGAAGATATTATAGAAGCCTCCTTTACGACTGCAATTAAGGCTGGTTCGGCTATTGTTGTTGAAAAACCTAGTAGAAATGAAAAAGCCATTAACCAAAAAAGACTTCCTTTTTTTGCAAGGGCAAAAGCCATTGATTCACCTATAGGAAATAAACCCATTTCTAGACCTTCTATAAAAAGCATCAAGCCTACAATAACAAACAAAATACCAAATATTATTTCACCAATTTGCGGAAAAGGTTGCTGTATAACCACAGTCTGAAAAAAAACAACAACTAAAATTATAGGAATAAGATCAGTAACTGAAGTCCAAAGTTTTTTTAAAATTTTTAATAATAAATATTTATATTTCAAATTGATACTTTTAATGTAGTTTAAATAATATATTTTTGAATATATTATTTATTACATATTATAACGCTTACGTAACTCATCTTCTATCTTCCTATCCCATAACTGTTCCATAATATCTTTAGTTAAATATTCATACTTTTTAGCCTTGATATCATCTCCTGTTTTTTTATAAAGTTTTGCTAGTCCGCTTAAAGCAGGAATATACATCTCATTAATTTTCAAACAACGGTTGTATTCATAAATTGCTTCCTCAAAATAACCATCTTTAATTAATTGAGTTGCTATTTCATAATGCTTATTAATATCTCTAGCTCTAGATTCTATTTTTAAATCAATAATATCCTCAGACTTTAACGTAATAAAAGAACAAGGAACCTCTCTAACTACTTTTTCTGTTACACTACCCATAAAAAACCTGCTTAAACCAGATTTTCCAGTAGTACCCATCATTAGTAATTCAGGATTGTATTTTCTTATTGCTTTAAGAATTCTTTCCGCAGGATCACCGCCTTTTACTTTTTGAGTCCATTCTAAGTCTGTGAAATTAAACTCTTTTAAAAACTCATCTAATTCAGCTTTATGATTTGACTTTCTATAGTCATTTATTTCTTCCCAATTTAATTTTACAGAGGGTCTAAAGGTATTATCATAAACACTAAAAACAATTAATTTTGCTTTTAAACGCCGTGCCATAGTAATAGCATTTTTTAACGCTCGTTTAGATTCATCTGAAAAATCAACAGGGCAAAATATTGTCTTAATTTCTGAAAACTTACCTTTTTTCACTACCCAAACTGGCTTACTACTATTCCTAATAATGGTATCCGCAGTAGTACCTAATTGAAAATTTTCTTTCTGGGGTTTATTTCCAGCACCAATTAAAATTATGTTCACTTTTAAATCTTCAGAAACCTCAACAACTTTATCACTATACCTACCAAATTCTATTATTGATTCATCGATTTGTACTTCATTTTTTTTAATATAATCATTTGTAGTTTTTAAATGACTTTCAGCACTTTCAACTAAAAGGGATTTTGCTTTGTCGTTCTTGATATCATCAGGGAGAATATGCAAAATAGTAATTTTTGACTGAAAGGTTTTTGCTAAATATATAGCATTACCCAATACACTTTCTGAGGCTTTGCCAAAATCTGTTGTTAATAATATTTTTTCTAATAGTTTCATAGTAGTGTTTTTTAAAGTAAATTAATGTTCTTTATCTGTTTAATTAACCAGATATTAGCGTCCTAATATCCTACGCTAATATAATAAATTATAGCCTAAAAAAGAAACATTTAAATGCTTAAATAGCTTTGAAAAGGAAGGTTTTTTTTATAGTTCTCCGTCCATTAATTTTTGAAAATATTCTAGATATTTTGCTATATGTAATCCGTCAGCCAATGCATGATGAACATAAATAGCGATATTCATTTTATACTGTCCTTCTTTCTGAAACATTTTACCAAAAGTAATCTTTGGAGCGCTGTCTTCAAACTTATAATTTCTAGCATGAGTTAATCCTGTAAAAGTAAACCAAGGAATTGAAGAATAATGCACCACATTTTTACGAATAGCATTTTCGTTTAATCGCAATCCAACTGAGTTATGTACTCCTTCAATTTCAGATTTTAAAGATGCATTAAAAACATCAAAATCTTTATGAAAGGGTACAAAAGTAAATCCGAAGGTTTCATCCTCTCTTCCTATCGTTGTAGAAGCGTGGATCTCATCGTAAACATTAATATTATCTCCATCTATTCGATAGCGAAGTTCTTCTACTAAATTAATTGCTAAAATAGATTTATGAAGATAATACGCAAAAAACGACTGCTTATTTTCTTTTGAAATCTGATAAGCCTTGGTGCAATCAATTTCGGTAACTAATCCAAAAAAAGGTTCATCACATTGAAAAAAAAAATCAAAATGTTCTCGTCGTTTCCAGGTAGATTTATCAATAATTTTCATAAACTCTAAACCAACTCTTTTTTATACTTCCCTTTACTTTTTCGAATCCGCACTGCAACTACTTTATATTCAGGGCATTTGGCTTCACTATCGTGAACGTCGCCCGTAATGTTATTAATCATAATATCTGGAAAATGAAAGGTCGTACTTAAAACTCCTTGATTGACCTCATCGGTAATTTTTGCTTTTACATCTACCTTTCCTCTTGGAGATTCTATACAAATAAAATCACCTTCCTCGATTAAATGATCTTTCGCATCTTGTGGATTAATCATTAAATAATCATCCTGTAAAATCTGCTCATTGGCTGTTCTACGTGTCATTGCACCACAATTATAATGTTCCAACTCGCGATTGGTTGTTAAAATAAAAGGATAGTCTTTTGCGTGTGATTTCAATTCTTGTGTTTCTTCCCAAGCGTGGAATTCGAAATAGCCTTTTCCTCTTGAAAAATCTTTTTTATGAAGAATTTGTGTTTCCGTTCCGTCTTTAGCTACTGGCCATTGCAATCCGTTTTTTCCTAATTTATCCCAAGTAATTCCTGCGAAGAAAGGTACAATTTGATTGATTTCCTCTAACATTCCATCTGGAGTATAATCAGGTTGAGCGTAACCCATTTTATTCATAATATCAACAATAATCTGTCCATCTGCTTTGGATCCAGGTCTTGGCTCAACCACTTGCCGAACGGCTTGTACTCTACGTTCTCCATTGGTAAATGTCCCGCTTTTTTCTAAAAAGGATGCTCCTGGTAAAATTACATCTGCATATTTTGCAGTTTCGGTCATAAATAATTCCTGTACAATCAACAAATCGGTTGCTTCTAATGCTTTAATTACTTTCTTTGTATTCGGGTCGGTTTGTACAATATCTTCACCAATCACCCACAATGCTCTTAATTTTCCGTCGAGGGCAGCATCAAACATTTCGGGGATTTTATAGCCAATTTCTGAAGGTACATCGACTCCGTAAAATTCGTTGTATTTTTTATTTACTTCATCGCTTGTAATGTCTAAATATCCTGCACCTTGATGTGGCTGAACGCCCATATCTGCCGAGCCTTGAACATTATTCTGCCCTCGTAACGGATTAACACCTACTCCTCTTCTTCCTATATTTCCAGTAATTAATGCT
>CAZIMW010000186.1:0-5025 GCA_964540425.1 uncultured Flavobacterium sp.
CTCCTTTACTTTCCATATATCAATATAATTGTTTATTTAAAAATCATATTTCTTCTCAATAGCATACCGCAATAGCTCTCCTTTACCACTTAAACCAAGTTTAAAAATCATATTTTTACGATGCTTTTCAACGGTTGAAACAGCTGTAAAACGTTTTGCTGCAATTTCACTAGAGGTTTTTCCTTGTCCGATTAACTTTAGTATTTCGCGTTCGCTTTTCGAAAGTAACGATTTCTTTTTTGTTTTAGTTGAATTAGGGTCTAACAGCGACTTACTAATGGATGAATCAAAATACGTTTCACCTTTAGCAACAACTCTTAAAGCGTTAAGGACTTCTTCTAAAGGAGAATTTTTCAATAAATAACCTGACGCTCCAGCCTCAATCATTTGAGTAATTGCTTCTTCTTGATCAAACATAGAGAAACCAATTACTTTAATTTTTGGAAACTCTTTTTTAATAATTTTAGTGGCCGATATCCCATCTATTTTTGGCATTTTAATATCGGTTAAAACTACTTTTGGTTGTTTTTTTCTAACAATTTCTATTAATTCTTCCCCATCATTACACATTCCAACAATTGTAATATCATCTTCGTATTTTAATAATAAATTGATACCATCTACTAAAGCTTGATGGTCCTCGGCAATTGCTACAGTTATCATATTGGTATGTCTATTATTATACTCGTTCCTTTTCCTGAAGTGCTATCTATTTCAAAATTCCCTTCTAGGTTTTCAATTCTTTTTTCAATGCTACTTAATCCCATTCCGTCATTATTAATAGATTTTTCGACATCAAATCCGACTCCATTATCTTCAACAATAATACTTAATGAATCTTCATGTTGTGTAATTGAAATAGTAGCTTCGGTGGCTTTTGCATGTTTAATAATATTGGTTATTAATTCTTGAATAACCCTAAATATTGAAATCTCTAATGAATTTTCTATTTTTTTTGAAAGCCCATAATCATCAACTTCTATTTGTAAATTTCCTGGAGTTGAAGCGTTTCTTGCTAGTTTTTGAACGGCAGGTAATAATCCTTTTGTAGCAATAACACCACTATTTTTAAGATGTGCCATAGATCGTATTTCTTGATAAACCTGTTCAAGTAGCTTCCCAGTTTTCGTATAGAGTTCATCTTCATTTTTTAAAATCCCTGAACCTTTGTATTTACATAAATGTTCAAATTGTAATCTGGCAGCAGATAGGGTTGCACCTACACTATCGTGAAGATCTCCAGCTAAACGTTGCCTTTCTTTTTCTTGCCCTTCAATCATAGCATCGATGGTATTGAGTTCTTGATCTTTTAATAGTTTCTCTTTCTTTTGAATTTCAATCTCCCGTTCTTGTTCGGCGATGAGTTGTTTTCGTTTGGTGTTTGTCTGAATTAATATTGCAGTAATACCACCAAAAAACAATAAGATTAATGTAGCGATTAATAAACCTTTATTTGTTGATCTTTTAGCATCAATCTCTAGGTTATCTGCCCTTAGTTTTTCATTATCGTATTTTTCAGTGATTTTTGATATTAATGTATTTTGTTTGGTTAAATTAATTTTGTTTTTAAGTGAATCTACTTTAGTAAGATAAAAATATGCTGATGAAAACTCTCCTAATTTATCATAACAATACACCATATTCGAATACAAAATTCTTTTTCTTTTAAGTGAATATTTAACTAATTGTAATGAATCAGATTTTTTATAATATTCTAGAGCTTTACTATATTTTTTTTCTTTTCTATAAGTAGATCCAATATTATTGTATAAGTTAAATTTATAGTTTCCTGTCTTTTTTATGGTGGAATCTGACTCTAGTAAATTATACGCCCTAGCAAAATAATACCTTGCTGAATCTCTGAGTTTAAGTTTGTTATTATATAAAACCCCTAGGTCTGACCAAACATTAATAAGTGCAGTTGTGGAATCCATTTTAATAAAATAATCACTCGCTTTTAAAAAATAGATTTTTGGGATTATTGAATCCTTATTACTGAAGTTTTGAATTGCAAGTTTATAATTTAGGATGCCTTTCCATTTATTTGAATCTGAATTTTCAGTATAATCTTTAAATGCACTAAAGTATTTTTCAACATTTGCATCTAAGTTTTTTTGGCTAATTAAAAGAGAATGAATTTCTAAATTGACTTCAACAACTTTATCATCTTTTTTTAATTTCTGAAACTCTTTTAGTGATTTTTTATAATGAAAATAAGCGGAGTCTTCTTTATTTAGGTTTTTATAAGATTTTGCAAGTAATAAATCGAGATATGCCTGTTCGTTTTTGTTTTCTAAATTATTAAAATTCTTATAGATATTAATAACTAAAGAAAAAGAATCAATTTTATATAATTCTTCTGCTTTTTGCATATCAATATTATTCTCTTGACCAATTACAGAAATTGATAAGAGAAGAATAAAAGATATTAGTATTAAAAAATTATTATCTTTTTCCGCCATTTAATATACTACCTTCATCTTCTAATGGTTCAGCATCAATTTTATTAATAAAATAACATACTCCTTCAGAATACCCATAATTTTTGACACATTTCATATATAAAAATTTCTTTATACTTATGTCGTTTGGGTCGTTTTCATGTAAAACAAAAACTTTTATTTTACCATCTCTTAGTAGATTGTTTTTATCTAAACCTATTTTATCAATTTTTAAAGTGCTTTTGATTAACCATTTTGGATTATTGTCAAGAGTACTTCTTCCTTGGATTCCACTTAAAATTATAACCATTGCGTTGGTACTATCTGTAGATATAGGAAAATAATCTACAATTTTTAAATTTTCATCTGTAATAGGTATAGCTATATTAACTTGATTTAAATCTGTTTTAAAATTATTCTCAGATAAATCATTACTAAGCATATATCTTGAATACGAAGCCTGTCTACTTGTAGATATATTTTCAACAATTTGATTTATTGGATCATTATTGACACTCTTTACCTGGTAATTATTTTGTGTTTGAAGGTATTTATCTTCTACCTCTTTATTGACTTTTAATAAATCCTTATTTAATTTTTTTGTTTCTTCCAATTTACTACAACAAGGGTTTTTTACTTCGTTTTTACAGGATGCCAAAACACCTATAATAGTAATAAGACTCAATTTTAAAAAAATAGTTTTCATAAATATGTTTTTAGTGTTAGTTTAAAAATGCTTAAAAAATATAATAAATGATATACCCATTATTGGGTGTATTTAAAAAATTATAATATAATATTAAGTAGGATTGTGATTGAAAATTTGGGGGCGTTGCTAAACATACAATAATCAATTTAACTTTACTACTTGTTTAATTTCTATTATTTTGGTATATAGCACTATAAATAATAGTTTTTTGTTTTATTTTGAAAAGGCTGTCTTTATATTATAAACAACCTTTCAAAACCATTTTTAGAATTTACTACTCTTTATTATAAATTTCAGAGTAAAAATAATAGTTACGAGTATTCTAAAACATACCCAATACAGGGTAATTTTAATTGATGTAGTTATCTAGTAAAGTCCATTCTTGAAATTGTTCTCTAGCATCTTCTTCATTACCATAAATCGTAAAAAATTTATTTTCTTTTTCGGAATAACTAAGTAGAACAAAACAATATTGGGAGAAACACCAACTATTTCTGACCCAAATTGCCAATAATTAGATTGATATAGAATAGCCTTTACAATAGATTTGTAAAGCAACACATAATTTTAGGGCTAGGAATTTTAAACTTATCTTTTAATAATTAAACTCACCAAATTCACTTTTGATTGTTAGTTTTTTTGTTTCGGAAGTCGCTACCCTTCCAATAATCTTAGCATCAACATGAAACGATTTTGAAATCTGAATTATCTCGCTAGCAATTTCTTCTGAGACATATAATTCCATACGATGTCCCATATTAAAAACTTGATACATCTCTTTCCAGTCTGTTTTACTTTCTTCCTGAATCATTTTAAATAAAGGTGGCACTTCAAATAAAGAGTCTTTAATGATATGAAGGTTTTTTACAAAATGAAGAATTTTAGTTTGAGCTCCACCACTGCAATGAACCATTCCGTGAATTTCTTTATTGGTATATTTTGAAAGTATTTTTTTTATAATTGGCGCATAGGTTCTTGTTGGAGAAAGTACTAATTTTCCTGCATTTAAAATAGAACCTTCAACCGAGTCTGTTAATTTTTTTGAACCTGAATACACCAAATCCTCTGGTACTTCTTGGTCAAAACTTTCTGGATATTTTTTAGCCAAGTATTTATCAAAAACATCGTGACGAGCAGAGGTTAGTCCGTTACTTCCCATACCACCGTTATATTCGGTTTCGTAAGTTGCTTGCCCGAAAGACTCTAAACCAACAATTACATCGCCCGCTTTTATATTGGCATTATCTATTACATTGCTTCTTTTTAAACGAGCGGTTACGGTAGAATCTACAATAATAGTTCTCACTAAATCCCCAACATCTGCAGTTTCTCCACCTGTAGAATGAATGGTTATTCCAAACTGTTTTAAATCTTTTAATAATTCTTCAGAGCCATTAATAATAGCTGAAAGAACTTCACCTGGAATTTTATTTTTATTCCTTCCTATGGTAGAAGAAAGCATAATATTATTGGTAGCACCTACGCATAAAAGATCGTCGATATTCATAATTAATGCATCTTGAGCGATTCCTTTCCAAACGGATAGATCGCCTGTTTCTTTCCAATACATATACGCTAAGGAGGATTTAGTCCCAGCACCATCTGCGTGCATGACTAAGCAATATTCCTCATCTCCCGTAAGGTAATCGGGAACAATTTTACAAAAAGCCTGAGGAAACAAACCTTTATCTACATTTTTTATAGCATTATGTACGTCTTCTTTTGAAGCTGAAACACCTCTTTGGGCGTATCGTTTTGAAATTTCTTGGCTCATTTCAGTATATTAGGTTGCAAATATACGTAGAATTAGTGCCTTTTAAAAAAGCTAAAAAACAAAAAGAGGCACTAAATAAGCACCTCTTATATAACATTTAC
>CAZIMW010000187.1:0-472 GCA_964540425.1 uncultured Flavobacterium sp.
AAGTTTTTAACAGGGTTTGGATATATAGTAAATACCGTTTCAGAGAAATCTGAAGCCCCCAGAGTTTCATCCAAAACATTAATTTTTAAATCATCAAAGTAAAAACCATCAGCTCTTTGAAATCCATCCGATTCAAATTGAAAACGAACCAAAATATGTTCCCCTAAATAATCACTTAAATCTATTTCTTCCAACTCCGAATCGTTTTGAGTACGATCGTTTAGTGGTTCTCCAGTAGGTTGACCACTGTTTGAACTTCCTTCATTGGTAAATTTTCCACATTGCGGAATCCAAGTAGATCCGTTATTGGTAGAAACTTCTAATTGTACATAATCCCAATTGTTTTCGATTTCCCATTTGGCATAAAACGAAATATTTGCACCCAATGCAGTAGTTAAATCTACTTCATTTAAGAGAGTAATTGTTTTATGTTCATTATTTTGATAATCGCCACTTGGAGAATCTGTAATTG
>CAZIMW010000187.1:493-771 GCA_964540425.1 uncultured Flavobacterium sp.
AAAAAGTATTTGTTGTGGTATCCCAACCATTATTATTAAAATTGTCGGTTACACTATTTCCAACATCTTCAAAAACAGGAGAGAAACTCCCAAATATTTTTGTTATGTTTTGTATTTGATCGTAACTTCCGTTGTTTACAACCAATTCTAAGTTAATTTCGTCGCCAATTGTTATTCCTGCGTTTAGAGTATAAGAGATGGTTCCATCTACTTCTTCCAAAGGACTAAGATTTGTAAAGCTTACAGGATTACCAACAGAACTAATATTTGCTGAAATC
>CAZIMW010000187.1:781-4995 GCA_964540425.1 uncultured Flavobacterium sp.
AACTGTAAAGTTCCCATTTCCAGAAATACCCAAACGTCTTAAATTAAAGGTAATATCTGAAGTACTTGGCTGAACAAATGACGGAGAAGTATCGTTTACCGTTGCATAGTTATTCACCATTTTAGCGGCAGTTATGTTTAAGTACATCATGCTCTTACAAATACTTTCAATTTGATTAGACGAAGGCCAAAAAGAAGGTCCGATTTCTGGAGTAAAAGCGTATATTTTGTTGTGAGTTCCAACAGTTCCGTACATAAAATCATCACTATCACCTGCAGCAGGATATAAGTCTGCTGAAATGATATTATTAAACCCATTCTTAGAAACTAGTTCTGCAGAAATCCCTTCAAATAAAGCGTTTTCTGGAGTGGGTACATCGTCTGTATAGCCATAAGGGTATAATAACAAATCCCCTGAAGTATGATTGTTAAATGCCATTACAAAATCGTGGTTTTCAACAAACCATTTCATTGCTTGATTTTCAATTTCTGAGAAAGGCCCTGTACCAGCATATACTTGACTGTTAGTGTCGTTTGAAGTTCCTTCACCTCCCCAAACATTGTTGTTTGGATCTCCGTTTATATAATAATCATAGTTCCGATTGTTATCAACACCGTGTCCATTTTTTCTGTTTTTTCTCCAAAAACCACCTCCGTTAGGATCAGTTTTTTCATTATATAAATAACCATCTGGATTTACAACTGGAACAAAATAAAGTTCCGTGTTATTTACAATACTTTGTATTTCTGGATTGCTATCATAATTTTCTAACAAATACCACATATAGAAAATAAGTTGTGATAAAGAGGCTGGTTCACGGGCATGATGAATTGCTGAATATAATATTTGTGGTTCTCCTTCATTTGTGTTAGGATTGTCGCTTATTTTTACCCATTTAATTCCGTTGCTTCCAATAGAAGGAGTGGTGGAATTATCTGCTTGTCCTTCCGTTAAAAAGCTGCTAATGTTTGATTTTGTAGTGATTAAATTAGGATATAAAGCCTTCATTTGATCCAATTCATTCAACATTTCTTGGTAGGTAAAGTACCCACCCATAGAGCCAAAATGAAAATTATCTGGAGTTTGGTAGTCATCAACTGCTTCATTGCAAGTTGGATTTTTTGTTGGTGCTTTGTTTAAACTGTTTTGCTGAAGGAAATATTCTTTAGAATTTTCAATTAACACTTCTACCTGGTATCCAGCATTTTTAGCTTTTTCAATTTCAGAAACCGAAAATTCTGAAATCACAAAATAGCCTTTTTTATGGATTCCGTGATCTACTGGAATTCCTAAGGATCCTAGATGACCTAAGCTATTTGCTTGAGAATAATAAATTTTTGCACGTTGGTGTTTTTCTTGAATTTCTTGTGCGAAAGATAATTGTATTACAAAAAGTAATACGAGGAGTAATAATTTTTTCATAGCAAGTTATTGTTTTTAATATTTAAAATGAATTAAATGAAGGCTTATTGCTTTTTATCCAACCACTTTCTAGCATTCACAAAAGCCTCTAACCAAGGTGAAACCTCATCGTTTCTGTCACTTGGATAGTTTGCCCAGTTCCAAGGAAAAGTAGATCGCTCTAAATGTGGCATCATTACTAAATGTCTTCCAGTTGTATCAGTAAGCATTGCGGTGTTAAAATCACTTCCGTTAGGATTTGCCGGAAAACCTTCGTATCCATATTTACCAACAATGTTATAATGATTCTCGCTTTTTGGAAAACTGAATTTACCTTCGCCATGAGCTGCCCAAATCCCTAAAGTACTGCCTGTAAGTGAAGATAACATCACCGAATTATTCTCTTGAATTTCTACCGAAGTAAAGGTGCATTCAAACTTGCCACTATCATTATGAAGCATTTTTGGTTTCTCTTCGTCTTCAGGGTTAATCAATCCTAATTCGATAAATAACTGACAACCATTACAAACTCCTAATGAAAGTGTATCGTCTTTAGCAAAGAAATCTTTCAATGCTTTGTTCGCTTTTTCATTGTATAAAAATGCACCTGCCCAACCTTTTGCCGAACCTAAAACATCTGAGTTAGAAAAACCTCCAACCGCAGCAATAAACTTAATGTCTTCTAGTGTTTCACGGCCTTCAATTAAATCGGTCATATGCACATCTTTTACATCAAAACCAGCCAAGTACATGGCATTTGCCATTTCACGTTCTGAGTTGGATCCTTTTTCACGAATGATGGCTGCTTTTGGTCTGGCATTACGAGGAGTTTGTGACGTGGTAATCTGTTCATGAGATTGCTTCGTCGTTCGTGCCTCACTTCTCGCAAAGACAGGTAGTGAACCATCAAAATGCTCAGGGAACTTAAAGTTCAATCCTTGTTTTTTGTAATTTTTAAACCGCTCCGTTGCTTTTGCTACGCCACTTTGTTTTTGGTCTAGTAAATACGAAGTTTTATACCAAGCATCACGCATTTCAGGAATACTAAAGCTTAAGTTTTCTTGATTGTGTTTTATCTGAAGGGTTTCCGTTTCAGTTACAGCACCTATTTTTACAAAGTTGATATTGCTTTCTGAAAGTGTTTTTTCAACAATACTATCTTCTGAAGCCTGAAATACAATTCCGTTGTTTTCAGAAAACAGCATTTTTACTAGATCATTTTCCTTTAATTCTGAAAGGTTTAAATCTGCCCCTAAATTAGTATCAGCAAAACACATTTCTAAAAGTGTGGTAATCAATCCGCCTGAAGCAACATCGTGTCCAGCAACAATATGATTGTCTGAAATTAATTGTTGCATCGTGTTAAAAACAGTCGCAACATAAGAAGCGTCTTTAATGGTTGGAACTTCATTTCCAATAGCACTTAAAGTCTGTGCAAAAGACGAACCTCCTAATTTATAATCATCTTTCGAGATGTTGATATAATAAATACTTCCTTTGTTTTTCTGAAGTACTGGTTCTACCACCTTTTTAATATCCTTACAATGTCCAGCAGCCGTAATAATAACTGTTCCTGGAGCAATTACTTCTTCATCTTTATATTTCTGTTTCATAGAAAGAGAATCCTTTCCGGTAGGAACATTGATTCCTAATTGGATAGCAAATTCTGAAATACCTTCTACTGCTTTATACAATCGAGCATCTTCCCCTTCGTTATTACAAGGCCACATCCAATTGGCAGAAAGTGAAATGCTTTTTAAACCTTCTTCAAGAGGAGCCCAAATAATATTGGATAAGGATTCTGCAATAGCGTTTCTGGAACCTGCAACAGGGTCGATCAAAGCCGAAATAGGAGCGTGCCCAATAGAGGTGGCAACTCCTTCTTTTCCCTTATAATCCAATGCCATTACACCACAATTATTTAAGGGTAATTGCAAAGAACCTACACATTGTTGTTTAGCTACTTTACCAGTTACACAACGATCTACTTTATTGGTTAGCCAATCTTTAGACGCTACTGCTTCAAGTGATAATACAGCTATTAAATACTCTTTTATTTTTGAAGATTCGTACGATGGATTTGAATATTTACGCTTTACAGTAATATCATTCATCACTGTTTTTGGGGAACTTCCGAACATATCTTCCAATTGAAAATCCATTGGTTTTTCGCAAGTAGTTTTACTCTCGAAAGTAAATTTATCATCACCCGTTACTTCACCAACTTCATACATTGGAGAACGTTCTCTTTTGGCAATTCGTTCTAATTGAGCAATGTCTTTTTTACCAATCACTAAACCCATTCGTTCTTGTGATTCGTTTCCTATAATTTCTTTTGCTGAAAGGGTAGGATCACCCACCGGAAGTTTATCTAAATCTATTTTTCCACCGGTTTCTTCCACCAATTCACTCAAACAATTTAAGTGCCCTCCAGCACCGTGATCGTGAATAGAAACAATCGTGTTTTTTTCGCTTTCTACCATACCACGAATGGCATTGGCAACACGTTTTTGCATTTCTGGGTTGGAACGTTGAATAGCGTTGAGTTCAATTCCGCTTGAGAATTCACCTGTATCTGCCGAGGACACAGCTGCACCACCCATTCCGATTCTATAATTTTCTCCACCAAGAATCACGATTTTATCTCCTTCTTTAGGAATGTCTTTAATGGCTTGGTCTCTTTTTCCGTAGCCAATTCCTCCAGCTTGCATGATTACTTTATCGTAGCCCAATTTTCTATTATCGGTTTCGTTTTCAAAAGTTAAAACAGAACCTGTGATTAATGGTTGTCCGAATTTATTTCCGAAGTCAGA
>CAZIMW010000188.1:0-4986 GCA_964540425.1 uncultured Flavobacterium sp.
AACCAAATTTCCATCGATGATTAAACTGTCTTCAATGAGCTCATTGGTAACTAATTCACCTTCCAAAGCTTCAATAACTCTAATCTTTTTTGAAGTGGAAGGGAATTTAAAATCTGCTACTTCCTTTTTATTACAATTGAAATTATTGAGGACTTCAAAATTTACATGTTTTATTTTTGAAGCACCATTTTCATAAACTGCTTCTCCGTTGATATAGGTCTTGATTGCTTTGAAATCTATTAAATCTTCAACAACAATAAAATCGGCATCATCTCCTTTTTGAAGCAACCCAACATCTAAGTTATAATGTTTCACAGGATTTATACAAGCCGCTTGCAAAACTTGAAATAAATCGTTGCCTTTTGCTATCGCTCTAGCACATAATTTATTAATATGACTTACTAGTAAATCGTCTGGATGCTTATCATCACTACAAAACATAATATTTTCAAAATGTTCTGGAAGTAACGGAATCAAGGCTTCAAAATTCTTAGCTGCCGAGCCCTCACGAATTAGTACTTTCATTCCTTTTTGAAGTTTTTCTAAGCCTTCCTCATAAGTAAAACATTCGTGATCGGTACTAATTCCTGCATTGATATAGGTTGAAATGTCCTCACCTCGAAGTCCGGGAGCGTGCCCATCTACAGGCTTGTTAAAATGTTTTGCCCAAGCAATTTTCTTCATCACCTCTTCATCATTGAATAAAACGCCAGGATAATTCATCATTTCTGCCAAGTATTTTATTTCGGGTTTCTGAAGTAAATATTTAATTCCTTCAGCATCTATCACCGCACCGGCCGACTCAAAATTAGTAGCAGGAACACAAGATGGTGCCCCAAAATTAAATTTAAAAGGGACTTTATTTCCGTTATCAATCATAAATTCTACGCCTTCAATTCCCAATACATTGGCAATTTCGTGAGGATCTGAAACCGTTGCAACCGTTCCGTGGGTGACTGACAATTTTGCAAATTCTGAAGGCACTAACATCGAGCTTTCAATATGAATATGAGCATCTACAAAACCAGGTAAAATATAGGTCTCTACCTCGTGGTTTTTTTCGATGATAGATTTAATCTTTCCGTTTTTAACAGTGATTTCTCCTTTGTAGATTCTTTTGTTTTGGATATCGACAATCTGACCTTGAATTTTCATAAATTAGTGTAATTATGCTTCGTCCCAATAAATGTCGGGAGCAGTCGAGAGGTTATTAAAAAAGAGTTCTCGACTGCGCTCGAACGGACATTAATAGTAAGCTACAAATTTCGGGGTTTTAATTCTAATTCTGAAAGAATACCCATATTGATTTGTAACTATGCCTTGTAAAGTGCCCAATTTTTAATAATCTCAAAACCTAAAGGAGTTAAAATGCTTTCTGGATGAAACTGTAAGCCTCTAATGTCTAATATTTTATGTCGAAATGCCATATTTATTTGGTGATTGTCAGTTGCAATTGACTCTAAAATTTCGGGTAATTTTTTAGCAACTGCCCAACTGTGGTACCTTCCTACTTCAATGGTGGAAGGGCAGCCTTTAAAAATATAGTCTTCTTTTATCGAAATTTTAGTACTTACTCCATGATATACTTCGGGTAGATTTTCTAATGTGCCACCAAAACATTCTGCAATGGCTTGATGTCCTAAACAGATTCCGAGTATGGGAATTTTACCAGCAAACGTAGTAATTACTTCTTTTGTTAATCCTGCTTCCGATGGGACTCCAGGACCAGGTGAGATTACTATTTTATCAAATACTTTTAAGTCTTCTATATAAAATTGATCGTTTCGAAGGATGGTAACTTCTGTTTCTAATTCCTCTAAAATATGAACTAAGTTATAAGTAAACGAGTCGTAATTATCAATGACTACTATTTTTAAAGGTTTCATTTATTATCTTGCTCTTG
This sequence comes from uncultured Flavobacterium sp., assembly GCA_964540425.1. Lineage (GTDB taxonomy): Bacteria > Bacteroidota > Bacteroidia > Flavobacteriales > Flavobacteriaceae > Marifrigoribacter. The sequence goes on from CAZIMW010000188.1 coordinate 1,904, forward strand.
GGCTTGCAATTTACAATTTTTCCCTTCATTGCTTGATATCCTCATTCGATGTTTTGCAAGTGTAAAAAAACGTATAATAATTTAGGATGGTTGATAGGTTGGTATAAAAAAAATAGTTGCGATTTTATTTTGCTTCGTGATGGTCAAAACTTAACACGTTTTTCATTTTCCAATCACCTTCAATGAGTAACCAAGTTGTGGAAAACTTTGCGATTCCTGTTTGGTATATCTCTTTGTTGGGTTCTTTAATCCAAAATTCATGCGTTCCGTTTTGAATGGCTCCGTAAAGGATTTCTTGATTGTATAAAGGAAAAACTTCTAGGCTTCCTTCAACTAATTTCCGAATGGGTTTTTGAGAATTGTTGGAGCAGATATTATTTTTTATATTTATCATAAACTCCTCTTTCTCTTGAAAACCTCCTACGTCATGATAAAATTCAATTTCTGAATGAAGTGTTTGTTCTAATTCAACAAGATTGCATTTATTGAATCCTTCTTCAAAAACAATACTGTCCATTTTTTTTAGCTGAAGAAATAATATATTGTCATCGCTAACTTGTGCAGAAATAGATAAAATACTTAGGAAGATAATTCCGAAGAAGAGGAATGTTGATTTTTTTATTTTTATTGAATTTTAAAAGACCTACTAGGTTTTAAAAACCTAGTAGGTCTGCTTTATATTATTGGTTTTGTTTAAATTACATCTTACGAATACTTCCCGAATGTCCGTCTTTTTTGGTTACTGAAACAGGATCACCATAATATTTTACATCCCCACCACTGGAAGCTTTTGCATTAAGTTTTTCTTTTACATTTACTATAATATCAGCTCCACTGGAAGCTTTTGCGCTACAGGTAATTACTTGAAGCTTTTTTGCGTTAAGTTCGCTTCCACTGGAAGCACTTGCATCTAAAGTACTTGCTTTTCCCGTTACTATTAAATCGGCACCACTACTAGTTTTTGCATTTAAGTTTTTTGTAAAAACTTCTACTTCTAAATCGGCACCACTACTTGCGCTTAATGATAAGTTTTCACTTCGGATTACGGAGTTTCCGATTACATCCGCTCCACTTGAAGCTTCAATACTCGTTAATGAAACATAGGTTACGTGTACCTTTTTTGCAGAAGATCTTCCGATATTTTTCGATGAACGAATGGTTAATTTTCCGTTAGAGATGTGAGTTTCAATTATATTTTGCAAGTTCTCATCGGCTTCGACTACAATTTTGTTTTCGGAACCTTCGTTAAAATCTGCTCCAACAGATCTTTCTTCAGTGACTACATTTCCATTTCCGTTTTCTGTATTAAAGTGTTTATTGAAATTGCAAGCACTCAAACTAGCTGCTAAGACTACAAATAATAATATTTTGATTGATTTACTCTCACCTTTAATTTTTAGTTTAAGGTGTTCGTGATTTTTCTTTGAAAAATTCATAATTGATTGTTTTTAGGTTGATCTATTTTAATGATCGCCAATTTTTACATTAATGCTCTCGTCATCGTCGTTAATTTTTATATCGACTCCATCGCTATTTAATATAATGTGGCTTCCTTCGTTTTCAGCTTCACTTTCAGGAGTATTATTAAGTTTATTATTTAATTCGGTTTCCCAATCTTCCGAATTAGAAGATTTTTTAATATTAATTTCATACGAAGGGCAATCCAAACACTGTGTTTTATCTGTTAAAATTAATAAGTATTTTTCCTCGTCACCTTTTTCTAAAATATCATTGTGCCTTGAGTAATTTCTATGAAAAGAATAGGTGTTTTTGTCTGCAAATAAAATAGTTCCTTCCGGTAAATACAATACAATTTTCACTTCTTGTTCACGGTATTTATTAATGATATCTGTAGTGAAATAGCTATCTAATAATAAGGTGTTGTTATTAATTTCATACTTATAATGTATTGCTTCGGCTCTTTCTCTTGCACTGTTAAACGAACTTCCTTCTGCTTTTTTTTCAATAAGAATTTTAGCAACAGAATCTTTAGTAGAGCGTACAATTAATCTAATATCGGTTGAGTAAATTACTCTGTTATCATCTTCATCTGTTCGTAAATAAAAATCACTATCTCTGGTTGCATTATATTCGTAATGATTATTGCTAGTCATTGCCAAACGTAAAGTGTCGTTTGCTTTAATAGGAAGGGTTTTTTCGATAACAAAATCACCATCATAAGCTTGTTCTGTAGCTTGTCGAAGAGCAAAAATCCCCAGTCCGATGATAGAAAAAAACCAAACTGCTACTAAGGTTATTTTTGCAGCTGTACCAATAGATTTTAGGTTGTTTACCAATAGCTTCAATCCTAATATAAAGAGCACAAAAAATGGTATTCCAATTGCGAAGAAGATTAATAAAGAGTACAACCAAATGGGAGTGTTTCCGGTGTTTACCATAGAAACGTAATCGAAAAACTCGGTTCCATTCCATACAATTCCAGCTGTTCCTGCGGTAAATAATCCTACGATTAGACTAATTAAAGTTAGGAATGAAATGATGATTAGTAATATTCCGAAGAACTTACCAAATACCTTTACGATGCCTTTTAAATTTTTTCCTATAGTACTAAAAAATCCATTTGCCCCTTTTTTTGCATTTTCCATATGCTTCTCGTAATCTACATCTTTAATTTTTTCGGAAGCTTTATCAAGTTCTTCTTTAATTTTTTTTTCGATGTTGGAAATATTTACGGGCTCCTGGGACATTTTTAACTTATCTGCCGTCGTAATTGCTTCGGGAACTAATACCCATAATAATATGTAAATTAATACGGGGCTTCCAAAACCTAGAAATATCAAGGCAATCCACCCTAATCGAATCCAAAGAGGATCTACACTTAGGTAATGACCTAAGCCTGAAGAAACTCCTGCTACAAATTGATTGTCCATATCACGGAACAATTGTTTGTGTCTTGTTTTATTTCTAGTTTGTTTTTTCTGAGTAGGAGGTACGTCATCAAAAATTTCTTCATCAATAATATAATCTTCTGGTTGTCCCATTACGGTAATCACTTCGTCAAGTTCTTTATTGGTAATAACTTGCGATGATTTTTCTATTTTTTCAGAAAAGAGCTCAGCAAT
>CAZIMW010000189.1:0-3750 GCA_964540425.1 uncultured Flavobacterium sp.
TTCATTATTAGAAATACTATAAATAGTATTAAAATTAAGTTTGAAATAATTAATTGTTGGAATTAAAATATCACCTTTTAAAGAATTTATTTCAAAATCAGTTATCAAATTATCTGTGTTATTATCTATTTTATCAGGACCAATATGATAAAAACCCATAAACACGTTCTTTTGTTCAGATTCTAGTTCAGAATTTAATTTAATATCATATCTCTCTAATTGTTTTTTTAATATTATATTTCTTTTTTCTAAAAACTTACAAAAATCAATTTCATTATATATTTCTTTGTTATTCTCAACTAAGAATAATTGATAATATTTACTTAGTGAGTCTGTATTAATATTAGAAATATCCGACTTTATTTTAATAAATCTTATGCTTTCACCAAAGAAAAAGTAGGTTAAAAATATGGAAAAGATAATTATCAAAAAGGCTACTCTTTTTTTTAAATTATTTTTCATTTTTTTGAATTTAATAACATTTCGATAAGCTCTGATTTTGTTAATTGTAATTCCATAATCCCCGTGATTTTAGTCTAACAAATGTACAAATTTTGCTACGTATTTAGTTTAAACAATTTATCATCTAAGACAGATATTAGAAACACAGATTTTAGTGGTACAAAAGTTAAAATTGAAGCTTCCTAAATTTAGGATTGCTAGTACCGATAAAATACATTATTTTCGTAATTCGTATTCCAATTTAAATGGCGACAAGAAAATACCAAGCACAAAAATTTGAAAGCAATTCGATGGAAAAAGCACTAGATGCTTTAACTGTTGAAGAAGCTTTACAAATTAATATCAATAAAAAACCCTTTACAGTTTCGATGCGAACTCCTGGTGATGATATTAATTTGGTACGTGGTATGTTGCATTCTGAAGGGATTGTGAAAAATGCTAATTTCATTCCAGATTTAATTCTGAAAAAAGAAAATGAAGACGGAATCGTTACGGTAGTAGATTTAACCATTCCTAAAGAAGAATTGGGCGAAGGATATTCAAACAGTAGAAGTTTATTGTCTGTTTCCTCCTGTGGGATTTGCGGAAGAACAGAGCTCGGAGAACTTTCCTTTCTAGGGAAAACCATCGATGATAAAAAGAAAATTGATGTCAATTTACTCAATGGATTGTTCGATAAAATGAACGATCAACAACACAGCTTTCATCAATCTGGAGGAACTCACGCAGCAGCAGCTTTTACTTTAAAGGGAGAAATGTTATCTGCAATGGAAGATATTGGAAGACACAATGCAGTAGATAAAGTAATTGGAAAATTAATCCTTTCAGAAAAATTAAAAGAAGCATCGATTTTAACGGTGAGTGGACGAGTTTCTTACGAAATCGTCATCAAATGTTTTAAAGCTGGAATTCCGTTTTTAGCAGCGGTTTCGGCACCTTCGTCTTTGGCGGTAGATTATGCAAAAGAACTAGGAATTACATTGTTTGCTTTCTGTCGTGACGATAGAGCTACTTGTTATTCCAACCCACAACGAACCAAAATTAGTAATCAATCAAACAACCTCGGAACTAAAGCGAGCTAAAATAGTATGTCAAATAATTTAAGTGAATTATTAGGAAAAAAAGGCTTGGACAACAACCTTTTTGATAAAATGGGAAAACTTTCTCAAGAGGAAGGAACTCCTAATAAAGAAGCATTAGCAAAACTTGCCGATGAGTTTTTAATAGGAAAAGCAAACACCTACGGAACGGCTTCCTTTTACGACTTTATGAAGCCAGAAAACAAGGGTAAGAAAGTATATGTCTGTAATGGAACGGCTTGCGTTTGTGCAGGAACTCAAGAAACTTTAATTGAAAATTTAAAGGAAGAAGTAAAGGCAGATGAAATTGGACATATGACTTGCCTCGGAAGATGTCACGAAAATAACGCCTTCAATTATAACGGAAAAAATTATTCAGGAAAAGAGGCTAAAAATTTAAAAAAAATCTTTTCTTCTGAAACTTCCTTAAATAAAGACAGTCATATTGTTAAAGCTTCAGGAAAGAAAATTTTAACTCAGGATTTTACTTCAATTTCAGAATATTACCAACCATTTAAAGATACTTTAAAACGAGATTCTGAAGCTGTATTAGAAGATATTAAATTATCTAATGTTCGTGGTAGAGGAGGAGCAGGTTTCCCAATGGGACTAAAATTTGATTTTTGTAGAACCGCAGAAAGCGATACCAAATTTATTATTTGTAATGCAGATGAAGGTGATCCGGGAGCCTATTCAGATAGGTATTTATTAGAGAAGCAACCACATTCTGTTTTATTTGGAATGTTGATTGCAGGCTATGTAACCCACGCTAATTACGGAATCTTATACATTAGAGCAGAATATCCAGAAGCTGCAGGAATAGTACAAAAAGCAATTGATGAGCTTCGGAAAGAAAAATTAATTGGTGAAAATATTGATGGAAGCGGATTTAATTACGACTTTAAAATTATTCGTGCTCAAGGTTCGTATATCTGTGGAGAGGAAACTGCTTTGATAAATTCCATCGAAGGACAGCGTCCAGAAGTACGTGTTCGTCCACCGTTTCCTGCTCAACAAGGATTATTTAATAAACCCACCATTGTCAATAATGTAGAGACTTTAGCTGCGCTTCATTTTATCATTGAAAAAGGAGGGCAGGCATGGAAAGATATAGGAACAGAGCGCTCATCGGGAACCAAATTAGTATGTTTGGATAGCTTTTTTAACAATCCAGGAATTTATGAAGTAGAAATGGGAACGCCACTTTCAAAAGTGGTCAACGAATTGGGTGGCGGATTTAAAACCGAAGTAAAAGCATTACAAATTGGAGGACCCTTGGGAGGATTGGTGCCTGTTTCAAAAATAAACGATTTAGAAATAGACTTTGAGTCCTTTGCAAACGAAGGTTTCTTGTTAGGTCACGCTTCGGTAGTTTGTGTTCCAAAAACGTTTCCGATTATGAAATTTATAGAACATTTATTCGATTTTGCATCTTATGAAAGCTGTGGAAAATGTTTCCCTTGTAGGTTAGGAACTAAAAGAGGACATGAGCTTTCGGTAAAAGCAATCAATTCAGATTATAAAATAGATAGAACATTATTCAACGATTTATTAACGACTTTAGAACAAGGTTCTCTTTGTGCTCACGGTGGAGGAATCCCTTTACCAGTACGAAATGCGATGCAATATTTTGAAGAAGAATTGGAAGCGTATTTTGATTAATGAGTGAATGATATAATGAATGAATTAGTTAAAACGAAAGATCTGCGTTAATCTGCAAGATCCGCGGGATATAAAAAACAATCAGCTTTGTGACTTTGCGGCTTTGCGAGAAAATAAGGTTAGCGAGAAAAAAAATAAAACATGAAAACAGCATACATAGATAACAAACCGTTCGAAATTATAGAAGGAGAAACGGTACTTTCATTTATCAAACGATATAAGGAAGAAAATCTTGTTCCCACTCTATGTGACGCACCAAATTTAGATCCGTTTGGGTCTTGTAGAGTTTGTAGCGTTGAGATAGCTTTACAAGAAAACGGTCATACCAAAACAATGGCTTCTTGCCATACTCCTGTTGCAGAAGGACAGTATATTTACCCTTCTTCTGAAGCAATTAAAAAACTACGAAAAAACATTATAGAGCTAGTATTAACCGATCATCCTTTAGATTGTTTAACTTGTGAAGTAAACGGAAATTGTGAATTACAAACCGTTGCGGCTCAAGTAGGAATTAGAGAAGTTCGGTACCCAAAAGGGGAAGATCATT
>CAZIMW010000189.1:3765-4960 GCA_964540425.1 uncultured Flavobacterium sp.
ATTAAAGGATTTGAGTCATCCTTATATGACTTCAGATTTGTCAAAATGTATCAATTGCTACCGTTGTGTTCGTGCTTGTGATGAGGTTCAAGGTCAGTTTGTGTTAAGTATGTCGGGTCGTGGATTTGATACTCATATTATAAAAGGATTGGACGAATCGTTTATGGATTCAGATTGTGTGAGTTGTGGTGCTTGTTCGCAAGCTTGTCCTACTTCGGCAATTTCAGATGTATTTCAATCCAAAGCCATCAAAGCAACCGATACAACTCGAACAATATGTACGTATTGTGGCGTAGGTTGTAACCTTGATGTTGCCACCAGTAATGGAGAAATATTAAGTATTACAGCACCTTTTGATGCGGAAGTAAATGAAGGGCATACTTGTTTAAAAGGTCGTTATGCCTTCAAGTTTTATAACCATCCCGATCGTTTGGATTCTCCAATGATTAAAAGAAACGGTGAATTCGAAAAAGTATCTTGGGATGAAGCTTATGAGTATATTTCAACAAAATTAAATTCTTATAAAACCGAATTCGGACCCGACTCTATCGCAGGGATTTCTTCAGCAAGATGTACCAATGAAGAAAATTACTTGATGCAAAAATTCATTAGAGCAGTAATCGGAACCAATAATATTGACGGTTGTGCGCGTGTTTGTCATTCGCCAACTGCTCTGGGAATGCAAACCACCTTCGGAACAGGAGCTGCTACCAATTCCATCGACGATATAAAAGATACTAATTGTATTTTGGTAATTGGTGCGAATCCAACAGATGCACATCCAGTAACAGGAGCCAAGCTAAAACAATTTGCAATGAAGCAGGATAATGTTTCGATTGTGATTGATCCTCGTCGTACTGAAATGGCAAAATATGCAGATTTTCATTTAGCATTACGCCCAGGAACGAATGTGGCTGTGTTAAATATGATGTTTTATTATATTATTACGGAAGGATTGGTAGATTCAGATTTTATTAAAAATAGAACAGAAGGATTTGAAGAATTCAAAAAAGAAATTTTAGCAATTGATCTTGATAAATTAGAGGCGATTTCGGGTGTAGATCGGAATTTAATTAGAAAAGCAGCAATGGCTTATGCTTCTGCACCAAATGCAATGTCTTTCCACGGATTGGGAGTTACCGAGCATTCACAAGGAACATTTACGGTAGTTCAGATTGCAGATTTAGCATTAATT
>CAZIMW010000190.1:0-4953 GCA_964540425.1 uncultured Flavobacterium sp.
ATTAAAGCAAAAACAATTTGTTTTAACATTTATTATTTTTTTCTAATAAGTAGTTTAATCCTTCTAACAAAAAATTAGAGTTCGCAAAGATGTCATTTTTTAAGCTATCTACCAAGTAATGAGCACCCCCTCCTGTTAAAATTATTGTTAATTCTCTATACCTTTCTTTATACAATGATATATGTCCGTCAATTTCCAATACAACACCCTGTATTACACCAATATGAATCGAATATTCTGTTGAGTTTCCAATTAATTTTGAAGGAATTTTTGGTAGTAATAAAGGTAATTTATCGGTAAAATCATGTAACGATTTATAACGCAAATCTATTCCTGGAGAAATGGCTCCACCTAAATAATCGTTATCTGATGATAAAAAATCGTAAGTAATACAACTTCCAACATCAATAATCAATACATTTTTATGGGGATACTGAAACGATGCTGAAGCAACTAAGGCAATCCTATCTACTCCTAAAGTTTTGGGAGTTTCATACTTATTTTTAAAAGGAATCTTAGCTTTATCTGTCAACACAAACAAATTGTACCTCTTATTAATTCTTAAAAGTTCGTCTTCTGAAAAATTTCCAACCGATGAAACTATTGCATTTTTTATTGAAATATAATTATTTGAAACCTCTTCCAAAACCTTACTAAATTCGTTTTTAAATATATTTTTTTTTACAACTATCTCATTTTCATCAAATACAGCTAACTTAATTAATGTATTTCCAATGTCAATAATTAAATTCATAGTTTATTTTTAGTTTTCAAAAATACAAATTGAAATCATATCATCTTGTTAAGTGAATATTAAATCCATCTTAATTAAATATTTTTTAATTATTTGTCTTGTGCAATCCAAAATAGGCTTATATTTGCCCTCGCTTAAAAGCAGGTGCCTTAGCTCAGTTGGTAGAGCAATGGACTGAAAATCCATGTGTCCCTAGTTCGATTCTTGGAGGCACCACATTAAAATCCCCTTACTATGTTTGGGGATTTTTTGTTTATTAGAAGTTTCTAATTACGCATTACTTATATATTTTATACTCTTCTATCCTAAAATACTCTGTGGGCGAAACCCCTAACACTAGCATCAGACTACAACAGCACAACAATCACTATTTTAAAACTAACTTTACTAAAAGCGCTAATGATTGGATTTTAAAACTCTCTTTTAAATGTGATGATAAAAAACACGCTGTTTTTCTTGAAAAATTTACCAAACGAATGAAAAGCAAAGTATTCATAGAGAAAATTATCAAAAATCCTGATATTCTTTCTGATATATTAATTAAAAAACGTCCCTAGTTCCCCCGAAGTGTCGGGGTTGGAGGCACCACAAAAAAAACCGAAACATTTGTTCCTGTTTTTTTTATATTTAAAAGTTACCCCCTAACCCTTGATATTTAAGGATTATACACGTCAAATATGGCCCTATTTTATTTTATGATTGGTAATTTTTGTTCAATTTCTACCCCTTCAACCAAGAATTTCTAATTTCTAATTTTACAGCGGAAGCGTCTTTTACGGATTGCAATCCCTTTCCTTTGGTGTAGGATTGTGTTAATTCGGTTTTGATGATAATTTCCTCTTCACCTCTTTGTAGTTTTACTTCAACTTCGGGTCCTGGTTCCCACATATAGACTTCGGTAAAGATTTGTTCGGCAGTTGCCATAGTTACTTTGGTTCCGTTAATTTCGAGAATTACATCGTTTGGCAAGGCTCCGTTTTCTTTCCAAAAACTATTTTCTAAAACTAAGTCTGAAAACCGAATGGCTCCATTTGCAGTAGGTTCTAAAATCAACTCTCCATTATTCATGATGTAGTTGGTTTCTACTTGTCCTTCTGAAAATTCCAAACCTACCGCTTCAAAATAATATTCATAATTAATTGGGGCGGTTCCTATTACATGATTGTCAAAAAACTCCCCTATTGAGGGATAGGTCATTTTTACAATTTCATCAAACAATTCGTCATCTTTAAAAGGTTGGTTTTTTCCGTATTTTAATGACAATTCTTTCATTAAGGATAAAATTCCTCGTTGTCCATCGCTTTCTTCTCGTATTAAAATATCGAGACACATTCCTATTAAAGCACCTTTTTCATATACATTGGCGTAATTTTCTTGATAGGGGCTTATTAAAACATTCTCGCTCATTTCAGTAAAACTCATCGCATCATCATACATCGATGCATTTTGGATTTTACTCATTATTTTATTATAAAAATCTTCTTCTGAAACCAAGCCTTGATCTACCTGAAATAAAGTGGCAAAATATTCGGTTACGCCTTCATACATCCATAAATGTTTTGAGAAAGTAGGCTCGTAATAATCGAAATAATGTACATCTTCAGAATGAATACTCAAAGGAGTTACAATATGAAAAAATTCATGGGAAACAATATCGACCATACTGCTTTTTAATGCTTCAATTGACATCGATTCTGGCATTACAACCACGGTTGAAGTATGATGTTCCAAAGCTCCGAAACCGCTTGGTGAGGTTTCGTTCATTTCAGATAAATACAAGAAAATATCATAACGAGCAGTCGAATTAATGTCACCCAAATAAGCTTTTTGTGCTTTCATCATTTCAAACATCGTCTCCTTAAAATCTATCGCTTTATAAATTTTATTAGGCGAAAACACACTTAAATACACCTTAATATCACCTACTTGAAACTCTTCTATTTCAAAATCTCCATACATCATCGGGTTGTCCGTAATATTAAAATAACGCGGTGCATAATAATGTTGTGTTGCAGTTAGACTGTCTTTAGAAAACTCCTCACCTACCATTTGCAATGCAGAAGCGTTGTTAAATTTTGAATAGGAATTAATTTCTAATTGGTATTGATTGTTTTGAAAACCTTCAAAATAACCTATAAACCCGTGAAGATTTAGCAGGAAATTATTTTCTTCAATATTGGTTCCTGAGGGGGAAAAGGGTGTTGCAATTCCTTCGGTGTTTTCCACATCGAATGTGTCGTTTACCAAATAAGTAATTTTTCTAAGTTTTGTCGCATTCGGAATCATCCATGAATTTTCATCTTTTCTGGTAAAATCCAGTTCGCTTCCTTTTTTATCGTAGGCTTTAAAGTCGTCTATAAAGTTCCCGAAGTCACTAATCGCATAGGTTCCAGGGATAACTTTAGGTAATCTGTAAATTACGGTATCTTGTTTAAAACGTTCGGTAATTATGGTTACTGGAGCTTTATCATCTATAATTTGAGTTAAATCTATGGACGCTACAATGGCTCCTTTGAATTCTATTATTGTAGTTTTTAATGGGTCAGAATCTGTCTGTGCAAAACTGAATCCTACTACTAAAAAAGCGATTAAAAAGGTAGAGAATATTTTTTTCATTCTATTTTTTTTGATGTCAATATTAAGGTTTACAATATCCGAATGTATGCAGTTTTTATACCTTAATAAAAAGTTAATTTTAATTGAATACAAAAGGAGGATGAATTTCTTTTTCCTCCTTTAAAATTAGATTTCTTTTTTACAAATACTTAGAACGATTTTTTTGAAATTATTTTATGGTTAACTTAAAAAATCATACATCAAACTCACAGTCAATATTTCATTTCAAATACAACATCGCATGTCGTATAAAGTTCACTAAAAAATAGTGCCTCCTTCATTAGGCTGATACACATAATTAAAAGCATAACACTTATCTGAATCCTCGAATGCATCCAGAACTACCAGCGCATTTTTATAATAACTTAAGATTTCCATTTTAGTATATTCACCATTCATAGGGTTTGAATACTAATATTTTTCCTGCAATTGAAGTAATATGTGTACTTTTGATACTTATTAAAATATTTTTTTAGAAATAGCACGGCAAACGTCAAAAATAATGATCGAAGAGATAGATATTCAAGAAGGGTTTAGAGTGATTACTCTTAATAACACTTCGGAAGAAAAACTTACATATTTAAAAGGAGTTGAAAACACGTTTATCCAGTTGCATTTTTGTATGAATTATGAGTCCAGTTTGTTTTTTAACGAACATTATTCTTTGGGGGTAAAGGAAAATAAATCGGTGTTACTTTACAATCCGAAGCAAAGTCTTCCTATTAATTTGACGGTTCAATCAAAAGGAAGTCATTTAATTTTGATTGTTTCTATTAAAACTTTTCATTCCTTTTTCTCGAAAGTGGCAGGATTAATTCCCTTTTTAAATGAAGAAAACAAGGACAAAAAATACTACTTAGATAAGGACTTAACTCCATCTGAAATCTTAATTTTAAATCAGATTTTTAAGAAAAACATGCAGAGTTCTCTTCACGAACTTTATTTAAAGGGAAAGATATACGAATTGCTAAGTTTGTATTTCAACAAAAATGAAGACGATGTAACTGGCTGTCCATTCTTAGAAGACGAAGACAATGTAGAAAAAATTAAAAAGGCAAAACAGATTGTTATTAATCATATGGCAAATCCTCCAAGTTTACAACAGATAGCAGACGAAATTGTATTGTCTGTTCCTAAACTTAAACAAGGGTTTAAACATATTTATGGCGATACGGTTTTCAATTTTTTATTGGACTATAAACTAGAATATGCCCGAAGATTATTGCTATCTAAAAAGTATAATATTTCAGAAATAAGCATGCAAATTGGTTATAGTACGGCGAGCCATTTTATTAGTGCTTTTAAGAAAAAATATGGTACGACTCCTAAGCAGTACATGATGAGTTTGTAGGAGGCTCACCAACTTTATTCAACAATTATATTACAACAAAAAAGAAGCCTTTTAAGGCTTCTTTTTAAATAAAATAACTTAGCACATGACAAAAATATAATTCATTGATTTTCAATAAATTAAGCGTTAAAGAATTAGAATAAAGCATTGATTTTCAGTGTATTAGATGAATAATTCGACTTATTTTTCTAATGAAGAAAACCAATGCAGTCACTAAAAATAGTGAATTAAC
>CAZIMW010000191.1:0-4841 GCA_964540425.1 uncultured Flavobacterium sp.
ATATCTCTACGTCCTTAGTCGTTAAATCAAAAATCTCCGTGCCGTCTTGATCGTTATCGCATATAAAATAATCTGTGATAGGATCTGTTATTGAAGGAGCTTGATCTACTTGGAGTGTCATTGGTGTAATATCAAAACACCCAAACGGGTCTTCTAATCGTGCAAATATTATCTGAAAATCTATCACCGTATTTATAAAGGTTGTAGGCGCAAGTATAGGAAAATCTCCTGCCTCTGCTTCTGCTAATGTGAAATAGTGCGTTACAAAAGTACCTACTTGCCCATTTATTATTTGTGCATCTCTAACTGTTAAATCAAATTCTGCGAAACCATCGTTTGGAATCTCATCGCATATTGCCAAAAGATCTGGGGTGGCAGCAATAGGGATAACATTAAAATTGACAGCTATTTCACCAAATACAAAGCAAATTCCTTTAACTGCCTCAGCACGGTAAAGACCATCTACTGTAACTTCAAGAAGAGGATTAGTTTCTCCTACAATCTCATCAAAAACTAAAGTTACAATATTCCAAACAAACCATTGGTAGGTAAAATCTGGATCTCCTAAATCAGCATCTAAAGTTTCTGTATCTCCTTCACAACTTTCAATATCTGGCCCTAAATTTATACCTTCTTCATTTAAATCAATTACTATCTCGGCTTCATTATTATCTTCGTCTGTTTCAGAAATAATACCTGTACCTGTTCCATCATCATCAACTACAATTTTTAAAGTAAAAACAGGAGGTATTCCGGCTGGAATAAATAATGAAATCGTATTGGTTTCAGAACTATTAATAGGTATTTCTAAAATAGTTTGAGATTGACCAATAAGCACATTATCTGCATAAAAGGCAATAGGAGTATTAGCGGGAAGCGGTGCTGTACTATTAGAATTATAAACTGTATAAGTAACATCTAAATTACTATCTTCACAAAAAACACCAATATTATCTATCGAAACAGTTGCATCTGGCAATTCAGAATTTACGTTTGTAATAATATTGTTAATCATAACAAAATCTTGACTCGAAGTCAAGTTAATTGTAATACTAGTATCACCTGGATTTACCACATTTTCTATATCGTAAAAATCTAAATCCATATTATACAAATCTGAAGAATTTGTATAGCTATTGGTACCATTAAACGCATTATTCCCGGGGTTCAAAGGAGGATTATCTATAAGAATTCCATTAATTAATAATGTTTCATTAACCGCAATTCCCGAATCACCTTCCCAAGCTAAAAAACCTATTTTTGCTAGATTTTGAGTGGCAACATTAATATTGTTTAATACTATTTCTAAGGTAGGGTTGGAATTAGCAACAAATTCTAATCCATCGAATAAGCTAATCTGATTTAAAGCTAAAGAAGGGTCTTCATAAATAATAATAACAGACCATCCACCAAAATTAGTTCCTCCTCCACAATAAGGACCAATATCCGCAGTTAAATCTAACTCTGAAACTGTATAAGTTCCGTTTCCATTTATACTAACAATTGGTGTAACATCCGCATAGGCAGCAAAAAAATCCAAACTATTAAACTGAAGTGCAAATACTCTTTGAGCTGATACTGGAGTTCCGTTTAAAAATATATCACGATCACCTAAACCTGAACCAGCCCAATATAAATGAGCCGATACAAAAGTTTGACCAGGCAACAACGCAAAGTCAGCACTACTCTCTGTAAGAATAAAACAATCATTAGGATTTTCTGAAGTATTTAATGTATTTCCAAAAGCAGTAAAATCATATCTTCCATTAAATTGCTGAAATAATTCAACTTGTTGTGAAAAGATAAAAAAAGGAAATAAAAACAGTAGATATAATATTCTTTTTCTCATAAATAAAAAGTATTTTGTTTGATTGTATTTTTTTGTTAAAGTTAACAAAAAAAAACTTATAGTTTTCAAAAGATTTAAGGTTACAAAAAAAATGTCTTTTCATATGTGAAAAGACATTTTTAAAAACTAACTAAAAATTTGTGTTATAGATAGATTATGATTTCTTGTCCGTTAACAGTAAGTATCACAATATTATCACAGGTTCCGTCGCCAAAATAAAACTCACCTATTGTTCCTTCCTGAGTAACTTCAAGTAAACCACTTACCAGATAAGAGCAAGACATGTTATAAACTAATTTTTCGGTAATAAGACCTTCTCTTTCAAATCCGTTAGTGAATGTGGTATTCCAATTTCCAGTAATATGGTAAACATTGTCTAACCAAGTTCCACTACCAACTCCTTCAACCCACTCGGCAACTCTGTTACCAATTCTTGTTGCAGTCACTTCGGTATTTGGAAAACTT
The DNA here is from genome assembly GCA_964540425.1 of uncultured Flavobacterium sp. GTDB lineage: Bacteria > Bacteroidota > Bacteroidia > Flavobacteriales > Flavobacteriaceae > Marifrigoribacter. The sequence continues at coordinate 2,315 of CAZIMW010000191.1, forward strand.
ACCGTAATCGTTTCGTTAATGTTAGATTGTGGATTCCCGTTATCGTTAGCAATTTGCCAAAGATCAACTCCCCCTCCTTCAATTCCATTATGGTTGTAAAAGAAATTTTCAAACTCATACGTAATGATTCTTGTTCCGCCGATAAAAGCAAAATAATCCATGATAATTTTTCCTGAAACAATACTTCCGTTATTTAGTTGGCAGGAGGTTCCAAAATCGACGGTAATCACCCCTGAATCTCCATTTACAACAATAGTAATAGTTGCACATTCTGGAAAAAAGGAAGAATATTGGTTTCTAGAAATCCCAATATTCTCTTGAAATGCTTGTTCTAAAACATTTAATGTTCCTTCAATTGCATTATCTGCTTCGGCAGCTCTAGTGGCATCCGCTTCGGAAAAATTAATTTCTTGTGTTTCTGTGTTTTCAGTTTCACAACTCGTAAAGAACAGTAAAGATAAGGGACATAACATTGTCAATCGTTTTGCGATTGTTTTCATAAGTATAAAATTTAAGTAGATGCGCTTCGGAAACAGATAACCGCAGAAAGATTAATATTATTTCATTTTAAAAAACACTCTTCAAAATAGCATTCAAATTCAAAAAGATTTAAACAAATATAATACCTTTAAAAAACCTTTATTTTTACACGCTATATAACAGAAAAACAATATCTTTGCCGCCTGATTATAACGAGTATAATCTGTACATAAAAATCATTTAAAATAATATTGGCATGTATTTATCACCTGAAGAAAAAGGAAAAATTTTCAAAAAACACGGAAAGTCTGCAAAAGACTCTGGATCTGCTGAAGGTCAAATCGCTTTGTTCACTTACCGTATCGAGCATTTAACAAAACACCTAAGAAAAAACCACAAGGACTACAACACAGAACGTTCTTTGGTAATGTTAGTAGGTAAGAGACGATCTCTTTTAAACTATCTTATGAAAAAAGATATTATGAGATATCGTGCAATTGTTAAAGAATTGAATTTACGTAAGTAAAACATTAGGGAGCTTTATGCTCCCTTTTTAATTCCCGCGAAGGCGGGAATCTCTTTAAAAATAGAGAAAGCCTACAAAGGATAAATTAAAAGTAATTTTACATTATCCTTTCAATTAAAAGATACCTGCCTACGCAGGTAAGAAGAAAAGCTACAATTTAGGTTTTTCATTGGTCAACAACACACAACACAACAAAGTATTCGTAGAAGCGAATATTGACCATTGTTAACAGTTCATTTAAGCTTGGGTCAACTTCGCCGAATTAATTTTGGCTACGAAGATCGAGGACGAAAAAGAACACAAAAAAAAATTATGATTCCAAAAGTATTTAGAGAGGTTATAGACCTTGGGGATGGAAGAGAAATTTCCATCGAAACCGGAAAATTAGCAAAACAAGCTCATGGAAGCGTTGTAGTGCAATCAGGAAAATGTATGTTATTATGTACAGTAGTTTCCAATTACGAACAAAAAGATCTTGGTTTTCTTCCGTTAACGGTAGATTACAGAGAAAAATTTGCTGCTGCAGGTCGTTATCCTGGAGGTTTCTTCAAAAGAGAAGCAAGACCAAGTAACAACGAAATTTTAACAATGAGATTGGTAGACAGAGTTTTACGTCCATTGTTTCCAAAAGATTATCATGCAGATACGCAAGTGATGATTCAATTAATGTCTAACGATGAAGATGTAATGCCAGATGCTTTAGCTGGGTTGGCAGCATCCGCAGCAATTCAATTGAGTGATTTTCCATTTGAATGTGCAATTTCAGAAGCAAGAGTTGCAAGAATTGATGGCGAATTTGTAATCAATCCAAGTAGAGCACAATTAGAAACTGCTGATATGGATATGATGATTGGCGCATCTGCCGATTCTGTAATGATGGTAGAAGGCGAAATGGACGAATGTAGCGAAGAAGAAATGACGGCTGCAATTAAATTTGGACACGAAGCTATTAAAATTCAATGTGCTGCTCAAATAAGATTGGCAGAAGCATTTGGAAAAAAAGAAGTACGTGAATATGAAACAGAAGCATCTGATGAAGTTTTAGCAGAAAAAATTCATACTTCAGTATATCAAAAAATATATGATATTGCTAAAAAAGGAACTTCTAAAGAAGAAAGAACAACTGCTTTTTCTGAAATTAAAGAAGAACTAAAAGCATCATTTTCTGAAGAAGAAATTGAAAAATATGGAGGTTTAGTTGGAAAATACTTCAACAAATCTCAAAAAGCGGCAATACGAGACCTAACTTTAAACGAAGGTTTGCGCTTAGACGGGCGTAAAACAGATGAAATTAGACCTATATGGTGCGAAGTAGATTACTTACCATCAACACACGGTTCTGCACTGTTTACTCGTGGCGAAACGCAAGCATTATCAACGGTAACTCTAGGAACTTCTCGTGAAGCAAGTTCTATCGACACGCCATCTTATCAAGGCGAAGAAACATTCTATTTACATTATAACTTCCCTCCTTTTTGTACAGGTGAAGCAAGACCTTTAAGAGGAACTTCACGTAGAGAA
>CAZIMW010000192.1:0-4816 GCA_964540425.1 uncultured Flavobacterium sp.
ACATAATGCTTTTGAGGATAATTATTTTTTGCCTAATTTGGGTGAATAGTTACAAGAAATTTTATTTCTCCTTATAAAACCACCTGCTTTGCAGGTGGTCATGTTCTGATGGCTATGCCTATCTTTGTATTATGGGTAAATATAAGAAACTTAGTCATGTAATTTACAAATGTGATTATCATATTGTTTGGGTTCCAAAATATAGATTACGAATACTTAAAGGATTAATAAAAGATTTAGTTGAAAAAGATATTCGAATGCTCTGCGAATGGAAAAGTTGCGAAGTTCAAGAGTTGAATGTTCAAGAAGATCATATTCATTTGCTAGTTTCGGTTTCTCCAAAGGTTTCAATTTCAAAGTTGATGGGTATTTTAAAAGGAAAAATAGCGATAAAATTGTTTAAGAGTTACCCAAAACTGAAACAAAAGCCTTACTGGGGAAATCACTTTTGGGCAAGAGGGTATTTTGTAAGTACTGTAGGATTAGATGCAGATATGATTAGAAAATATGTAAAATATCAAGAGAAAGAAGAAAAAGTTATTGAAGAGAAACAACAGAAATTCGGTTTTTAACCTGAGCTTAATTGCCCCCTATGGGGGTTAGCCAAAGCCACCTTCTTAGAAGGTGTGATTTTTACTCCAATCAGTAATTGAGTCAGATATTAAGTCAGTCAGATATTGGCGATATCCTTTTTCAATAGGTAAATCTGGATAGATTCTCACTAAATTCTTTTCAAAATCAGATACGAGTAAATTCAGAGCCTTCGTTTCTTTCTCACCAAGTTTTTCCTCAAAAACAGAAATTCTTTTATCAGTTACTTTTTGATTTGAACAGCCAAAAATCAGAAAGAGAATTATAAATATTTTGATGAATTTCATTTGGAGTTTTTATGTTTGCCAATGAAAGTATATCAGTAGTTTACTAATTAAATTGATTGATAAACATTGTTGTAATTTAGGTTAAAAAAAACAGAATCCCGATAATTATCGGGACAAATGATTTTAATAAATATCATAACTAATATGTGTCTTGATAAAACTATTCTTCCTTTTTAACCCGTTTCAAAACCAAAAAATTCTGAGGGTTTATCCCTAATCCGCTTACTTTTTTATTTACAAAACGGACTGCCATATCATAAAATAATGGAACAACAGGAGCTTCATCAATAACAATAGAATCCATTTTGGTATATAATATTTTTCGTTGATTGATGTCTGAAATTTTTAATGCTTCTACATACAAACTATCAAAAATCTCGCTTTTAAAGTGCGTATAGTTGGGGCCGTTGGGAGTAAAATTCGGGCTGTAAAACAACGATAAGTAATTTTCAGCATCTGGGTAATCAGCAATCCAACTCGCTCTAAAAATGTCTAACTCTCCAGCCGATTTCATTTGCCGAAGGGTAGAAGGGGGCATCACATCTATATGAACAGAAATACCGATTTTTTCTAATTCTCGTTGTATAAATTCACATAAATCTAAATACTGACTGTTAGTGCCAATGGAAATTTCGGGGTTTTTAATTCCTGTTTCAGCTTTAAATTGATTTACTAATTCACGTGCTTTTTCTGGTTGATAACTGTAACCTTCAATGTTATCAAAACCTGGTAATCCTTTTGGTATAAAGCCATTTACGGCAGGAATTCCCATTCCGTTTCGTAAATAAGTAATCATTTTTACACGATCAAAACCGTAGTTAATGGCTTGTCTAAGTTTTTTAGACTGAATTTCTGAAGCTTCCGTTTCCATAAAAAAACCAAGGTATTCGGTATTCAAATATGGGCTTGTAACTAACTTAATCTGATTCTTATATTTTTCTTGTAATTCCCCTTTGGTTGTAACAATTTCATCTTTATAGGAGTTGTCTAAACCCGAAACAAAATCTAATTTTCCTTGTATAAATTGTAAAAATTCACTCTGTTTATCGGGTGAAAAAGTAATGGCAACTGCTTCTAAATAAGGTAACTGATTTCCTTGTTCATCAACTTCAAAATAATTTGGATTTTTCCGAAGTACTAATTTTACATTTTCCTCCCATATTTTAAACATAAAAGGACCGGTACCTACTGGATTAGACCTAAAGTTATTTCCATAGTAATCAATCGCTTCTTTAGGAATTACCGAACAAAATCGCATAGAAAGCAATCCTAGAAAAGCAGGAAAAGGTTGTTTTAGTTTTATTGAAAAAACAGTGTCATTTTCTGCTTGATAGCTTTCTACATTTTTTAAAACCCATCGTCCTCTAGCGGCTACTTTTTCATCTAAAAGGCGATCGAAACTATATTCAAAATCATAAGCAGTTACCAAACGCGTAGAATCTTTTTGAGTTTCTAGAAATGCTTTGTTTTTATGAAAATAAACATCGTTTCTAAGGGTAAATGTATAAGTAAAAGTACTGTCGTTGATTGTCCAACTTTTAGCAATATCGGGTTGGATATTAAGCTCATCATCCAATTGTACCAAACTATTAAATAACTGATTGGTTGGCCAGATTAGTTGTGGATTACTAGCAAAAGCAGGGTCGAGCGTACCAATATTACTGTGTTCGTTATATCTAAAAACCAAGTGATCTTTATCTGAATGTGTTTCAGAATCACAAGAAGCTAATAATAAAGCAGCACAAATGACTGAAATTGTTAGCGTTAGTTTGTTTAATTTGATGTGCATCTGCTTTTTTGATACCGATTTAAGTTTGTATTTTTGCAATCCCAAATTACAAAAATAGAATCGTAAATATAGTTTTAATAAGATACTGAAACAAGTTCGGTATAACGTTTATGGATAAACGAAAAAAAGTCGCATTTTACACCTTAGGTTGCAAGCTTAATTTTAGTGAAACTTCCACCATTGCCAGAAGTTTTGCCAATGAAGGTTTTGACCGTGTAGATTTTTCTGAAAAAGCAGATATGTACGTGATTAATACCTGTACTGTAACCGAAAATGCCGACAATCGTTTTAAGAATATTGTGAAGCAAGCTCAAAAGGCAAATCCCGATGCGTTTATTGCAGCAGTAGGCTGTTATGCACAATTGAAGCCGCAACAATTGGCGGATGTAAATGGTGTGGATTTGGTTTTAGGAGCTACTGAAAAATTTAATATTACGGCTTACATTAATGATTTGTCTAAAAATGATTTTGGAGAAATTCATTCTTGCGAAATTGAAGAAGCCAATTTTTATGTAGGTTCCTATTCTATTGGCGATCGTACTCGTGCTTTTTTAAAGGTACAAGATGGTTGCGATTATGTTTGTACCTTTTGTACGATTCCTTTGGCAAGAGGAATTTCTAGAAGTGATGAAATGGAAAATGTATTGAAAAATGCCGAAGAAATTTCTAAACAAGGAATTAAAGAAATCGTTTTAACAGGCGTAAATATTGGTGACTACGGAAAGGGAGAGTTCGGAAATAAAAAACACGAACATACTTTTTTAGAGTTGATTCAAGCATTAGATGAAGTAAACGGAATTGAACGCTTGCGAATTTCTTCCATCGAACCCAATTTATTAAAAAATGAAACGATTGAGTTTGTAGCAAATTCCAAAACCTTTGTTCCTCATTTTCATATTCCTTTGCAAAGTGGGAGTAATGCCTTGTTAAAATTAATGAAGCGTCGTTACAATCGGGAGCTATATACAGAGCGGGTTTCAGAAATAAAAAATCAAATGCCACAAGCTTGTATTGGTGTGGATGTAATTGTTGGCTTTCCAGGAGAAACCGACGAATTGTTTTTAGAAACCTATAATTACCTGAATGAATTAGATATTTCCTATTTACACGTATTTACGTATTCAGAAAGAGAAAATACACCTGCTGTTGAAATGGAAGGAGTCGTTCCATTAAATATTCGGAAAAAAAGAAGTAAAATGTTACGAGGACTTTCGGTAAAAAAACGTCGTGCCTTTTATGAGAGTCAGTTAGAAACTACACACACTGTTTTATTTGAAAGCGAAAATAAAGAAGGCTATATTTTGGGTTTTACTGAAAATTACGTAAAAGTAAAAGCACCTTGGAATCCTGAGTTAATCAATACGTTACATGAAATTAACCTAACCAAAATTGATGAAGATGGGTTGGTTCGGTTTAAATTTGAAAAGAATAGTAACTTGAATATTAGTAATGTAGGTACCTTTTAATCGAAAGAATTCCCCGAGGCTCTGCCTCGGTGGTCAAAAAGGAAAGTTTGAAAACCTGAGGTTTTCATCAAACTAAAAATAAAATTTTTTCCGCTTGATACCTCTATGGCTCTGCCTCGAGGTAGTTCATTAACACTCCAAATTGGCTGGTCATTTTTAGTTAAATCGTAAATTTTCTCTAATGAACCGTTATTAAGATGTTCAATAATTTTGTTTTCTTTCTCCCATAATTTATTTTTTACCTTTAGTTTTGAGCGTTTGTACCCTTCTATTCTATAAAAATTGTCATTTGAATGAATTATTAATTCGCAAGAGTATAAAAAATTATTGTCACTCCTCATTAAAGTTAATTCTTCTCTAATTAGTTTAAATGTTATACTATCATTTTTATTGAATTTTTTTTCCAGTGAAATTAAATTGGGAATATGCTCAGAATTTTTTACAGAAACAATTAACTCAAAAAACTTTTCTTTTTTTCTTTTGTTGTCAATAGAATTAAAAAATAAAAGGCAAGTAATTATCCCAATAATGATTGATAATGTCCAAACAATATTTTTTTTGCCAATAATAATGTTAGAAGTGTTATTTGTCATTATTTTTCTTACTAATATTTGTAACTATTCAGCCAAAAATTAAAATTAAAAAAAATAGTAAAATTTCATGTCAAAATGACATTTTAGGGT
>CAZIMW010000193.1:0-4806 GCA_964540425.1 uncultured Flavobacterium sp.
TCTGTAGTGCTTTCAATGGCTTCTCTAGACCAAGTAAAATTTACGGAAGTAGAAGCAAGCGACTCCCCATCTGTTGGCGTTAATAATACAGGAATATTAGGTGCAACACTATCAACGGTAATATTCTGTAAAAAATATTGAGTGCTTTGGGTTTCGTTTTCTGCACGAATTTGCCAACTATAACTTCCCTCTGGGAAAGTTGTAATCAAACTAGTACTGGCAGTTGTTTGTTCGCTTACTACAGAATTATCAGCAGGGTCTATAATTTGTAAACGATATAAGGTTGCCTCTTCCACAGCTTGCCATTGCAGATTTACATCGCTTTGGTTGCTAATAAAATTATCTGGAGGCGAAATTATTATTACCTCTCTATCTGGAAATTCGGCTCCTGTATTGACCGTAAAATTATTGGTTGTAAAATTGGTTTCTGAAGCAGAGTTTTTTGCCTTTACTCGCCATTGGTAGTTTCCGTTAGATAGTGTTTGTTCTAAGGAAGTTCCCACTACAATTTCATCAACCACAACCTGTTGGGCATTTTCAAAATTGGGAGTTGCTACTTGCAATACATAATTTTCAGCAAATGCAACTTCTTCCCAAGAAAAAATGATTGGATTTGCCTCAATATTCGAGCCTTCACTTGGTGCTATTAATATAACTAAGGACTGCGAAATATCTTCCGTAAATACCTCTGGTTGCACTATAAAACTAGCGGTTGTATAAATGGTTTCCGAATTTTCGTTTAATGCTCGTACTCTCCACTGGTATTGCCCCGATTCTAACGTAATAGTAAAGGCGGTCGCTGGCAAAATAGAATCTGTTGCCAGTTGAACCGCCTCTGCAAAATTGGGTGTGGCTATTTGCAACTGATAGTTTAGTGCGTCCTCTACGGCATTCCAATTAAAATTAACATTGGCACTTTCTATCACAGAATTGTTAAGAGGTGCTAAAACTACTACGGCTCTATCAGAAATATCTTCCTCAAAAAGAATGGCTTCACAGGAAATCAATATTAAAAGTGAGATTGCAAAAAAATAGCGTTTGTTCATATTACTAAAGCTTAAATTCGTTTTTCTTTTTTACTTTTTTTACAGAGGTGTATGTTCCCTCTCCACAACTTGAACCCTTGGGAACTAGATTAAAAATTTCAATTTCTCTTCTCCTGTTTTGCCCCCAACAAAATTCCAATGCTTTAAAACTAATAATGTTACCATCGGTAAATTCTATTACTTGAAAAGGCTTGTTGTTTTTTCTAAGCTCCAAGGAAAGTGTTTTTTGCTTGTTTTGAGAAAGGTAAATTTCATCTGCCTTTTGAATAGCTACAATTATTTCAAAAGGAAGCTGCATTGTTACCTTGGTAATAATTTTATAATGAGTTGTTTTTAGTAAATACTTTAACAGCTCTTTATCCCGATTTAATTCACCCACAAGAGCAACCTTATCCAGTATTTCGAAGGAAATAAGTGTACTGTCTTTTTTTGGAGTTTGCAGACTGTCCTTTTTAGGAATTAATTGGCGTTTTGAAATCTGAATTTCTTCAAAATGCAAACGAACGGGATTGCTTAATGAAACCACCGTTTTAGTTTGTTGCTCTTTTTTTAATAAAAAGTTTGTAAAGACTCCAATTGTACCTAGTTCTGGTAGTTTTGTGGTGGTAGTGCTTTTATATTTAACCGAGCTACAAGCGGTAATAAGTGCAAAAAGTATTAAATAAATGGGTTTCAAAAAAATAAAGGGCTTTGATTAATAATAAGCAATATTAACCCAACATTTTATATCAAAACGTTGTACCCTACTACGTTTTGATAAAAAAGTTGAATCTATTTTCGCAAACTTATTATTTAGAATAAGTTATGTATCAAGAATTTTATAAGAGAAATTACCATCCATTGATTCCATTATTTTATAGAAAAGGAATGCTTTCAAATCAGCAACTTAACGAAATTCCTAAACGAACATTACAACATTGGAGTAAAAATAAAAACCAACATTATGATTTTAATGATTGGGTACAGCCTTTTACAAATAATTTAGAAGATATTAAAAAAACCTATGAGCGTGTTCATCTTAAAAAGATGATGGAGTTTATGATTAAGATTAGTGATGGCTATCAATGTGTACTCAATGAAGTTACAAGTAATAAAAAAGTTCTTAAAGAAAATGCAAAGCCAATTATTGCTTCTATAGATGCTATTGTTTCTTTATCAAAAATGAAAGTAAAACGTGCGTGTAAGTTTTATGGTGTTTCAAGTGATTGGTATTATCGAGAAAAAAGAAAGATTAATTGTTCCTTAAATGTTTTTAAAATCTGTTTTAAACAACATCCAAACCAACTAGCATTTAATGAAGCTAATACTATTGAACAACTTGTAAAAGACCCTGAGCATTTTGGAAAGACAAAAGTCACATTATATTATCACGCCTTAAGAAATAATTTAGTGTTTTGTGGAAAATCTACTTTTTCAAAATATGCCAAAGCACTAGGCTATAAAAAATCGAAAAAACCTAAGATTCCGTCAAGAAAAGGAGTACGGACTAGTAGAATATTTGAATGGTTGCATGTAGATATCACTTTAGCACCAACACTTGAAGGAGGTATGCAAAAAGTGGCATTTGTAAAGGATAATTATTCTAAAGCCATTTTACATTACGCTTCTGTCTCTGAAAAAGCGGATAGTCGTTTTATTACACAACTCTTTAAGGAAACCTTTGACAAACATAGTTTATATAAACAAACTAAACCTATCAAAATCCTAACCGATGGTGGCTCTGAAAATAAAGGAGCATTTACAACTTGGGTAAATCATTTTAATGCATCACCCATTGTTACTAAAATTACGGCAAGAACAACCGACTTCCCTTTATCGAATTCTATGTCTGAAAGTACGCATAGCATTTATAAAACAGAATTTTTAAAAGGACAGATTTCAAGAACCGTAAAAAATCATTTAGATAATTTAAGGCGATTTGTTTACTATTATAACCACGAGCGACATCCCTCCGATTTATATGGATTACACCCAATGGAAGTTATAAACGGTAAAATACCTGATAAGCATTACTTTAAAAATCAAATCGCTGAAGCCAAGCTTAACAGAGTTACTACCAACAGAGTATTTAATAAATGTGTTTTTGTTAGATAAACTGTGTCTTATTATTATTGAAAAATCACCTTATTCTGTTGTTTTACTATTTTGATACTTGATTTTTAAAAGTAAATCAATTTCCCGCTTACTATTTTAAAAACAACTCCGTTTTAACAAAAAAAGACCCCTATTTATTTAAAATAGAAGCCTTTTCTTTATTTGTACTTAAAACGCAAACATTTGCGTAGTTTTGTTGTAGATTTAAATAGATGTTGCTCTGTATAAAATTAGTATTTGGCACAACCAAAGATACTTAATTTGCAGCAAATTTACAATCTTTTGTAATCCCTTTATTTACCTATAAGTTCCAAGTTTGGAACCTTTTTGTCGCGGTTTTGCTTGGTTTGTACACGGAGGACATTGTACACTATACACGGTGTGTGGTGATGTTTAATCTAATCCATTACCATCGTAAATTTGTATATTAACGATAGTGTCAAAATCTTTTCTTTTTAAATATATTTTAAGTGCTCCTGATTGCTTTGAGATAGAATCTCCTACTTGAACAAACTCATAAAACCCTCCTATTTCAAAATCAAATAAGATTGAACTTACATCTTTTTTCTCTTTAAGGACTATTGTTTTAAAGTTATGTTGAGTTGAATCAATATACTTTTTGATTACATATCCAGAATATTGAGCTTCTCTATAGACATCATTTACTTTTTTATCATTAAGTTCTAAAACTTTAATGTAAAATAAGTAAATTAAAAAAAAGATAACACTTAAGTAAAACATTACTAAAACAAGAACGTATTTGTTTTTCATCGGTTTATTTTTAAATCTATAATTACCTTATTAATTCAATAGACATAAGATGCAGTAGGGTAAAAGGCTTTTTCGCAATATTTCAATAACGGTTAATTGTCGTTATATTAATGCTATATCTGTTTCTCAAATTTATTATTACAATAATAAAAATAAAATGGTTTATTTCCCCGAAACAAATGTTAAAGTATGCCATTCCACATAACCACCAGGAAGCCCTACACCCGACGAAATACCAAATGTATTATATTTTGTGTAAAACTGCTTTTGAAGCCCCCCATTTCTGCCATAACTAAAACTTGCAAATGGAATATTTACATTTACCTCATATCCACTTCCTCTTAAAACAGTGCCGTCTAATTTTGAATTTGTTCGATTAAAAAAATCAAAATATTCAAGTCCAACTCCGAATGAAACCCCTGGTTCATTTGATGCCTTAATAGTTGCGTAAAACCTCGGGGTATCACCTTTAATCTTAACTATGCCTAAATCTAATCCAACACCAAATACTTCATTATTTGTAAAAGGAAACAAATAGGGGTTGCTAAACCCCCTGTAAAGCCAATTCCACTATCTATGCTATCAAAAAAATCAGAAGCCTCACTTAAAAGCGTAGAAGCTAAATTAAAAAAACCACCACAACAATCGTTATTACCAGCTCCATTGCTTCCGTTCAAACTCAAATCTTGTTTCTTAAAATCCTCTCCCATTTGAGAAAACGCTTTTTTATACTGCTTCCCGCTTTCATTATTACTATTGTTATTAGCCTCTGTACCAGTTTTTTCAGCACCTTTTCCTAAGCCATTAACGTCTTTAGTATTAATACTTCCAGCACCAAACGCACTATTAGCAATCATATCTTCGTTTATTCCGCCAAAACCCATCATAGCTTGCC
>CAZIMW010000194.1:0-4759 GCA_964540425.1 uncultured Flavobacterium sp.
TTACATTAAACAAAACAAACCATCTTGTTGTCAAGATGGTTTTTCTGTTTAATTATGGTTTATTGAAAATCAATTCATTTCATAAACAATAGTCATTGTGTAATTATTTCTAACGTTTTTTAAAGAAGCTGTATCTGTTAATCCGTACATTTCAAACTGCCCTTTTTGTTCAAATCTTGAATAAGACATATCTATACTGTAGTGACCAAAATAAAAACCAAATCCGCCAGAAAAACCGTTTAAATCACCAATAATTGTCTTGTTTTTATATGGACTTTCTTCATATAAGTAACCTGCTCGTAAGCTTAAAATATTAAATTTATATTCGCCACCAACTTTAATGCTTGATGCACCTTTTAAGTTGTTGTTTATGTTATTGTTTTCAGAAGAAAAAGCTGGGTCGTTTGATGGGCTAAATCTTGTAAAAGAATAATCTTTGTAAGAATAATCAAAACTTAATAACCCTTGTTTTCCGAAGATGTAAGCTGCACTTGCCGCTATTTTCCAGGGAGTTCGTAATTCGTATTTGTAAAATACATTAATGATGTGTGGGTTAATATATTCGTAATTAGTTTCTTCATTAATAGTTCTTTTGGTTTCTAGTGTTTGGTAGGTTTTATCATAAATATTGTACCAAATTGGTGTGTCATAAGTAAATCCTAATCTAATAGCATCACTAACTTTTGCGATTACGCCAAACTGTGCAGAGAATCCTCTTCCGTAGGAAGAAAGGTTGTTTTCAAATCCTACATAATTTACCAAGCTTCCATTATTAGAGTTGGATTCTTGTAAATATGTATGTTGTCTGTAATTAAAATAATTACTATTTAAATTAACCCCAAATGAAATTTTGTGATTTAATTGAGCAGCCATATTAAATGTGTATTTACCACTGTATCCGCTTGTGCTTTGGTTATATGTTTGATTAAAGTTTCCGTCTGCAATAGTAGAGTAATATTGGGTATTGTTAGGGTCGTTTTCTGTAGGGTTAATAATAAAACCTTGATAAGCTAAAAAAGCATTTTGAGCTGATACTCCTTCCGTTTCACCTAAATACTGGTATAAACTTGAATTTGTTTCACCTTGTTGTAATTGCAATAAATCTAAAGGAAAACCATTGGCTTGATTTACGAAAAAATCTCCTACTGAATTATTTCCTATTCCTGCAATAAAAACTTCATCATCAAAATTATTGGTTGATATATAATTGAACCCTAATGAGAATTTATTCATTTTAGAGTTTTCATTAGGAGTGTTAAAAACAAAGACAAACCCTGCTTGATTAAAATTTAAATCTGCGTAAGATGATTCGGTATTTGTTCCAAAATAATTTGCTTTATTTCGATTATCAACAACAGAAAATGTCGCTGCACCAACGCTTCTAATCATTACGCCGCTAGCTGCAGGGTTAATAGACAAAGAAGATACGTCGCCTCCAAGTGCTCCAAAAGCACCACTCATAGCATTAAAACGAGCTGTACCATTAAGTGTTTCGGTAGAATAACGTAATGCATCGGTAATGTTTTGTGCATTAGTGACAGCCATAGAAATAACCGTTATAAATAAGAATGAAATTCTTTTCATAAGTAAATTGATTTAAATAAAAATGAAAGATTATAGGCCACCTCTTCTGCCACCACCACCGCCACCACGGGAGCCGCCACCTCTTGATCCTCCTCCGCCTCTAGATCCTCCTCCAGAGCTTCTGTAGGAACTACTTGGACGAGTTGTTGCTCTTGGTCTATAGGTAGATTTTCTTGTTGTGGAACTTCTTCTTGTAGGTTTAGAAGAAGTGCTAGATCGTCTTATATTGTTAGCTCTTGTGGTAGTTGATCTTCTGTTTTGTTCGCTTCTTGAGTAATTGCCTCGTCTGGTCGAAGAGCTTCTAGTAGAAGAACCTCTATTGGAAGAGTTCCTTCCGCTTGAATTATATCTTGATGATGATCGTCCAGCATAATAGTCCGTATTTCTTCTTCCTCTGTTATGAGCATGGTTATTATGGCCTCCTTGACCGCCGTATCCAAAATGAGGATAAAAAGGTTGTCTCCAACCAAATCCCATGCCCCAACCATAGTAAGGTTGTCCCCAACCAAATCCCATGCTACCAAAAAAGTACGGGTTGTGTCCAAAGCCACCATAAATATTTATGGAAACTTCGGTAGCATTGTTTCCCCAGCCACCATTGCCTTCGTTATAATTAATTTCTTCAACTATATATCCATCTTCGTCTAAAGTTTCGGTTGTGTAATATGCTTCTACATCGGTAATAATAGAATCTTCTTCCGGAATATCTTTATATGCGTTCGATTTGGTACTGAAATATTGTTTGTAATAATTGTTTTTTGCAGTTTCTTCCTCAGCTTCTGCGTTAGAAACATCTTCAGCAGTTACTTTATTTTTCCCAGAGGAGTAAATCCCATCAGCTTCGTTATAATCATTTTGATTATGAGTTCCGCAAGATGAAAAAAGTAAAATTGTTACCACTAGTAATAAGAATGGCGTAGTTTTTTTAATAGAATATTTAAAGGTTTTCATAACAATAGCAATTTAATTGTTGGACATTATAAAATTAGTTAGTTTTGTCGAGAACTAAAACATTTTTAACAATAATTACAATATTTGTGCCAAACACAACACTATGGCTAAAAATCTAACAAAACGCAGCGAGGATTATTCAAAATGGTATAATGAACTGGTAATAAATGCAGATCTTGCGGAGAACTCCGGAGTTAGAGGCTGCATGGTTATCAAACCTTATGGATTCTCGATATGGGAAAAAATGCAAGCTGAACTAGATAGAATGTTCAAAGAAACAGGACATCAGAATGCATATTTTCCATTACTTATCCCGAAATCATATTTTAGTAAAGAGGCAAGTCACGTAGATGGCTTTGCGAAAGAGTGTGCAGTAGTAACACATTATAGATTAAAAGACGACGGAAAGGGAGGGGTTATGGTTGATCCAGATGCAAAACTCGAAGAAGAACTAATTGTTCGTCCTACTTCAGAAACTATTATTTGGGACACTTATAGGAAATGGATTCAATCCTACAGAGATTTACCCTTATTAATAAATCAATGGGCAAATGTGGTTCGTTGGGAGATGAGAACTCGTTTGTTTTTACGAACTACTGAATTTTTGTGGCAAGAAGGACATACTGCTCATGCAACCAAAAGTGAAGCAATTGCAGAAACTGAGCAAATGGTAAATATTTATGCAGAATTTGCCGAAAATTTTATGGCTATGCCAGTTGTAATAGGACTTAAAACCGAAAGCGAACGATTTGCAGGAGCTCTTGAGACCTACTGTATTGAAGCGTTAATGCAAGATGGAAAAGCTTTGCAAGCTGGAACTTCTCATTTTTTAGGACAAAATTTCGCAAAAGCTTTTGATGTAAAATTTACAGCTAAAGATGGAAAACAAGATTATGTTTGGGCAACTTCTTGGGGGGTTTCTACAAGATTAATGGGAGCTTTGATTATGACACATAGCGATGATAAAGGGTTGGTTTTGCCTCCCAATCTTGCTCCAGATCAAGTGGTAATTGTCCCGATTTATAGAAACGATGAACAATTTGAATCGGTTAGTAAAGTAGCAAAAGAAGTAATGGCTGAGCTCCGTGCAAAAGGAATTCGAGTAAAATTTGATGATAGAGATACTTATAAGCCTGGTTGGAAATTTAACGAATATGAATTAAAAGGAGTGCCAGTTAGATTGGCAATTGGACCAAGAGATGTTGAAAATGGAACACTGGAGTTAGCAAGAAGAGATACGTTGACAAAAGATTCGGTTTCAAGAGAAGAAGTGGTTTCTGTGGTAGTAGATTTAATGAGTGAAATTCAGAAGAATCTATATGTTAAAGCAGCAGGTTATAGAGAAGAAAATACTACTGAAGTAAATACATATCAGGAGTTTAAAGAAGTACTAGCAACTAAAGGTGGTTTTATATTAGCACATTGGGATGGTACAGTTGAAACGGAAGACCAAATAAAAAAAGAAACAAAAGCCACCATAAGATGTATTCCTTTGGATGCAAAAGAAGAAGAGGGAAGCTGTATGGTCACTGGAAAACCTTCCAATAAAAAAGTGCTTTTTGCAAAGGCGTATTAATTTTTATAAAAAAAGTAATGTTAGATTTGTAGCATTCAAAAATAGTTGTATTTTTGCACCCGCTTGAAAGACATAATTATTGTAATGTTGTTTTGAAAAGCGTGAAATAAAAATTAATGGTCCGTTCGTCTAGGGGTTAGGACGCCAGGTTTTCATCCTGGTAACAGGGGTTCGATTCCCCTACGGACTACAAAAATTAAGAATTAAAACAAATAAAATGGCGAATCATAAGTCAGCATTAAAGAGAATTAGAAACAGCGAAGTAAAGAGATTGCGTAATCGTTACCAACACAAAACGACTCGTAACGCAATAAAGAAATTACTTGAAACTTCAACAAAGAAAGACGCAGAGAAATTATTCCCTGGAGTTGTTTCTATGATTGATAAGTTAGCTAAGAAAAATGTTATCCATAACAATAAAGCTGCTAACTTAAAATCGAATATGGCTAAACACGTAGCTGCTCTTTAAAAAAAAAGAATTTATAAATGTATAAACTCCTTTAGGTTTTCCTGAAGGAGTTTTTTTGTTGCAATAATTTTAAATTACAAAAGTTTACTGAAACAGGATCAAATCATAAAGTTGTGGGATTTTAAGGGATCAAGCACAAAACTTGTGGGATTTGAATATTTACGCAAATAATTTTTGTA
>CAZIMW010000195.1:0-4694 GCA_964540425.1 uncultured Flavobacterium sp.
AAGTTAAACACTTAATGAATAAGAAAAACTTAACGATACAAATCTAAAGGAGCGAAGTGAAGTAATCTTAATTATTTAACAACTAACTTAAATAAGTAATTTACTATCTTCATAAGATAGCCACAGTATTCGTGCCTCATACTTCGCTATGACAAATGAATTAAACCCTTTACCTATTAATCTCTTTTGAAAGAAACTGATAAAAAGTGGTTGCCAAATAGAAAATAATGCTCACGATGGTAGTATAACTGATAATTAAAAGTAGAATAGGTAAATTAAATAATAAAAACCCTAGAGGAATAAGAACACCAAAAAGCACTAAGAATAAAAATATTCCGTACATATATTGTAGTAATTTTGGCATTTCTGTAGTCACATCTTCTTGAAGTTGATACAATTTTGGAATAATGTTATTCGACATATAATCACCAAGTTTTGAAAGAAAAACTTCATTAAATGAAGAGTCTTCAAAAACTTCTGGATCTATAGAATTTGCCAAAGCAATAATTTTTTCTTGATGTCTTTCAAACACCGACTCTATATCTAATGTTTCTTTATAAATCCCGAATTTATACCCAAAATAATATAGCAATCCAGTACCACATTTATGTTCCAGCCATTTCTCAATGATGGCTTTGTTATATATTTTTGGAAACTGCATATTCTTAGGTAATTTACGTTCCTTGGGTTTGGTCATTAATAACGACTTTAACTCAAGGTATAAATTTTCAGTATCTCCATAATGATGACTTTCTTGAAGAAATTCTATAGCTAATTTAGATTTGCCTTTATAAAATTCTTTTACTTCAAAGAAATTTAAACCTTCATATTCATCATCAATATAATCTTTTAAACCAGGAAGCCACATTTTTGATTGCAAAAGTAAACCTACAATTTCCCTGAAATTATGTACTTTTTGAGTAATCTTACTTAAATTGTCGATTACAAGTACCCGATTATTTTTTAAACTCAAAGCTGAAAATGCCAAATAGACCATAATTATTGCAGCTAAAAATCCGCTAATGCTAATAAATATGGTTGAAATATTTTCAAGTACTTCTATAAAATCAGGAGATGCAATGGTTTGTTGCCAAAGAAGAAAAACAAGTGTAATGCAAAGAAAACCACTAAATACAAGTGGTATCAAGGTGAATATATCCCTAAAGAATAATTTTTTCTTCATAAGTATTACTCAAAATTAAAGCTGGGGATGTTTGTTTTTGAACTTTAATTCCTTATTTAAAATTTAGTTTGGGGATACCAAAAATAAGTCTTTTTCAATTATTTTGTAGTAAAAAGGCTACAATTCGCTGAAACGCAAGGATGTCCGATAAAGTGTTGTATGATGATTAATAACCAACAGCAGTGTCATCACCACGACGATCTGCTCCGCCTTCCAATTTTCCGTTGGGTAAGATTCTAATTCCATCTACTTTTCCAATAATAGTAGAATTCTTTTCTTCAACATTATAGCCTTTACTAACAAGGTATTGTAGCGAGTCTTTAGGAAATGAATTTGGTTCAAAACGAACTATATCTGGCAGCCATTGATGGTGAAATCTTGGTGCATTGACCGCCTCTTGCATATCCATATCAAATTCATAAACATTTAAAATGGTTTGTAATACGGAAGTGATAATTGTGGAGCCTCCTGGAGTACCAACAGTCATCCAGAATTCACCGTCCTTTTCAACAAGAGTAGGAGTCATGGAACTTAGCATTCTTTTCTGAGCTGCGATAGAATTTGCTTCACCGCCAACAAGCCCGTAAATGTTAGGTTCGCCAGGTTTTGCACTAAAATCGTCCATTTCATTATTAAAGAAAAACCCAAGCTCATTGGAATATAATTTTGAACCATATGCGCCGTTTAACGTTGTGGTTACGGCAATGGCGTTTCCAAATTGATCTACAATAGAATAATGAGTGGTTTCTGAACTTTCAAAACCAGGAATACTTCCATAGCTCAAACTGTCTGATGAAGTTGCTTTGTCAAACGAAAAATCCTTCATTCGATTTTTTAAATAAGCATCACTAATTAAGGTTTCTGAAGGAATATCAATAAAATCGGGATCGCCTAAATAATAACTTCTATCTGCATAAGCTCTTCGAGCTGCTTCTGTAATAACTTGTATGGTTTTGGTGCTGTTGTGTCCATACTCTTTTATTGGGTAAGGTTCAATAAACTTTAATATTTGTGCCAAGCAGATTCCACCGCTTGATGGTGGAGACATTGAAATAACTTTAAGATTTTTATAGTTAAATACAATAGGTTCACGCCATTCTGCTTCATAGGCATTCATGTCTTCCATCGTGATAATTCCATTTTTTGATTGAATAAAATCTACCAATATTTTAGCGGTTTTTCCATTGTAAAATTCCGATCTTCCATTGTCTGAAATACGTTGTAATGTTTTTGCTAATGCTAAATTTTTAATGGTATCTCCCTCTTTGTAAGTTTCAGTGTATAGCGAATTTTCGTTATTCGTTTTAAGAAAAATAGGTTTAAAATGAGCGATTCTACTCGCTTGATATTTGGTAACGATGTATCCTTTTTCAGCAAGCTTGATTACGGGTTTTAAAATTTCTTCTATAGGAAGTGAGCCTAACTTTTCATGAACGGCAAACATTCCCGCAATGGTTCCAGGAACACCAATTGCCAAGGATCCTGTCTTACTTTTTTCTGAAATAAAATCACCATTTTCGTCTAAATACATATCTCTATGAGCGGCAATGGGTGCTTTTTCTCGATAGTCCAAAGCTCCAATTTCCCCGTATTTAGTACGATACACCATAAATCCTCCTCCAGCAAGGTTGCCAGCAACAGGAAAAGCAACTGCTAAAGATAGCTCTGTCGCAATCATAGCATCAAAAGCATTTCCGCCTTTTTTAAGGATTTGTATTCCTATTTTTGAGGCTTCTTCTCTTGCCGAAACCACCATAGCTTTATCAGCAATAATACTTTTTTTAATTTTAGTCTCCGTTTTTAATGTTTCAGTGTTAAGTTTATTTTTTATTTCTTCTTTACAAGAAATGATTAAAAGCGTAATAAGTAGGAAAAGTATTTTCTTCATAAATTAAGGAGTTTATTTTTTGAAAAATCTTGTAATTCAGTAAAAAAGGAAGTGAATTCTTCTTCAAATTCAGAATAGAATTCTTCCAATTCTATCACTGCAAAATTCATTTTTGAGATGTTTTTTGTTCTGTAATTCATTTGTACTAAAATCCGACTAATTCCCGAAATAGTTGCATAGCTTAATAGCCAATTATCTGAAATCATATAAGGCATTATCCTTCTGATTCGTGAAGGTAATACTTCAAAATTTGTACGAAGTAGTTTATAAAAGTCTTGAATGTATTCGTCCAAAGGTTGTTGGTGGTATTTTGACCAATTTTTTGCTAAAAAATGATCGTATAAAATATCGACAATTACCCCACTATAGTGTCCGTAATTTTCGTGCAAACGTTTGGTGCTTTTTCTAACGGTAGGATGTTGGTCGGTAAAGCTGTCAATGCCTCTGTGTAAAAGAATTCCTTTTTGAATTTCAAGTGGATATTTTTGATATTTCTTTCCTTTAATTCCGTCAGCAATAAAGTTGCCAATAATAACGCCTTCACTATCACCAGAAAGATAAATATGTGCTAAATAATTCATGCAATTTGGGTTTAAACTTCTGGGACAATTTACAAAAAGCTTAGGAAGTTTTTGTGATTTTAAAAGTATCTTTGCTAATGTTTGTTTTTTTAGTCTTTGAAACATAGAACATAATAAATGACACTTCGATACATTCCGATAAAAAAAAATCGGAATACTCTGTGTCTTAAATAAAAATAAATTTATAATAAGTATGACATTAATAAAGTCCATTTCAGGAATTCGAGGAACCATAGGAGGCACTCAAGGTGATAATTTAACACCCATAGATGCAGTAAAATATGCAGCTGCCTATGGTGCTTGGGTAAAATTGCAACGTGAAAAAGATAATTACAAAGTGGTGGTAGGGCGTGATGCCAGAATTTCTGGAAACATGATGCAACAATTAGTAATGAATACTTTGGTAGGAATGGGAATACACGTAGTAGATTTGGATTTGTCAACAACTCCAACAGTCGAAATGGCGGTAACAATGGAGATGGCCGACGGTGGAATTATCCTAACAGCAAGTCACAATCCGAAACAATGGAATGCTTTAAAATTATTGAATAAAGATGGAGAGTTTTTGAATGCTGTAGAAGGCCAAAAAATATTAGATTTAGCAGAAAATGGAAATTTAAATTTTTCTGAAGTAGATGATTTAGGAAAAATAACTATAAATCAGACTTATATTGATTTGCATATAGATGAAATATTAAATTTGCCATTGGTAAATGTTGAAGCTATAAAAGCAGCAAAATTTAAAGTGGTGGTTGATGCAGTAAATTCTACTGGAGGGATTGCTGTCCCTGCTTTGTTAGAACGTTTAGGAGTGCATCCCGTAAAATTATATTGCGATCCTACGGGTGAATTTCCTCACAATCCTGAACCTTTAAAAGAACATTTAGGTGATTTGATGAAAATGGTTGTCGATGAACATGCCGATTTCGGAATTGTAGTAGATCCCGATGTAGATCGATTGGCTTTTGTAGATGAAAAAGGAGCGATGTTTGGTGAAGAATATACTTTAGTTGCTGTTGCAGATTATGTGCTTCAAAACACC